>JAEWBM010000181.1 GCA_023391155.1 Acidobacteriota bacterium
CATCGCACAGAGATCGCCGGCGTGCTTACGGATATCTCCATGCCGTTTATGGATGGGCCCGCGATGATACGAGCCCTGCGAAAGATGGATCCGGGTGTGCGGGTGATCGCAATGAGCGGGCTGATGAGCGCCGAACAGATGGCCGAGCTAAGCGGGATGAACGTAAACGCAAATCTTCAAAAGCCCTTCACGGCCGAGGCGTTGCTCGATGCCGTGCACACCCTGCTTGCCCCGGCCGGATAGGCTACTATTCGGACCGCCGAACTACGAGAACTGTACACGGTGCATGCGTGACGACCGAATTTGAGACCGAGCCCAACAGCCTCCCCCAAAACCCGCGGCCATGCGATCCGACGATGACCATATCCGCCGGCCAGTTCTCTGCATACTCAACGATCTGATGCGCCGGCTTTCCCGACAGCGTTTCCGCAGAAACAACTGCATCGGGATACCTGTTTCGGATAAGATCCACGGCGCCGGCAGCGAAATGCTCTGCCTCCTTTCGCGACGCCGCAGTTATCTCGTTATAGTATTCCGCAGACAAGGCAAACGGTTCCGCCGCGATCGGCTGCATCGGTTCATAGACCGATACCACTTTAAACTCGACATCCCTGTCCGCCCCAAATAGCTCGCAGCTTTCCTCTACCGCCGCCGTGCTGAAATCAGAGCCGTCTGTTGCTATCAATATTTTCATAAAACCTCACCCGAAATGCCTTTTTCGGACCCGCATTCCCAAATCTGCAGAAGTGCAAACATTATGCCTGATAGCGCAACATGCTATATTCGTGGTACACGAATTGAATAAATCCAAAGCATTCAGGGGGAATGATGATAGAGATCGAACAAATGCGGAACGACGAGATCGAGGAGCTGTTGGGGCGGTTGAACTACGGCCACCTTGCCTGCTCGAACGACGACGTACCTTACGTCGTGCCGGTTCACTTCGCGTATGACCCGCCTGGTGTTTTCATCTATACGACCGAGGGCAAAAAGGCCGAGATGATCCGCCGAAACCCCCGTGTCTGTCTGCAGGCTGAAGACGTGCATGACCGCCGCAACTGGAAAAGTGTCATTGTGAACGGCGATGCGAACCAGGTTACGAATGAGGAAGAGCGGTCTCGTGCGCTGGAGTTGATCACAAAGGTTAACCCGACGCTGACCCCGGCCGTCAGCATTCGCTGGATGGATAGCTGGGTTCGCGAAAATGTCGAGGTGATCCTTAAGATCAATCCCGAGTCCAAAACGGGGCGGGCCACAGTCGACCGCAGTGACACCTCAGCGCCTTACGCTCCGCCCGTCGAACCCGACGCCACCATCAACTAATTCTCTCGAAGACTGAGTAAGTGCCCGGGATCACTCCGGGCATTTTCGTCTTTAGAAAGCGCGAGAATATCCGCACCTGCGGTTCTCGGTTCGCGAAACTTTCCGCGCCTCACCTCTTCACGACCCCCGTATTTAACGGCATTTCCGTTTGGCACCGGCGTTGCATTAAACCGTGGCGGGAAGACTTTCCCAATGGAGAAACCTGATGTTAACGAAGATCTACATTGCGTTATGGGTGCTTATAGCAGCGGCATTCGTGGTGGTTTTTGCCGCAGGCAAAATGACGGCCGAGGCATTGGTGGTCTTCGGTTTCGTCGCATTTGGCATGGTGTTCATGGGCATGATCTCGGTCTTACCGACAGCCGTCCATGATTCACTCGTCAAGCATTAACCCCCGGCCTTAACGAGCTCGGGCAGAAAGTGTGCACGGAAACACGTTTTCCTGCATACGGGACGGAGGCAGGTGACATGCAGGGTCGCTTGTCTCCGTTCTCATTTTTAAATGTGCGCGTCAAGGCGCCGCCGAATGGCATCCGCCGGCTGCAGTCCGATCAGCCGATCGACCTCCCGCCCGTCTTTCAGAATTAGAATTGTCGGGATGCTCTGCACTCCGAAGCGCGAAGCGGTCTGCGGGTTGGCATCGACATCGAGTTTCCCGACCACCGCCCGCCCGGCATACTCTTTTGCCATTGCCTCGATCGTCGGTGCGATCATTCGACACGGGCCGCACCATGCGGCCCAAAGATCGAGCACGACCGGCTTGTCGGTTGCGGTCACCGCTGCAAAGTTGCCGTCGGTGACCACCACCGGTGCCCTCCCATGCGACAACGGAGTTTTGCATCTTCCGCAAACCGGCTGCTTCGCGGCGCCGGTCGCGACGCGGTTCCGTGCGCCGCAGTTTCCGCACACCATTATCTCTGAAGTCTTGCTTTCCATTTCCTCATTATAACTCTGCCGAAAATATTAAATTCGGCTTTTCTCACGCCGCGCGAAATTTCCCACGCCAATTAACGCCCAAAATATATCCGAACCTCCGTAAACACTTAAGTCTCATATGGCACGGAGATTGCGAATGATGTGTCTATCCCCTCACCGTTTAATGAACGTTTGTTCTGGAGGAACGATTATGAAAGCAACAACAGCATTAGAAAAAGCACCGCAAGATACCGAACGAAAACCCGCAATCATTGAGACCGAGAAAATGTTTGACCATTTCGCTGAGGTCTCGCGCGAGATCGCTCGGCGGGCATTTAACTTTTTTGAAGAAAGGGGCCACAGTCTTGGCAGTCATCTTGATGACTGGTTCCGGGCTGAGTCGGAGTTTCTCCGTCCAACCCCGGTCGAGATCACCGAGACCGACGAACTGGTAAAAGTTCGGGCGGAGATCCCCGGATTCAGGCCCGACGAGATCGAGCTCAGCGTTAAGGACGATACTCTATTTATGAAAGGCGAATCCGGGACTGAGCTTAAGAGCGAAGACGAGAAAACGTTTTACACCGAGCGCCGCAGCGACCGCTTCTGCCGACAGCTGACGCTGCCCTCTCCTGTTGAAACCGAAAACCTCGCGGCCAATCTCAAAGACGGCATCCTTACCCTCGAGCTCAAAAAGCTTGCAATGAAAGAGCCGGCAAAGATCGAGGTGAACGCAACTTAACCACGTCGATTCCCCAACGGATGAACGCCCTCAGGATTCGATCCCGAGGGCGTTTGTTCGTCATTCCGACCAATCTCCTTGATTTAGCGTACCCAGACAAATTAGAATCAAAGACGGGTCGGCAGCCAGCCTCACGCTTCTTCGTCGGCCGCACTTCCAGATCCACTAATATCATCATGCCAAGACAACAGAAAAGAGTCTCCTATCTTTCAGACATCACCCTGGACGGCGCATCAGGCCGACGGCAGGTACGCATAAGCGACCTCAGTATGGGCGGATGCTTCGTCGATGCGATCTCGACCTTTGCCGACGGCGAGGACGTCCGGCTAACGCTCGCCCACCCCGATGGAAATTCGATGGAGTTTGCCGGCAAGGTCGCCTGGCTGGCCAACGGCGTCGGCTTTGGCGTAAATTTTGTCGAGATGGATGACAGCCATCGCGAGTTTTTGAAAAAGTTGATCGACGGCTAAAGCCGCGAATGATTGACATTTTTCGGCGGCGCTATATCATTCTTCCATACCGAACAGGGATAGGAGGAGCGCTGCATGATCGATCCGAACGAAGGACTGGAAGGAACATTTACGCTTGAGAGTGAGAAGGGCGGCATCGTCGAGGAGCCGCCTTTTCGCATACTTGTTCTCGGCGATTGGAGCGGTGACGCCGAAAAGCGTCCGCTCAGCGAAAGATGGCCCATCGAGATCGATCGCGATGAATTTGACTCCGTGATGCGGCGCCTCGGTACCCGGATTGACCTTTCCCCCGGCGCGGATGATCCGCTCACGCTCGAGTTTAATGAGATCGAAGATCTCCATCCCGACGCTATCTTCCGCCGCCTTCCTATTTTCTCCGAGCTGCGCGACCTTCGGCGGCGTCTCCGCGACGAGAACACATTTAACGCAGCCGCTCGTGAAGTGAGAGAGCGATTCGGCGGGCCGGAGATGGCGCCGATCGAGACCGCACCGGCGCCGACGTCGACAGAACCGCCTCCCGACGGCGGAGGCTTGCTCGATTCGATCCTATCGAAGCCCTCAGGCGGCGCCGCGGCACCCAAACCCGGTGTTTCGCGCGACGTGGCCGATCTAATAAATGAAGCGGTCCGGCCCCATCTTGTTTCTGTTGACGAAAGCGAGCAGTCGGCGTTGATAGAGGCCATCGACCGCGCGACGGGCGCTCTCATGCGCAGCATCCTTTCCGATGCAAAATTTCGAGAGATTGAGGCTGCCTGGCGGGGTCTTTATTTCCTGGTGCGCAGCACCGCGACCTCGCCCGAGTTAAAGATCCACCTGATGGACATCAGCAAGGACGAACTCGCCGACGATCTGAAGTCTGCGGGCAGCCTTACCGACACCGTCCTATTCCGCCACTTGATCCGCGACACGGTCGAAACCCCTGGAGGCGAACCCTTCGCACTTGTGTTGGGCAACTACGCGTTCTCGCCGAATGTCGACGATGTTGCCGCGCTTATACGGGTATCTAAGATAGCCGCGGCCGCGAACGCGCCTTTCGTTTCGCATATGCGTCCCGATGTATTCGGGGTTCATTCGCTCGAAAGTTCCCCGGACCCCGCAAATTGGAAGGTCTCCGACCAGACAGACGAAGGGAAGCTTTGGTCAGCGCTTTGCGATCAGACCGAATCGGTTTACCTCGGGATGGCGATACCGCGATTTATGGCGCGGCTTCCTTACGGAGCCGACACTGATCCGCTCGAAACCTTTTCGTTCGAGGAATTTGAAGGACCACCCGACCACGACAGCTATGTCTGGAGCAATCCGTGTTTCATCGTCGGCCAGCTTTTGGCGGAATCGTTTTCGGAATTCGGCTGGGAGATGGGCAATCGCCTCAAACAGGACGTTGAGGGCCTGCCTGTGCATGTATACAAGCATGACGCGGAAACCGTTTACAAGCCGTGTGCTGAGGTACTTCTGACCGACACGGCGATGCAAAAACTGATGGACCTCGGACTTATGCCTCTGGTCACGTACAAGAATTCGGACCGTGTAAAGCTTGCGCGATATCATTCGATTGCCGACACCGCACTTCGCGGGATGTGGAACTAAGGAAAATTTCGTTGGCAAACACCCGCGTTTGATCTACAATCTAAAGTTTGCATTTAGAACAGCGGGCATCGCCCGCTATTTTTTGCCTCAGAGGAAAAATGTTCGACGAGAGTTTTGATGTGATCGTGATCGGTGCCGGGCACGCGGGCTGTGAAGCCGCGTCCGCCTCGGCGCGCCTCGGCGCAAATACCGCTCTGGTCACCCTCAACCTTGACCTCATCGGACAGATGTCCTGTAACCCGGCGGTCGGCGGAATAGCGAAAGGACACGTCGTCCGCGAGATCGACGCGCTCGGCGGCATAATGGGCCGGGTGATCGACCGTACCGGTATCCAGTTCCGGCTCCTCAACCGTTCCCGCGGCCCGGCGGTTCAATCTCCTCGAGCCCAGGCAGACCGCAGCCTTTATCGCACCGAGATGCGCCGCGTGCTCGAAGCGACGCCGAACCTCTACTTGCGTCAAGGCGAAGTTATCGACCTAATTGTTGAGAATAATAAGGTTATCGGCGTCGAAATGCGCGATACTCGCCGCTTTGGCGCAACGGCGGTCATCGTCGCAACAGGCACCTTTCTCAACGGAACAATTCACACCGGCCGGCAAACATTTTCAGCCGGGCGGGCCGGCGAGCCTGCCTCGATAGCGTTGGCGGAATCGCTAAGGAACCATGGCTTTCCTGTCGGCCGTCTAAAGACCGGTACACCTCCCCGCCTGGATGGCCGCACGATCGACTGGGACGCGTTCGAACCCCAGCCCCCCGATGACAGGCCGGTGCCGTTCTCATTCGCAACGGATCAGATCGAACAGCCGCAGATCCAGTGTTTTATCGGTTACACGAGCAACGATGTGCACGACGCCATCCGCGGTAACTTGCACCAATCGCCGCTCTATTCCGGAAAGATCACCGGCGTCGGCCCCCGATACTGCCCATCGATCGAGGACAAGGTCGTTAAATTCGCCGGCAAGGACAGGCACCAATTATTCTTAGAGCCCGAAGGGCACAACACCAACGAGGTCTATTTGAATGGGTTTTCGACCTCGTTGCCCTCCGCCCTTCAGCTTGAGCTCTTGAGGATGATCCCGGGTTTTGACTCGGTCCAGATCATTCGGCCGGGCTATGCCATCGAGTACGATTTTGTTGATCCACGGGAGCTGATGCCGACAATGGCTTCGAGCCGCATGGAAGGGCTTTTCCTTGCGGGGCAGATCAACGGGACCACCGGCTACGAAGAGGCCGCATGCCAGGGCCTGCTGGCCGGCATAAATGCCGCGTTTCACGTCGACGGCCGTAAGCCCTTTATTTTACAACGAGATGAGGCGTATATCGGCGTGCTGGCCGATGACCTTATCCGGCATGGGGTCGATGAGCCTTACCGTTTATTTACCTCGCGGGCCGAAGCGCGTCTGAAACTCCGGCACGACAATGCTGACCAGCGCCTTTCTCCGCTTGGCCGCGAGGCCGGTTTGGTGGGCGATACCGATTGGGACCGATTCAACACAAAACGCGACCGGCTCGCCCGACTAAGAAACGCCTTGGACAATACCAGGTTTAAGCGGTCAAGTGTTGAATATGCAGGAGTTAGCCAGTTGCTGGGTGCAGATCTCGGAGACGCGTTCACACTTTCGCAGCTTGCACAGCGGCAGGGCGTTTCCCGCGAACTCGTTCGGCGCCTCCTGCCATCACAAATTCGCGACGAGGTAAATGAAGGCGATCTCGGGACAGCTTTGGCAGATTCGCTTTACGCCGGCTATATCGATAAGCAGGCAGCGGCGACCGAACGGACCAATCACCACGATACGCTGAAGATCCCTGAAACCTTTAAGTTCAATAATATCAGCGGTTTATCAAATGAGATGATCGAACGGCTCGAGCGTGCACGCCCGCAAAATTTTGCCCAGGTTCGCTCGATCGCGGGCCTGACGCCCGCAGCACTTTCGACTGTTCTGGTGCATTTGACCGCTGCTCAGTCGGCGGATCGATAAAAATGTGGTACGTTCCACATTTCCCGGTTTGTGGAACGTTCCACAACCGTGCTTGTTCTACTCCTAATGCCGTAAAATAGTCCCAGCATATCCGAATTTACTATCACGATGGCAAAGATCATTGCGATCGCAAACCAAAAAGGCGGGGTGGGGAAGACGACCACCGCCATCAACCTTGCCGCCGGCCTTGCCCTGGCGGGGAAAAAGGTGCTTCTAGTCGACGCCGACCCGCAGGGCAACGCGACCTCTGGAGCCGGCATTGAACGTGTCCCCGGGCGCAGATCTCTATACGAGGCGATGATTTCGGGCAATTCGGTCCGGGATTCGGTAATTCCAACCGAGATCGAAAAGCTGTGGGTACTGCCCTCGCACAAAAACCTCGCGGGTATCGAGATCGAACTTGCCGAGGACGACGCTCGAGCTAACGTACTCAAAAAGCTGCTCGACTCGATCCGCGAGTTCTTTCACTACATCGTTATTGATTGTCCTCCATCTCTGGGAATTTTGACCGTAAACGGCCTAACCGCTGCAGATACGCTTCTGGTCCCAATTCAAACCGAATATTTCGCACTCGAAGGCGTCACGGAGCTGTTCGACACCCTCACCCGGCTTAAGCGAGAACTAAATCCGAACCTTAAGATAGAAGGCTTGCTTCTTACGATGTATGATGAGAGGACGAACCTTTCGACGGCTGTCGCAAAGGACCTCAGGGATTTTTACGGGCCGCAGGTGCTGAAAACGGTGATCCCTCGGAACGTTCGCCTCGCCGAGGCGCCGAGCTTCGGCAAACCGATCTTGCTTTACGACCCCAAGTCGCGCGGGGCTGAGAGCTATTTTCAACTGACAAAGGAGATCTTGTCGCATGGCTAGAAAACCATTGGGCCGCGGGCTAAGCGCACTGCTGGGCGAAGACCCCGTAAAGGGGGCCGAGGTTGACGAGGTTGAAGAGACGGCCTCGGCTGATCGGCCGCCAAAAGCATTGAATCTTGAAATATCGCGTATTACCGCGAATCCTCATCAGCCACGCAAACGCTTCGACGACAAGGCCCTCGATGAGCTCGCCGCGTCGATCCGCGAGAACGGTGTCGTGCAGCCCATCCTTGTCCGCCATGTCGGAATGCGTTTTCAGATCGTTGCCGGCGAACGTCGATGGCGAGCGGCTCAACGCGCCGGACTGCACCGGATCCCGGCGATCGTAAAGCACGTCGAGGACGAAAATATCCTCCAGGTGGCGCTGATCGAAAACATCCAGCGTGAGGAGCTCAACCCCATCGAAGAGGCAATGGCATATCGGCAATTGCTCGAAAATTATAGTTTTACTCAGGAGCAGCTTTCCGAGCGGGTCGGAAAAGAGAGAACGCTTATCGCGACCGCCCTGCGGCTCCTTAAATTGCCCGACGAGATCCAGGCCCTTGTCGCCAACGGCAAGCTCTCCGCGGGGCATGGCCGAGCTCTTTTGCTGAGTGACGACAAGGCGGTTCAGATGCGGACCGCGCGGGCCGCGATCGAAAAACAGCTATCCGTTCGAGAGACCGAACGCGTTATAAAGCGGGCCGCTCAACCGCCGCAACCTGCTGATAACAAAGGAGTTACACAAACACGCGATCCTAACGTACGCCTTGCGGAAACCAAGATGATGCGGGCCTTGGGAACCAATGTCCGTATTAAGGCCGGTAAAGGCGGAGCCGGAAAGATCGAGATCGAATACTATAATTCGACCGATCTTGACCGATTGTTCAACTTACTGACAGACAAAGAAAAGCCCGCGGGAGCTTAATTTTTTGAAGGAGGATAAAAACGACCGATGGCAAAACGCCTGACGGAAATGGTCGCGTGCGCGGGTTGAGTGGCTAAACTCGCCCCCGGCGACCTTGCTCAAGTTTTGAGCAAGCTTCCGTTACAACCTAGCGAAAATGTGATCGTCGGTTTCGATACCTCCGACGACGCGGGAGTTTTTCGCCTTTCGGACGAGCTGGCGCTTGTTCAAACCGTCGATTTCTTCACGCCGGTGGCCGATGACCCGGAGGTCTATGGCCGTGTTGCCGCGGTCAATGCTCTTAATGACGTTTACGCCATGGGCGGCCGGCCGCTGTCTGCGCTATCTGTCGTCTGCTACCCGCAAAAGGGTGACTGGGACGTGCTTGGCGAGATCCTTCTCGGCGGCCAAAAGGCGTTAAATGAAGAAGGCGTCGTCATCATCGGCGGGCATTCGGTCGATGACCAGGAGATGAAATTCGGCTACGCGGTAACGGGCGTAGTTCATCCAGATCGGGTGATCTCCAATGCCGGAGCGCAGCCGGGCGACGTCTTGGTGCTGACAAAACCGATCGGGACCGGGGCGATCAACACCGCCGTAAAGAACGGCATTGCATCGGAATCGACTGTTGCGGCTTGTATCGCCGCAATGACGACCTCGGCAAAAGCCGCGTCCGAAGCGATGGCCGCCGCCGGTGCGAATGCCTGCACAGACATTACCGGCTTCGGCCTTCTCGGGCACGCTTACGAAATGGCGAAAGCCAGCCGAGTGCAGCTAACTATTGTATCTAAAGAGGTTCCGCTGCTCCCGGACGTCCTGGAACTGGTCGAGCAGGGAATGCTTACGCGGGGCGACAAGAATAATCGGGTTTACGTGGGCGATACCGTGAGGTTCCAATCGGCGGTCTCGAAAGAGATGCAGAGCGCCCTCTTCGATCCTCAGACCGCCGGCGGGTTATTGATAAGTTTGCCGGAAGGAAAGGTCGCGGGTCTCCTCGCAACAGTACCCGACGCTTTAGTGATAGGTCGGGTGACGCGATCCGGAGAGCCCGCGATCGTAGTGGAATAGACCAACGTGCTTGCATTTATTTTCCAATCGATTGGCACACAAGAGCTGATACTCATCGGCATAATTGCGCTGATCTTTCTGGGTCCGCGAAAGCTGCCCGAGTACGCCCGCAAGATCGGCAAAGTGATGTCGGACCTGCGGAACACTACGAGCGAATTCCGAAGCACTTGGGAACGCGAGGTGAATTTCGAAGAAGAATCGAAAGCGTTACAGCTCGAATCGATCGAACGGGAAGCGCGTGAGGAAACTGCTTCGCGTTCCAATGAGGCCATTCCCGCGCCGGCCATTCGCTCGGTCAGCGAGGATGAACTGACTGAAGCCAAGGCGAAAGCCGCCGAAACCGCTGCGCTAAACGGCGGCGAAGCGGATGAGGACGCGGAGCTTGATAAGCGGAATTGGCTCTAGCTTTGCCCAGAACTAAATGAGGCCGGATCGGAGTATAGGAGGGTCGCGTTCAGATGGCGAGATGTCTTTTCTCGACCATCTCGATGAACTGCGCCGCCGGCTCGTAAACTCTGTGGTCATTATAGTTGTGGCCTTTGTCGGATGCTGGTTCGTCGCCGACGAGATCTACGATTTTTTAAGTGTACCGATCCGCCAGGCGCTGTCAGAGGCGGAACGCCGCGAACTCCCGGTGGCGGGCCGGACCGGTGAAGAAAAGATCCTGCCGATCTCGAGCCTTGCAGAAGGCGACGAGGGCCGTTACGTTTTTGACCGTTCGACAAAGCTGGGGGCAAGCGTCGTTCAGCCCGGCACATCGGTTCGCGCCGTGGTCCAGCGCGATGCGCAAGGGTTAGCGGGGCTATTCACGAGCGAGCCCATCTTTACCGCCAATGCCGTAATTCCCGCCGGTGTTCGCCTGCCCGTCGATCTCGCCCCCGATGCGGTAAATGAAGCCGGCGGCGAAGAGCGGATGGTCGTGACGACAGCGGTCGAACCGTTTACGCTCTACGTGACCGTATCGCTTTACTCGGCCATCGCTGTTGCTATGCCGCTCCTGCTTCTTCAGGTGTGGGGGTTTGTTTCACCCGCGCTTTACCAGCACGAAAAGCGATATGTGACCCCATTCATCCTCCTGTCCACGATCGCCTTCGTCGCCGGGGCCGCGTTTGCATACTACATTCTTTTTCCACCGGCGGTTCGGTACTTGTTGGGCCTCGGAGAGGACTTCAGGCTGCTGCTGCGCGCGAGCGATTATTTCGATCTGATCACGCTGATAATGCTGGCAATGGGCATAATCTTTCAAATGCCTGCGGTCGCCTATGTGCTTGCACGCATTGGGCTTATAACACCCGGGCTGATGATACGCAGTTGGAAGCTGGCCCTGATCGTGATCTTAATGGTCGCGGCCGTCGTGTCCCCGACGGGTGATATCCCCAACTTGATGCTCTTTGCCGCTCCGATGGTGATCCTCTATGTATTCTCGATCTTTATTGCCTGGTTCTTTGGCAAGAAACGCATGACCGACCGCGAGGCTGCGGCCGCAGCTAAGAATTAACTACCGGGATACAACCTCCCATTGGGCTAACTGCATCTTGATGATGTAGGTAAAACCGTCTAAAATTATAGGTTGTTTCTATATTCGGGCCCGGAGCTATTGTCGGGCCGTTCGGCCGGATCAGGCCGGCCCTAAATTGGAGTTGTTCTTATGACACGAATCGAAGTTGTTCGGCGCACCGTGCTTACTGCCGTGGTCGCTGCCATCGGCGTTTTGCCGATCGCGGCGCAAACGCCCGATGATCCGACGACGCGTACCCGCAACGTGACGCCCGAGCTTAACAAAGCGTACAAACGCTGGCTGAGCGAGGACGTCGCTTACATTATTACGAAAGAAGAGCGTCGGGCCTTTGAGGCGCTCAAGACGGACGAAGAGCGGGAAAATTTCATCGAAAATTTCTGGCGCCGCCGCGACCCCAACCCCGACACCGAAGAGAACGAATACCGCGAAGAGTATTACGAGCGGATCGCCTATGCGAACGAACGCTTCACCTCCGGCATTCCGGGATGGAAGACCGACCGCGGCCGGATCTACATCGCGTGGGGCAAACCCGATTCAGTAGAATCACGCCCCATGGGCGGCGCTTACGACCGGCCCTCCTGGGAAGGCGGCGGTTCGACCTCGACCTACCCCTTCGAGATCTGGTTCTACCGGCACCTTGACGGAGTCGGCGATGGTATCGAGATCGAGTTCGTTGATCCGACGGGCACAGGCGAATATCGCATCGCTCGCAACGCACACGAAAAGGACGCCCTGTTGATGATCCCCGGTGCGGGTATGACACTGGGCGAATCGCTTGGGATCGAGGACCGCGCCGACCGCATTGCAGGCATCGGCCAGAACGACCGGACCTATATGCGGCAGCAGGATATGCCGTTCAACCGGCTGCAGTTGATCACCGATCTTCAGCGGCCGCCGCAAGTGAAGTTCAGCGATCTTGCCGGTATAGCCGGCGGTGACTCGGGCGTGCTCGACAACAACCCGCTCAATTTTGACTTGCGGGTCGATTTCTTCCGTCAATCGGCGGATCGCGTGATCGCAACCTTCACGGTACAGACCTCGAACTCGGAGGTCCAGTTCCAGGAATCAGGCGGCCTTCAAGCGGCAACGCTTAATATCTATGGCCGGATCACGGCTGTTTCGGGCAAGCGTTCGGGCGTGTTTGAGGATGTCGTCACGACGCATGCCACGACCGCTGAGTTGGCCGAGATGAAGGATCGCAAATCGGTCTATCAAAAGGCGATCGCACTCACACCGGGAACTTACAAGGTCGATGTCGTCGTCCGCGATGTCGGCACGGGTAACCGCGGCATCATCAATCAGGGCTTCAACGTCCCGAAATATGACGACAAATCGCTTTCGACCTCGTCGCTCGTTCTTGCGTCGACCCTGCGGCCGACGGATGACCGGGACATCGGGGCGGCCTTTGTTATCGGCGGCGCCAAGGTGATACCCAACCTCGAGGGAACATACCAGCGTGGGCAGGACGTCGGCATTTACATGCAGGTTTACAATGCGGGTATCGACCAAACGACGCTGCGTCCCGCTGTGGATGTTGAATATGTGCTGATGAAGGACGGCAAGGAAGTGCTTCGCACCCCTGAGGATTGGACCGGGTTAAGCGACTCCGGCCAGCGCCTCACGCTTGCCCGCCTTCTGCCGACGTACGCTCTCGACAAGGGCGACTATGAGATCCGCGTGATCACAAAAGATAAGGTCGGCGGACAGGTCGTTGAAAACAAGGGCAAGTTCACCATCATCGAATAACTGCCGACGCGGCATTTGAAAGTATCGGGGCGACGCATTACGCGTGGCCCCGATTTTATTGTTGCGGCATAGCGGTAACACGAAATATAGGCGAATGTTCCATCTCGCCTGTCGACAAGATAGAACGCCCGTCAGAGCCGTACGCCGCCGACTCGCCGGTCGTCCTCTCACCCAGATCGACAACGGTCGGCCGAGTTCCCCAAACGTTTTTTAGATCGGGGTCGCCCGTCAGGATGGCGAACTCATAACCCGCGACATAATCCGTCAATATCAGCCGCTGTCCGTCAGGCGAGATGTCGCCCGCCGTAACCAGTCCGTTCGGCACCGACGGAAGCGAGACGGTTGCATGAGGCTCCGCGTTTACTTCGCCGATCTCAAAACGGGGCTCGATGCGATAGACCGAAGCCGGAGTTTCAACCTCTTTCGTGACGATATAGATCACACCGGTTTTGGGATGGACAATGAGCGCCTCGGCATCGTGCGGCGGCCCGGGATAGGTGAATGCGAGCGCGTCGGCACGTTCGGTCGTGAGCGGTGCCTCGCGCGTGGAAGATGCGGCTTCCGCAGAAACGACGGGTTCGGGAAAGCGGTAAATGATTCCCCCGGGCCGCTTGCGGTCGTTGTTCCCGATCTCGCCAATATAGAGGACGCACGAACCGGCCTGGGTCCGAGTGAGCGCAATGTCTTCCCAATCGATGTGTTCCGCTCCCTCGACCCGCCAGACACCCAGGTGCCGGCCGTCGGGCGCGGCGGCGTAGATCAGCGGGAGATCGCCGGAGTCGTTGTGAGTCCACAGCACCCCGTCCTGACAATGCGATACGGCAAGGCCGCTGCTTTCCCGGATCGGTGCATATGCAAACCGTCCCACGATCTCCGGTACAGAGTAGGCGGCATCAAAGCCTTCCGGCCCGGAACTCGCCGGGTGATACACACGTATCAAATAGAGAAGGCCCGCGGAAACCACGGCAAGCAAAATGACAAAAACAAAAAACTTGGGTATATTTTTCAAGAACGGACTTCCCTTAGAAGATTTAGGTTCACTCTGATCCATACAATTGTCTCATAAGACCGAAACTGCTCAATGATCGTAGGAACTGAATGGCTGATCGAAGCCACCGGATGTGATGCCGAAAAGCTGCGCGACGAGGCGCTGCTGCGTTCGGTGTTTGCCCGTGTGATGTCCGATCTCGGGCTTAAGTCGATCGGTTCCGTTTGGCACAAGTTCGGC
Source organism: Acidobacteriota bacterium (assembly GCA_023391155.1). Lineage (GTDB taxonomy): Bacteria > Acidobacteriota > Blastocatellia > Pyrinomonadales > Pyrinomonadaceae > OLB17. Next base: position 14,331 of record JAEWBM010000181.1, read on the forward strand.
GGGGAAGGCGGCGTGACCGGGCTGATCGCGCTCACGGAATCACATCTCGCTTGCCACACCTATCCCGAACATGGCACCGCTACGTTCAACCTTTACTGCTGCCGGACCCGTCGCGAATGGGAGTGGGATGCAGAGCTTCGCGAGGCTCTCGGCGCAAATTGCGTTATCGTGACAAAGATCGAGCGTGGTGAGGTTGAGGCAAGTTCCACCGTGGCGGGAGGTGAGCGATGAGCGTACTTCAGGCCAACTGCCCGTCCTGTGCGGCGCCGATCGAGTTCAAGAAAGGCTCGACCCTCGTCCTCATATGCCCCTATTGCCGTTCGGCGGTTGCACGGACCGACCGCGGCCTTGCGGACCTCGGAAAGGTGGCCGAGATATTCGATTCTCAATCGCCGCTCAAGATCGGTTTGAAAGGGGTTTATTCCGGCGAACGTTTCGAACTCACGGGCAGGGCTCAGCTCAAACACCAGCTCGGGGGATATTGGGACGAGTGGTACGCCACCTTTAACAACGGCTGGGTCGGCTGGCTTGCCGAGGCACAGGGTAAGTTTTACATGACCTTTTACCAGCCTGTCCCGGAGGGTGCCGGCTTGCCCGGTTTCGAAGAGCTTCAGCTAGGGCAAAAGGTCGCCGCCGCCAAGCTAGGTGACGTTCCCCTGATGGTTACCGAAAAGGGGAAAGCGACCGCCGTCGGCGCCGAGGGCGAGATACCCTATCAGCTTATTCCCAACGAAGAGAGCAGGTATGCCGACCTCGCCGGCCGCGACAGCACTTTCGGCACGATCGACTACAGCGAATCTCCGCCATGGCTGTTTCTCGGGCGGCAGGTAACGCTGGGTGAGATCGGGCTCGCCGAGGCCCGTCCGGCCGAACGGACGCCCGGCCGCACCACCGCAGCGTCGATGGGCTGCCCCAATTGCGGCGGGCCTCTGGAACTTATCGCACCTGACAAGGCCGAGCGTGTGACCTGCCCGAACTGCAAGTCGCTGCTCGACGTCAATCAAGGCAACCTCAGCTATCTAAAGACCCTCGACCCGTCGCCAACCGCTGATAAGTTTCTGCTCCAGGTCGGCCAGGAGGGCACCTTTAAGGACGATGTAAAATTCAAGATCCTCGGCCGAATGGTGCGGAGCGTCACCATCGACGGTACGACCTACTATTGGCACGAGTATCTTCTATATAATCCGTCGATCGGCTTCAGATGGCTTGTCCATTCCGACAATCACTGGAATTTTGTCGAGCCGGTCAATCCGGCTGAGGTGACGCAGGGCGGCTATTTCACCTCCGGCTCAACGGTGCAATACAACGGGCGTTCGTACAAGATCTTCCAAGATTCCCCCGCGACCGTGCGCTATGTCGACGGCGAATTCTATTGGCGGGTGGAGCAGTTTGAGACGGTTCGCGCGGTTGATTACGTCGCCGCGCCTCTAATGCTTTCTCAGGAGATGACCTCGGACGAAATGAATTGGTCGCTGGGCATCTATATGACCAATGCCGAGGTCGAGAAAGCGTTCGGCATATCGGGCCTGCCCAAACCATGGTCCGTCGCACCGAATCAGCCATTCACCGGGTCGTTCTATTACACGTGGGGAGCGCTCCCCCTGCTGGGCCTTTTCGTTGTTGCGGTTTTCCTTTTGCCGTTCACGGGGATAAGCAGCACCGTTCTCTCGCAGCAGATCACACTGCCGCCTCTCAAGGCCGCGACACAACCGCAGACGGCCTTTAGCCAATCTTTCGAATTGAGGGCGAATCGGAACGTTCGCATCTCGGCAAGCGCACCGGTTAGCAACTCGTGGGCAGATCTCGACGTCGACCTGATAAACGATCAGAGCCAGGAGATCGAGTCCGTGAATATTCCGATCGAATATTACACCGGCGTTGATAGCGACGGGGCGTGGAGCGAGGGCGGCCAATCTCAGGACGCCACGATCTCCTCGCTTGGGGCCGGTAAATACAGCCTGCGGGTTGAGGGCACTTGGCAAAATTGGCAGCAGGCAATGCCGATCACGTTAAAGGTCGAACAGGGCGTAAATCGCGGCGTGAATTTCCTTTGTTCGCTGCTGATCTTGGGGATCGTTCCGGTCTTCGGCGTTATCAGAAAACTGACGTTCGAATCCAAACGCTGGAGCGAAAGCATGTTCGGCAGTTCGGACGACGACTAGGCCGCGGAAAAGATTATGTTCAAGACGATATATATGGCGTTCGCCGTCGTGGTGCTGGTGCTCTATGCCACGGCCGCCTGGTTTGGTTGGGAGGTCGCGAACTCCGGCAGTAAATCGCGGCTCGGGGTTCCATTTATCTATTCGGGTTTTCGTGGAGGAAAGTAAATGCTGATGAATTTCATCGCGCCAGCAGTACCGGCATTCGTTGTCAGGTTTGATCAACTAGCTGAGATCTTGATCACGACCCTTATCTTCGTGATCATCGGGCTCGTGTTTTTTACGATCGCCTATTTCATCCTTAGCCGTCTCTTCGACATCCATCACGAGATCGAAGAGGACCACAACACCGCGCTCGGGATCATCATCGGCGCGATAATGATCGGCATCTCGATAATCATCGCGGCAGCGATCCACGGTTAGGGCGAGTTCGAAAAGGATCATTAAGGATAAGCGGGATATGTGCTTTTTCGATCCTGTCAGCCCGATGATCCCTATTTGAATTTCGCCATGAAGCGTGTCCCTCTTTTATTCCTCAATGTCGTGATCATTGCCACTTGCGGGCTGATCTACGAACTGCTTGCCGCGACGGTCTCGAGCTATGTGCTCGGCGATTCCGTTACACAATTTTCGCTGATCATCGGCATATACCTGTTTGCCATGGGCGTCGGCTCATGGCTTTCGGGTTTCTTGGAGCGCGATCTCGCGGCCAAGTTCGTCGAGATCGAGCTGGCCGTTGCCATCCTCGGCGGGCTCTCTGCACCCATCCTTTTCCTCACATTTGCCAATGTTTCATATTTTGGCCTGATCCTCTATTCGATGGTCTTTACGATCGGGGCCTTGGTGGGTCTTGAGATACCGCTGCTGATGCGGATCTTGAAAGACGAGCTTGATTTCAAGGACCTCGTTTCCCGCGTCCTCGCTTTGGACTATATCGGCGCTCTTGTCGCCGCTCTGATGTTCCCGATCTTTCTGGTTCCAAAGCTCGGGCTGAACCGCACCTCTCTGCTTTTCGGGATGCTCAACGCTGCTGTTGGCCTCTGGGGCACTTGGCTCCTCGAGCCGCTGATAAAGAAGAACCTGACCGTGCTGCGGGTAAAGGGCGCGATCGTGCTGATCATATTGATCATCGCCTTTATCAAAGCGGAATCGCTGACGACGCTCGCCGAGGACAATCTTTTCCCGGACCAGATCGTTTACGCAAAAAGCTCGCCCTACCAGCGGATCGTCGTCACGCGTGGAAAGCTCGGCCACTCGCTGTTTTTGAACGGCAATCTACAATTCAACTCATTCGACGAGTATCGATACCACGAGGCGTTGGTCCATCCCGCTTTTGCGGCATATGAGGGCACGCCGCGGCGGGTGCTGGTCCTCGGCGGCGGCGACGGCCTCGCGGTGCGCGAGATCTTGAAATACCCGGACATAGAGAGCATCACACTCGTTGACCTCGACCCCATGATGACCGGCCTTTCACGCGAACTGCCCGCCCTCGCGGAGCTCAACCGCAACTCGATGGAAGACCCGCGTGTGTCGGTGATAAACGCGGACGCGTTCGTCTGGCTCGACAACAACGAGGTGCAGCCATTCGATATTGCGATCGTCGATTTCCCGGATCCCAACAATTTTGCCTTGGGCAAACTTTACTCGACGCGTTTCTATTCCCTGCTTCGCCAAAAGCTCCGGCCTGAAGCGGCGGTCGTGATCCAGTGCACTTCGCCGCTCTACGCACGAAAGTCGTTCTGGTCGATCATCAAGACGCTTGAGGCATCAGGATTTTCGGTCAAACCGTTTCAAACGACCGTACCAAGCTTCGGTGTTTGGGGGTATGCACTCGCGAAAATGCACGAGTTCGAAACCCCGGCATCTCCCCCCGACGGCCTCGAACTGCAATTCCTAAATAAAGATTCGTTCGCTGCCATGTTCGACTTTCCGGCCGACATGACGCTGCCGGACGAAGAGGTCGAGATAAACCGCCTCGACAATCAGGCTCTTGTTCGATATTACGAGACCGAGTGGCGCCGGTTTGAGTAGGGTCTTTTTACAGGATGCACAGGATAGGCAAGATATATAGATAGAGTTACCGGATCTAAGGAAATAATTTGCCGCACAACAAAGAGAAACTAATACTTCACAGGATAGATACGATAAACAGATGGTAGACGACGAATTGACGGGGGCAATTATTAAGGCAAGTTTTGAAGTCAGCAACGAACTGGGAGCCGGGTTCTTAGAGTCTGTATATGAAAAAGCGCTAATGGTAGCGCTGGCGCAAATGAATATAACCGTTGCCGCCCAAGTTGGGTTGAAAGTTAAATTCAGAAATGTGGTTGTCGGCGATTTCTATGCGGACCTGATCGTTGAAGATAAAGTACTCGTCGAGCTTAAAGCGATCTCGAAAGTGCTGCCTCAGCATAAGGCGCAGGTCATCAACTATCTCAACGCGACGGGGATCGACACCGGACTGCTCCTAAACTTCGGCAATCCGCGAGTCGAGTATTTTCGATTATATAAAAAAATAAATCCTGTCTATCCTGCTAATCCTGTTTGAATCATTCTTGTGATCCTTACGCGCAGAGAATTGCTGACCACATTTCTCGGGGCGTCGTTTGCGGCGGCCTGTGGGAGGGGGGCGCCTGCGCGCTTTCCTGAGGGAGACATCGTCGGGGCGAATTGGGAACTCGGTCACGTGTTGAGGGAAGGGAGGAGCTTTCAGGTGCCGGCCGACGGTTGGGAGTCGGTTCGGACAGCGATCGTCGGAGGAGGGATCGCGGGGCTCTCGGCGGCGTGGAAGTTGAAGACGGGCGGTTCGAACGAATTTGTCGTGCTCGAGCTTGAGAAGGAGACGGGCGGTACGTCGCGATCGGGCGAGGGCCGGCCCGTCGGGCATCCGTGGGGAGCTCATTATCTGCCGGTCCCTTTCCGTGAGAATGCGGAACTCATTGCTCTGCTCGACGAAATGCAGCTCACCGAGGGCCGCAGCTCCAACGGCGACGTCGTGATAAAAGAGCAGTTCCTATGCCGCGAACCCGAGGAGCGCGTTTTTTACAAGGGCCGGTGGTACCACGGGCTGTACCTGCACGTTGGCGAGAGCGAGGATGATAAACGGGAGCTTGCCGCGTTTGAAGAAAAGTTGAACTCTTGGGTCGATTGGCGCGACGGGAGCGGCCGGCGAGCGTTCGTTGTGCCGAGCGGCCTTGCGTCTGATGATGCGGAGGTGACCGCTCTTGACCGGATCTCATTCGGCGACTGGCTCAGGCAGCAGGGGTTCACCTCTGAGCGCCTTTACTGGTACTGCGATTATGCATGCCGGGATGATTACGGTTTAAAGCTTGATCAGACATCTGCTTGGGCGGGCCTCTTCTATTTTTGTTCCAGGGTCCGGACGGCCGGTGACGAATCGCAGCCGTTCATCACTTTCCCTGAGGGAAACGGCAGGTTTGCCGCGCATCTCGCCGGGATGGTTAAGGACAATATTCGCAGATCGCATGCGGTGGTTTCCATCGTTCCACGTGACGGTGGAGCGGACGTGATCTGCCTGGCCGACGGCCAACTTCACGGTTTCAAATGCGAGCGGGTGATCTTTGCCTCGCCGATATTTACGGCTCCGTTCGTTATCAGGGGTTTTGCGGAGGACCGCCCGTTCGATCCGGCAGCGTTTGAGAGCAATTCATGGTTTGTGGCTAATCTTCATATTGTCGACCGACCCAGGCCGCAGTTCGCGAACGACTTTCCCCTGGCTTGGGACAACGTCTTGTACGAGAGTCCGTCTCTCGGGTATGTAAACGCGACACACCAAAAAGGCATTGATCACGGCGCGACGATCTGGACATACTATTACCCGATGTGCCACGAAGAGAACGGCCGGACGAAGCTCTTCAACTACGAATGGCGTGAGCTTGCCGATGTATGTCTTGCCGACATCGGCCGGGCACATCCAAACATATCGGGGCTCACAGACCGGCTGGATGTAATGCGTTGGGGCCACGCTATGATCAGCCCGCGGCCCGGCTTCATCTGGGGCGGCGAGCGGCAAAAGGCACTCGAGCCCTATCGAAATATCCATTTCGCGCACACCGATCTGAGCGGCATAGCCCTTTTTGAGGAGGCGTTCTATCACGGGCTTAGGGCAGCGGAGGAATTGACCCGGTCAATAAACTAAATTTCTTTTGGTTGCTAGCAGAAAATGCTATCATATGAAACTGGGACGTCGACACACGAACACGCTCGCTAAGATATTTGAGATCCCGACCAGAGCGAATATTAAGTTCGCAGAGATCGAAAAGCTTGTCGTTGCGTTGGGGGGCGAAATCATTGAAGGACGGGGATCCCGGGTAGCGTTCATGATCAAAGGCCGGAAGATCTTTCTCCACCGCCCGCACCCGGGAAAAGAAGCGATGAAATACCAAGTCGGAGAGATACGTCGCTTTATCGACGAAACAGGGGTTAAAGATGAAGAATAACACGCTCTCATACAAAGGTTTTTCCGCAAAGATCGAGTTTTCTGGTGATGACGAGGTCTTCGTCGGCCGAGTGCTAGGCATAAACGATGTTATCGTTTTTCACGGAAAGAACGTAGCTGAATTGAGACGTGAGCTAAAGGCATCCATCGATTTTTACCTCGAAGTATGTGAACGGGAAAACAGAGAAGTTGAAAAGCAATATTCAGGTAAGGTCTTTCTCCGTTTGCCCGCGGATCTACACGCCCGTATTGCGAAGGCCGCAGCGAGTAAAGGTAAGAGCTTAAATGAGTGGGGCCGAGAGATCTTGGAGTCAGCCGTAAAAACCTAAACATTTCTCTTGAAGACCTTCGATCCAACTAAACCGTCGGCGTGGCTCTTCTCCCGGAATATCGACCTATCGGTATTTCTCGGAAGCGCCGCCGTCTCGCTTCTGTTGCTAGCGGTGGGATGGCGGCTGGGTATCTTGAACGAGGCATCGCCCGACTGGATGTGGATCTCGGCGATCTTGCTGATCGACGTTGCGCATGTTTGGTCGACGAGTTTTCGGGTCTATTTCGACACGGCGGAGTACAAACGCCGCTTCTGGCTCTACACGCTGGTGCCGATCGCGGGTTACGCGGTTGGGGTGGCTTTATATTCAGAGGGCGAGCTGACATTTTGGCGGGCACTCGCGATCGTCGCGGTCTTTCATTTTGTGCGGCAGCAGTACGGCTGGGTCGCGCTTTACCGGAGAAAGGCGGGTGAGACCGCGGCGTGGACGTGGTGGATCGATGCTGCGGCGGTTTACCTGGCAACGATCTATCCGCTTGCGTTCTGGATGACGTTGCTTCCACGGAACTTCAACTGGTTTCTTGAGAACGATTTTTTCGCTCTGCCCTCGGTCGTGGAAGATGTCCTCTTCCCGATCTATATCGCGGCCCTAAGCGCGTATTTCATCAAGTCCGGGTATCTCTATTTCACCCAAGGGTTTCTGAATCCGGGCAAAGACATCGTTGTCGCAACGACGGCCGTGTGTTGGTATGTCGGGATCGTCTTCTTCAACTCGGATTACGCTTTCACGGTCACGAACGTCATCATCCACGGCGTGCCCTACTTTGCACTGATCTATTTTTACGCAAAGATGCGCCGCGAAACGGCCGGCCCGGTTTACCGGTCGTTGTCTCAACACTGGATCATCTTTCTTGCAACGCTCTGGGCTCTCGCCTATGTTGAAGAACTTTTCTGGAGCCGCGGCGTATGGCACGAACGCGAATGGCTGTTCGGCACGAATTGGGATCTCGAGCAATGGAAGATGTATCTCGTTCCCTTACTCGCGGTTCCTCAGTTGACTCATTACGTCCTCGACGGGTTCATCTGGCGGCGGAGAGGCAACGAAAAGGTAAGCCTCTGATGCACCCGCCCGCCATTGTGATAAATTAGCCTTATGCCGAGGGGTCACGGAAACCTCATAACCTCGATGCTCATCTTGACCGTCGTTTGGATGGCAGGATGCGGGGGCGAGGCTGTATTCGGCCCGCCAGATGAAACTGAAGAGGCGGGCAAGCTCGTGGCTGAGGCCAACAAGGACCTCACAAAGATCAAGGTGCTTTACAAAGAGAACGAGGGGAAACGCGAGGAACTCAAAAACGCGCTCGAAACCAATAACATTGAAGACGTAAAGCGGATCTCGTCAGAGGTCGTTCAGCTAATCAATGAAGGCCGCAACTCGGGTTTTGCCGCGATCGACAAACTGCGCGATGCGCAGGACATGCAGATCAACAAGGAGTACAAGGAGTACCTTGGCCTCAAAGAGGAGTCGCTAAAGAAGCAGCTCGAGGCCTTCGAACAGTATCGCCTGGCGGCCATCACTCTTCGGGATAATTACGATCCTCAAAATGCCCAGCTTCGTGACAAGGTAAAGGCGGATTTTGACGAGCGGACCGAAAAATATCGCGAGATAATGGAAAAGGCCCGGGACAACAGCAGCCAGGCCAACGAGCTATATAAAGATACCGTCCGCCGCGACCGCAGTTGAAAAAGGCCGCCCTTTCAGACGGCCTCTCAGGTCTTAACGGGTAACTCTGCCCGGAACAGAAAAGACATCCATCGGCATCGGAACTGCCGGCCGTGCCGGCATTGCCGGGGGAGCCGAGAGATCCGTCTTGCGTGCCTCCGGCGTTACGCGGATCGACTGCCGCGCACCGCCTCGGACAAAAGTGATCTCAACGTCGCCCTCAGCCTTAGCTGCGATCGCCCGGATCAGGTCGCCGTCGCCTTTGATCTCATTCCCATCGACAGCCACGATAATGTCTCCGGCTCTCAGCCCGGCCCGGGCCGCGGGCGAATCCTCGCGAACATTGTTGATCATCACGCCCGATTCGACACCGAAATGCTCGGCTAGCTGTTTTGTCAGCGGGGTAACCCCAACGCCGATCTGCCGGGATGAAGATGTGCGCCAGACGAAGACATCGCCCTCGCCGCGCGGAATGGCCATCGGTGCGTCCGGAATTCGCGGTACCTTTAACTCAAAGGGCTCGGGCACACCGGGGATCGACATTGAGAAAGCTCCGTTCTCGAACTTCGGCATGGGACGCTTGCCGATCGTCGCCTGCAGCTCGCGTTCGCTGCCCGACCTCAGGACCGTCAACGTTACCTTGTGGTCCGGCGCGACCTCGCTGACCAGCCTCGTGAGCTTTCGGGCGCTGGTTACATCTTCCCCGTTAAAGCGGACGATGACGTCGCGTTCCTGAAGCCCTGCGGCCTGCGCCGGGGAGCCGTCCAGCACCTTTTCGACGGCAACGCCGCGGACGGAACTGAGCCCATATCCGGCATAGTTCTCCGCGTTCACATCCACGGTTTGAACCCCGAGATAGCCGCCGTCACCGGTGAAAAGCGAAAAAGGACGCACCGCGCGCTCGGCGTTCGGCATAGGAGCCGGGTCCTGGCCGATGGCCGCGGCGGCCGCGAGGGAGAGGATCGACACGGTAAGAAAAGTCTTTCTCAACATATAACCTCCAGACGAATAAATTGGATAAAAGTGTCCGTAAACCTTACGGAGTGGATATGAATTTTGTTGCAGGATGGCTTGAAAAGGGTTGCCCGGTCAGCCCCTTGCAAGTTTTTGAAGATTCTCTGCGGCCGCATCAAGCGTTTCGTCGAGTTTGCAGAAGCAAAAACGGACCATCTGTGAGCCCAATGCCGGATCATGATAAAACGACGAACCCGGAACGACCGCTACCCCGATCTCCCGTATTAGGTGGCGTGTAAATTCGATGTCATCTGAGAAGCCGAATGCCGAGATATCGGCCATCACGTAATAAGCTCCCTCGGGTGCTATACACTCGAAACCGGCGTCGTTTAGGACAGGTATCAGAAAGTCACGCTTCCGCTGATATTCGACACGCAATTCTTCATAATAAGACGCGGGCAAGCTTAGTGCGTATGCACCGGCATGCTGCAATGGGTTTGCCGCACCCACTGTCAGAAAATCGTGCACCTTGCGGATAGCGGAGGTAATGTCCGGCGGCGCGATGCAATACCCCACCCGCCAACCTGTAACCGAATAGGTCTTTGAAAGCGAATTTACTACGACGGTCCGCTCACGCATGCCCGGCAGCGTCGCCATGCAGATATGCTCGGGCCGCTCGCCCCCCGCATCATAGATGATGTGTTCATAGATCTCGTCCGTAAAACAGAGAGCGTCAAACTCTTTACAGAGATCGGCGATAATCTCCATTTCGCTCTGCGAGAAGACCTTGCCGGTGGGATTATTTGGGTTACAAATAATTATAGCTTTCGTTCTTTCGCTAAAGGCGGCCCGAAGTTCATCGCGGTCGAACTCAAAGCCCGATTCCGTCCGCCGCAGCGGAACATGAACGGGCTTCGCATCGGAGAGTATCGCGTCCGGGGCGTAGTTCTCGTAAAAAGGTTCAAAGACCACCACCTCATCGCCGGGGTCGACCGTCGCCATCATCGCCGCGATCATGCCCTCGGTCGAGCCGCAGGTCACCGTGATCTCGGTCTCGGGGTCGATGTCGAGCCCAAGGAACCACTTCGTCTTCTCGGCGATCGCATCGCGAAAGCTTTTGACTCCCCAGGTGATCGCGTACTGATTGTGGTCCGCGGCGATCGCCTCGGCTGCCTTTTGCTTAATGTCCGCCGGCGCCGCCCAATCCGGAAAGCCCTGTCCCAGATTGACCGCTCCGTATTTGACGGCTTCGCGGCTCATCTCGCGGATCACCGACTCGGTGAATGACGCGGCCTTTCGGCTGATCCGTTGTTTTGCGATGTTCGGCTGCATGTAGTCCTATTTCAACAGATCATATCACGCGGAACGGTATCCGTCGGGATTGGCTGAGTGCCACGCCCATGCCGTTTCTATTATGCTTTCAAGCTCGGGAAACCTTGGCTCCCAACCCAAAACGGATCTTGCCTTTTGAGCGTCTGCCACCAGTTTTGATGGGTCGCCCGCACGCCTCGCTGCCACCGTTGCCGGCACCGGCTTTCCCGTAACCCGCCGGGCCGCCTCGATCACCTCGTTGACAGAATAACCGTTTCCGTTGCCGAGATTGAATACGTCCGAGTCGCCGCCGCTCTCGAGATATCGCAAAGCCAGAATATGCGCATCCGCCAGGTCCGACACGTGAATATAGTCCCGGACCGCGGTTCCATCCGGCGTCGGATAGTCATCGCCAAAGATCGAAACCTCGGGTATCTTCCCGGCTGCGGCCGCGAGCACCAACGGGATCAGATGCGTTTCCGGGTCGTGGTCCTCGCCCAGATCCCCCGCGGCGCCGCAGGCATTGAAATACCGCAGCGCGACGAACCGCAGGCCGTAGGCCTTGTCATATGCCCGCAGCGCCTGTTCCGCCATCAGCTTCGTCCAGCCGTAAGGGTTGGTCGGCAGCTGGGGATGCGATTCATCGATCGGTGTATATTGCGGTTCACCATATGTCGCGCATGTCGAGGAAAAGACGAAACGCTTTATTCCGAGGTCGACGAGCTTATCCAGCAGCGCGATCGTCTGCACGACGTTATTGTTGAAATATTTGCTTGGTTCCTCGACCGATTCACCCACATATGCGTATGCCGAGAAATGCATGCACGCGGTGATATCGTGCTCCGCCGCGATCTTTCCCACAAGATCGCTGTCGCCGATATCGCCCTCATAAAAAGGAACCTCGCCGGGAATGGCCTCGCGATGGCCGTATACCAAATTGTCGAGTACGACTGGCTGTTCGCCGCCCGCAAGAAGTGCGGCAACCGTAACGCTGCCAATGTAGCCGGCACCGCCGGTCACCAAGATCGCCATAATATCTGCGAGATCAATCGGCCAGGCCGAGTTTTGAACTATGCCCGATGGCCTTGGGTTCGGTACGGGCAGACGCGGTTTCGTTGGTCGGGCCGGCCTCCGCGGCACCGATCTCTGCCTCGGGAAGACTTTCGACAAAGGCTTTACGTATCGCCGCTTCGCTTCGCGACCGCAACGCATCTTCGAAGGCGTCGAGAATATGGGCCACCTCGCTGTCATCGTAGGCGGCGATCTTACCGATGAAGATCTTCGGGTGCTTGGTCTTTAGCAGGTCCTCCCCCGTGATCTCGAGTTCCTCGAAAAGCTTTTCGCCCTTTCTTATCCCGGTAAACTTGATGTCGATGTCTTCATAGGGCGTCAGGCCGGAAAGGCGGATCATGTCCTCGGCCAGATCCAGGATTCGAACCGGCTCGCCCATGTCCAGGATGAAGATCTCGCCCCCGTTGCCGAGCGCTCCCGCCTGAAGTACAAGCTGAGAGGCCTCAGGGATCGTCATAAAATACCGGGTCATCTTCGGGTCCGTAACGGTGATCGCCTCACCGTTCCGTATCTGTTCACGAAAGATCGGCACGACCGATCCGGCAGAACCCAGCACGTTCCCAAACCTTACAGATGTGTAATTCGTCGAAAACTTTCGATTCAGGCTCTGCACCACGATCTCGGCCACGCGTTTCGAGGCGCCCATTATCGAGGTCGGGTTGACCGCCTTGTCGGTCGAGATCAGCACGAAATCCAGAGCGCCGAATTCACCCGCCAGCAGGCCAAGCCCGCGCGTAGCGAAGATATTATTCTTCACCGCTTCGACTGAGTTCGATTCCATCAGCGGCACGTGCTTATGGGCGGCGGCGTGAAATATCACCTGCGGGCGAAACTGTTCAAAGATCTCGCGCATCCGAACTTCGTCCCCGACATCTGCGAGCAGAGCCTCGTATCGCACACCGGGAAAGAGCCGCGAAAGCTCCCGGCTGATGGTGAAAAGCATATACTCGGCCCGTTCGACCAGGAGAAGCCGAGCAGGTTCGTAACGGGTGATCTGCCGTACCAGTTCCGAACCGATCGAACCGCCGGCACCGGTCACCATCACGACCTTGCCGCGCAGAAAGCTGTAAAGATTTTCGTCGTCGAGCTTTACCGGTTCGCGGCCGAGAAGGTCCT
>JAEWBM010000153.1 GCA_023391155.1 Acidobacteriota bacterium
GGCCGGAACAAGCGCGGCATCATTTTGAGCGGCGCGATCTGGGGAATGTTCATCGTTGCTCTGGCCAGCGGCGGGGCATATTATCCCGGGTTTGAATTCAAAGACGGACAGCTTCTTTACCTTTTAAATGTATTCGCAAAAGCGGGGAACGGGTTGGGGGCGCTGGCCAGTTTCTTCTATTCGGTTGAGCCGGCTCCGAATGAAGCGGCGCGGGCAACGTTCGAATACGGCGGACGGTTCCTGGAAACGGCCGGGCTCTTGAATTACCTCGCGATCATCGACGCCATCGACATCTACATTGGGAGGAAGAAATGACGCACTTTCTCTATCTGATCGGATTTGCCGTTTTTGTTTCGGTCGCCTTTGCCGTGTTTATGGACGGGACCGTCAGGGAACGGACGATCTATGGCGTAAAGACCTTTCTGCAATTCGTGGGGATAAGCCTGCTTATCGCGTGGGTGCTCTACTTTATCCCCTGGTAAACCGTTAGATCCTCTCTCCGGCGATGGCAACAAATGCCGCTCTTTGAGACCGAAAGCCTTGTCCTGAAAAGCCACAATTTGGCGGAAGCCGACCGTATCGTGGTCTTTTTTACGCGCGAGCACGGGATGATCCGCGGCGTTGCCAAGGGAGCGAAGCGGTTAAAGAGCCGATTCGGCAGCACGCTCGAGCCGTTTACCATCGTCAATCTCGAATATTTTCAAAAGGAAGACCGCGAGCTGGTCTCGATCCAGCGAGTCGATCTGGTAAGGTCCGCGTTCGACCGGGCGAGCGATCCGGAATACCTGAAAACGCTGGCTTATCTCGCCGATCTTCTGACCGCACTCCTGCCGCCGCACGATCCGAACGAAACTTTGTATAGAATGGCTCGTGCCTGTTTGGAGGCGGAGCCCGCGGACGATGCGGCGCTCGCGGCGCTCAGATTATACTTTGAATTGTGGCTGCTTCGGCTTGGCGGTTACCTGCCGGAGTGGACCAGGTGCGACCGCTGCCGACGTGTGCTGAACGATCTGGAATCGGTCGAGGCGGACAGCGATATGCGGCTGATCTGCGGCGATTGCGCCGGGCGAGGTGCGGGACACCTCGTTTTGCCGGCGGTCCGGGAGATCTTTTTCAGGGTACAGCGGATAACGCCGGCGGATTTTATCAAGAGTGTCGCGACGGACGCCGATGCGATCTCGGACCTTTCGGGCAGGCTGCGGCGGCTGATCACCGCGGCGATCGGGCACGAGCGGCCGTTCGAGCGCGAGGGACGGATGCGGACCGAGGCAGGGAAGTGAGGATATGAGATTTGGCTGGAAAATATCTGCATACATTCTGCGGTCCGTCCTGCCGTATTTCATCTTCTCGTGGCTGCTGCTAAGCGTCATTCTCTTTGTCCAACAGGCCAGCCGATATTCGGACATCTACTTCAGCGCGAATATACCGTCGACGCTCGTCTGGCAATTGACGGCCGCGCTTATCCCCAACGTTATTGCATTTACATGCCCGATGGCGGCGCTCGTCGGCGTCGTTATCGGGCTGGCGAAGATGCAGGGCGACAGCGAACTGGTGGCGATCAGGGCCGCCGGGATAGGGAATTTACATGTTTCGGCCCCGCTAATTTTCCTCGGCGTCGCACTTTCGCTCTTCGCATTCGCCGTCAACATCTTCGGCGTGCCGCTGGCGGCCGCGGCCGTGCGGGCGGTGGCGCTGCGAGCCGCTATATATAAACTTGAATCGCCGCTGGAACCCGGCGTGTTTAACACTGAGGTCGCAGGCTATACCATTTATGTAAAGGATGGGGATGTTGACACCGGCCGGTGGCGAAACATCTTTGTCCACACGGAAAACCCGGAGACGGGCGAGGTCCGTCTGATAACGAGCAGCGGCGGGCGGATCGATTCTACGGATGAGCAATCGGAGCTGGTGCTGGAGGACGCGGTCTCGTCGACCTTTAATACTCGTGAACTGAACGGTAAGTTCGTGTCGGAGGTCATAGGCGAGGTTCGGCTGGCGATAAAGACACGGCGAGGGGAACTGATCGAACGGCTGCAAAGCTCTGAGCTCTCTGCCGAAGAGATCGGGTTGGGGCAATTCGGCCGCTACGCCGAGGGGAAGACCGAGACGGAGAGAAGGGAAGCCGGGATTCTGGCCCAGCGGCGGATCACGCTGTCGATCAGCCCGCTGCTTTTCTGTATTTTGGGCGGGGGATTGATCTTGCGGTTTAACCGTGCGGGGCGAGGATTTGGCATCGTCTTGGCACTTGCCGGGCTGATCGGATTTTATGTATTCGCATTTCTGGGCGAGCAGCTTGCACGCAGCGGCTGGATAAGTACGTTTGCGGGCGGAATGATGCCGATCGTCGCGAGCCTTATCGCCATCGCGTGGTTTTACGCCTCGTCGCGGGTTGAGCTATTGCGAATGAGTTGGGGATGGCGGCTGCCTTCGGTACAGGGCCTTGGTAAACTCCGACTCCCGAAACGGCGGGCAAATGTTTTCGTCGACCTAACGACAGGGCTCAGGGATTTCGACCTGATCGTAAATATTCTCAAATATTATGCGTTGTCGCTGGTGTTCCTGGGCGCGATCTTTCTGATATTCACCGCCTTCGAATTGTGGCGGTTTGCGGGAAGTATGGACGGCGGGTTTTCGCTGCTGCTGCAATATCTGGGGTATCTGATCCCGTTCGTTTATCTTCAGCTCGCTCCTTCAGCAGCGATGATCGCGATCTTAGCGACGTACGTTATAAAATCTCGGCAGAACGAGATCGTGACCTGGACGGGCGCAGGACAAAGTGTTTATAGGCTGTTATTTCCGGCCTTTGTATTAATGTTGATTCTAGGTGCCGTGAATCTATTGATCCAGGAGAGCGTGGCCCCGGGAGCAAATCGAACCCAGGAGGAATTGAGGACGCTGATCCGGGACCGCGGCAAAGTGAAGATCAAGGGGAGGCAATGGATAGCGACCGAAACAAAAGTATTTTCGTTCGAATCAATAACTGCGTCTGATAACGAATCAGCGCCCATGGGTGATGGTCTGACAGGGTTGTCGTGTGTGCCGTCATGCAAGCTAAGAAACGTAGCTATTTATGAATTTGTCGATAAAGGGGCGGGATTGCAAACCTTGTACCGCGGGGAATCGGCGGTTTGGGAAGGCGAGACAGTGAAGTTTACGGGCCCCGTTCTCCGATCAGACCTGAGGGATGGTGCCGCCCGGACTTCGGTTGGCGAAGGAACGGAGGTGTCGGGGATCCCGAATCCGATCGTTGGTGCAGGGCTTAAGCCGAGCCAGATGGCGATCGGAGAGGTTAGGGAGCGAATGAATTTCAGCGATTCGGAAGTGGAGAGGAGAAGTTTTAGAGTAGCTCTCCAGAAAAAGTACACAACATTGTTTCTGCCATTTGTGATCGCGCTCTTTACATCTCCGTTTGCGTTGAGCCTTAGCCGAAAAGGGAAGGCTGCCACGGTGGGATATGCGGTGGGGCTGTGGCTCGCTTTCATGGGAATAACATCGGTCTTTGAACAACTGGGTGCCGGAGGCTCTCTTTCACCTGAGATCAGCGTGTGGGCGCCGTTGGCGGCCTTTGCTTTGCTGGGCACGTATTTGCTCTCAACCGTCAGAACATGACCAGGGTGTTTCAGGCGGCACTTGTTTATTTCGGCATAGTTTTCGGGGCCGGGTTCCTTATGGGATTGATCCGAGTGCCATTCCTGGTCCCGCGGTTCGGTGAACGGGCCGCCGAGCTGATCGAGATGCCGGTTATGCTATCGGTCATCATTTTGGCGGCGCGATGGCTTGTAGGGAAGTTCGCTTTCAGCGGGGAAGTTTGGCGGCCGCTGATCGCGGGGATCGTGGCGGCGGCCATACTTATCACAGTTGAATTTACAGTAGTGCTCCGGCTTCGCGGGCTTTCGCCGGAAGAATACGTGAGCAGCCGTGACCCGGTTGCGGGTGGGGTTTATTACGCCCTTATCGCGATCTTTGCTGCTGCGCCGTTAATTTTCGCTAAATTGAAAAAGGCCCCGCAATAGAGCGGAGCCTTTGAGCTTGCATCGCGAACAGGGGCCTAGGTTCCGGTCTCCCAGCTCGACATATACTCGATCATCTCGGGTGTGAGTTCATCGATGTTGATGCCCATGGCACGAAGTTTGAGCGATGCGATCTCCTGATCGACCTCCTCGGGGAGTACGTGCACGCCGTTCTCGAGTTTGCCTTTCTCTTTTACCAGGTATTCGGCGGACAGGGCCTGGTTAGCGAACGACATATCCATCACGGATGCGGGATGGCCCTCGGCTGCGGCGAGGTTGATCAGCCGGCCTTCGCCGAGAACGATCACGCTCTTGTCGCCGTTCTTGCTTCGATATTCCTCAACGAACGGGCGGCGTTTGACCACCGGCTCCGACATTTCGCGCAGAGCTTCGAGATTGAGTTCGAGGTCGAAGTGGCCGCTGTTGCAGACGATCGCACCGTCCTTCATCGCCTCAAAGTGATGTTTATCGATCACGTGGCGGTTGCCGGTGACGGTGATGAAGAAGTCGCCGATCTTGGCCGCTTCGCTGATGGGCAGGACACGCATGCCGTCCATAACGGCTTCGATCGCCTTGATCGGGTCGATCTCGCAAACGACGACGTTGCCGCCCATGCCGCGGGCCCGCATTGCAATGCCCTTACCGCACCAGCCATAGCCGACCACGACGATCGTCTTACCGGCAAGCAGGATGTTGGTCGCACGGATCACGCCGTCGAGAGTCGACTGGCCGGTTCCGTAGCGGTTATCGAAAAAGTGCTTTGTCTGGGCGTCGTTAACGGCGATCGAAGGGAAGTTGAGCACGCCGGCCTTTTGCATAGCTTTTAGGCGGACGATGCCGGTCGTCGTCTCTTCGGTCGTGCCGATGAGTCCGTCAACAAGCTCCTTCTTTTCCTTGAGCATGGTCGCGACGACGTCAGATCCGTCATCGATGATCATGTTCGGGTTAGTGTCGAGAGCGGCACGAACGTGGCTAACATAGGTGTCGATCGACTCACCCTTGATCGCCATTACGGGGATCCCCCAGTCGGCGACAAGCGAAGCGGCGACGTCATCCTGTGTCGAAAGGGGATTTGACGCGATCAATAGAGCCTCGGCTCCGCCTGCCTGCAGGGTGCGGGCGAGGTTTGCCGTCTCGGTCGTGATATGGGCACACGCGACGAGCCGTACTCCTTCGAGCGGACGCTCGGCCTCGAACCGTTCGCGGATCAGCCGAAGAACGGGCATTTCGCGGTCGGCCCACTCGATACGCTGTTTGCCCTCCGGGGCAAGGTTAATATCCTTAATATCGTGTTGCATTGAGATTCCTTCTTTTGCCATATTAATAATGTTGTTCGGCCGGGGTCGCCGGCCCAATAAAAAGGACAGGCTCTCATCTCGAGAGCCTGTCACCAAAGTTAAACCGTAGCTGCGTCGCTCACTGAGCTAAGAAGTGCGTCCGCCTTGTCGGTCTTTTCCCAGGAAAACTCGTCACGGCCGAAATGGCCAAAACGGGCGGTCCTCTTGAAGATCGGCTTGCGCAGGTCGAGCATTTCGATGATCCCTGCGGGGGTCAAGGCAAAATTCTTACGGACCGCCTCAGAAAGCTTTTCTTCATCGACCCTTCCGGTGCCATGGGTATCGACGTAGACCGAAACGGGCTCGGCGACGCCGATGGCGTATGCGAGCTGGACCGTGCATTTTTCAGCTAGCCCTGCAGCAACGATGTTCTTGGCAATGTACCGAGCCATGTATGCAGCCGAACGGTCGACCTTCGTCGGGTCTTTGCCGGAGAAGGCTCCGCCGCCGTGGGGGGCATAACCGCCATATGTATCTACGATGATCTTACGGCCGGTAACGCCGGCATCGCCCATCGGGCCGCCGATAACGAATCGGCCGGTCGGGTTGATGTGATATTTGGTGTCCTCATCAAGCAGATCTGCCGAGATGACGGGCTTGATGACCTTTTCGGTAATGTCCTTACGGAGCTGCTCGGTCGTGACATCTTCCGAGTGCTGCGACGAAACAACCACGGCCTCAACCCGAAAAGGCTTTCCGTCGCGATACTCAACCGTAACCTGCGATTTGCCGTCTGGACGAAGATAGGGAAGAGTGCCGTCGCGGCGAACTTCAGATAGCTTCATCGTCAGGTCGTGAGCCAGCTTGATCGGCAGCGGCATCAGCTCCGGCGTTTCGTTACAGGCAAAACCGAACATTAGCCCCTGGTCGCCGGCACCGCCGGTGTCAACGCCCTGAGCGATATCGGGCGACTGCGTGCCCATGGCATCGACGACCGAACACGTATTGGCGTCATAGCCAAAGAGGGCGTCGTTGTAGCCGATCTCGTGAATGGTATCGCGCACGATCTGTTTATAATCGACGCGAGCGTCGGTGGTGATCTCTCCGGCGATGACCGCTAGACCCGTGGAGACAAGGGTTTCACATGCGACACGGGCCATCGGATCCTTTTCGAGGATGGCGTCGAGGACCGCATCGGATATTTGGTCAGCAATTTTGTCCGGGTGGCCTTCGGTGACCGATTCGGACGTGAATAGAAAATTTCCGTTACTCAATTTGCAGCTCCTTACGTGCTTAAGATAATGAAATCCGGGTGGATAACAAAACTCTAATTCTAGACTGTGGCGAAGGGGGTGTCAAAGCGAATCGGGCATGTTAGGGGAGGGCGAGAATTCGCGCGGCGGGGACAGTTTTCGCGGTTAAGCACCTGTAAGGCGAAATATATGTGTTGCGTCTGATAATAGAGATTATGTAACAGTGCAATTGGTTTAAGCACCCTCGCCCCGCGGTATGGAGTCATTCGAGCCAGCTCGGAGTACTGCCCCGCCAATAATCAGTAATAGAATCCCGCCCACCACCAGGAATCCCAAGTCCCAAGCCAACCTGTTCGCCGCATATTCATTTACGTGATGAATTCCTAATATCTGGTGGTCGATCGTTCCCTCGATCAAATTAAATAGCCCCCACCCGAAGATGGCTGATCCCAAAAGCGTCCGGCCCGACCACGGAACGTCTTGGCGTCGGCCGGCAGAAAATAGAAAAGCGATACCGAGAGCGGTCGTTACCCAAACACCTAAATGAAAGTAACCGTCCCAAGCCATGTTGATCTTTGCATTGATCAGGTTGTCCGGCGGATAGACGGACGAGAGCATATTGTGCCATTGGAGTATCTGGTGCAGAGCGATGCCGTCGATAAAACCGCCGAGTCCAGCGCCTATCAGGATGCCGGCTGCGATCAACGGAGTTCGAGTCGTCCCTTCCATTATTTCATGCCTCCAAGTCGTTCGGCGATCTTATCGAAATGATAGATCCCCGTCGCGATCAACCCAAGCGCCATCACCGGCAATAGAAGCGTGACGAGCGTGGATAAAAAGTCTGAGCCGTAAATGCCCTGGCTAACGCGGAATCGGCACCAGCGACAGGCCCACGCGTCACTCGCAAGCGTCATAACAACGAGTGACACGGCACCGACCCGGATCGGATAATCAAACGGCGAATCCATTAAGCAGTACCCTTAGTGTCCGTTGTGTTGTGCCGTTGACCATTCATACCCGGCTTAAGCACCACTTTAATGCACCCATCCTGTTTGTTCTTGAACGTATCGTACATTTCGGGAGCGTTGTCCAAAGCAACCTCGTGGGTAATGATGAACGATGGATCGATCTCGCCCATTTCGATCTTCTTAAGAAGCATCGGCATATATTTCTGCATATGCGTCTGGCCGGTCTTTAGGGTAAGCCCCTTGTTCATCATCGCTCCTATCGGTATCTTGTCCCCGGCCCCGACATAGACGCCCGGGATAGAGATCGTCCCACCTTTGCGGCACGACCAGATCGCCTGACGAAGAACGTGGACACGGTCAGTTGCAAGCATAGTGGCAGTTTTGATGGAGTCGACGATACCGTCAAGCATTCCACCTGCCAGAGCTTCGCAGCCGACGGCATCGATACATCGGTCGGGGCCCCGCCCGCCTGTCATCTCCTGGAGACGTTCGTAGACGTTTTCTTCATCGAAATTGATCGTTTCGGCGCCGGATTCCCTACTTGCCATTTCAAGCCGTTCGGGAACGTTGTCTATGGCGATGATGCTCTCTGCACCAAAAAACTGGCGGGCGCTCTTCATCGCGAATTGACCCACGGGACCGCAGCCCCAAACTGCAACCGTGTCCCCGGGTTCGATCTCGGCATTTTCAGCGGCCATATAGCCGGTGGGAAATATGTCAGAGAGGAAAAGTACTTTTTCGTCAGGAATCCCGTCAGGCACCTTGATGGGCCCGACGTCCGCGAACGGCACCCTAAGATATTCGGCCTGTCCGCCGGCGAAACCTCCGGTCAGGTGGGAGTATCCGAAAAGGCCCGCAGTTGCGTGGCCCATGACCTTTCGCCCGGTGGCTGCGTTCGGGTTTGAGGTGTCGCACAAGGAATAAAGTTCCTTCTTGCAGAAGAAACACTCGCCGCACGAGATCGTGAACGGAACCACGACCTTGTCGCCCGGTTTTAGATTCGTGACACCTGAGCCCGTCTCGACCACTTCGCCCATCGGTTCGTGGCCGAGGATATCGCCCCGCTCCATCGTGGGCATATATCCGTCGTAGAGGTGGAGATCAGAGCCGCAGATCGCCGTCGAGGTAATTCTAATAATAGCGTCGCGAGGTTCGAGGATCTCCGGGTCCGGAACCGTTTCGACCCTTACATCATTTGTGCCAAACCAGCAGAGAGCTTTCATCGTGCACCTCCGTTTTCAACGAACGCAGAGCGGGCCGACGGTTGCCCCTCAGTTGTTGGAGCACCGGGATTCCCTTCAGCTCCGGCCCAATCTTGCGAACTGAGCCGTTGTGCGACCAGCGCGTCGAGTGCTCCGACGCCCAAGACCGCCGCGGCGGAAAGGGCAAGCCTCGTTTTGTTGGAGTTCGTGCTATTAAGCGAACCGCCGAGAAACGCCAGGTCGATGATGTCGCCGCCCACGCGGGACCAAACGCCGGCAGTTGGCTTCTTACTGCCGAGGATGGCGAGGCCATGGCCTATTTCGCGGAGCCCCAGGACTCGCAGGTGTGAACTCTTCTCCTCGTCAACACCGGTGAGTTTGGCAAGCTGTTGCGGAGCGAGGAGCTCAGCTAAACCAAGGCCAAGGCTGAACACTCCGAGAGCCGAGGCCAGCTTGCCGGTGGCAACGAACTCCGGGTCGCGGTATTTCATTGCGGCAAGGTCGGGAGTGGGTTTTTTGACCACTGACCTTTCCGTTTCCTTTGGAGACAGATCTCCTTCGATCGGGATCTGTAGTTGTTCTCGCGGCTGCATAATAAATCTCTCCTTTGTGGAAAGAAGTATAGTTGCGGAATGCTGTGGTGAATGTATAGCCGATTACAGAAGTGCCGAAAACGGAGAACCCCGGGCCTTCGTCGAGCACCGGGGTTGAAAATGGTGGTTGAAGGGGTAGTTAACCGGAGGCTTTGACGTCGTCGAACGATTCCTTAAGCGCTTTCAGAACTCCGCGGCGGTCATTAGCGGAGGCGTCCTTGAACTCGACCTTAACCGTGAAGCTTCCGTCTTTTGCTTTGTAGGCAAAAATGCTGTCTGATGCCGACTCGACGACGGGCTCAGTTCTCGCAGTTGGGGTTGAGGACGCAGGCTTTGCGGCGGCCGGCCTTTTTTTGCCGGTGCCGTAAGAATCGAGATAATCGCTCATCGCCTGATGATCGAACTGGCGTGCGATCTCGAGCAGTCCCGATTTTGTGTTGATGCCCGCTGTTTTGGCTCGATCGCGGATATCGGTCGGAAGCCCGGCGATGGTCATAAGCTCCGTGACGGTCGAACGGCTCTTGCTTATCTTTTGGGCGATCTGCTCCTGGGTATATCCGAACTTGTCGGCGAGGGCGGCCAGGCCGTCTGCCTCTTCCCAGACATTCAGATCCTTACGCTGGAGGTTTTCTATGAGAGCGATCTCGGCGACGCCCTGCTCGTCGAGGTCCATCTCGATACAAGGAACCTCGGTGAGGCCGGCCTCGCGGGAAGCGCGCCAGCGGCGTTCCCCGGCGATGATCATCCACTTACGGCCATCCGGAAAGGGTTTTACCAGCAAAGGCTCGAGAACGCCTTTTTCTTTGATCGAAGCGGTCAGCTCGCTGAGGTCGCCGAATTCAGTCCGCGGCTGTTCGGGGTTGGGCTCGATCAGATCGATAGATATCTTTCGCCCGATCGCGCGGCTGGGGGCCGCAAGTTCATCTACATAATGCGAATCATGCCGCATTTGCACGCCGGCCGGTAATCCTCTTTTGGACACGTTTAAGCACCTCCTTTGCCAGTGTTTCGTATTCGCCCGAGCCCGAAGACCTCGGCGCGTAGTCAAAGATCGATTTCTTGTGGGCCGGGGCCTCTTCGAGCCGGACGCTTCTGGTGATGATCGTCTTGAATGTTTTGTCGCCAAATACGCTGCGGATGTGTGCCTCAACATCTTTGCTGAGTGCGGTGCGGCGGTCGACCAGGGTCACGAGCACGCCGAGGATCTCAAGGTCCGGATTAGGACGCGAGCGTACCTTTTCGATCGTTTCGAGAAGGTCGTCAGTTCCCTCTAATGCGAAATAGGAAGATTGGATCGGTATCAGGATGTGCTTCGCCGCGACGAGTGCGTTAACGGTAATGAGGCCGAGGGTCGGCGGCGTGTCGATAAAGATGAGATCGTATTCATCCTGAACCGCGGCAAGCCGATCTCGCAAACGGAAGGCCGCATCGAAATCGCCGATGAGCTTTGCTTCAAGTTTGGCGAGGTTTATGCGGGCCGGAATGATGTTGAGGTTCTTAACAGAAGTCTCGTAAACGAAGTCGGTAAAAGGGTTATCCGGCTGAGTAAACAGCTCGTAAGACCCGGAAGTAACTTGGCCGGGGTCAATGAACGAAAGCGAACTGTTGCTCTGCGGGTCAAGGTCGATGAGAAGCACCTTTTTCCCGCGGGCGGCACAAGCCGCTGACAAATTGATCGCGGTCGTGGTCTTCCCCACCCCGCCTTTTTGATTAGCGATTACGATTACCATTTGTATGGGACACCAAGCTGAATCGGTCAGCCGATCACTTCAGGCCATTCTTCGGCGGGTGCATCGGGCTCCTCGGCATCAGGGCCTTCACCGCCGCGATTCGACGCTGCTGAGAGATCCAGCACGCGCTGCCGAACAAAGATCGGGCAATCAAGACGGAGTGCAAGAGCGATCGCATCCGATGGGCGCGAATCCATCGCGACCGGATCGCCGTTCTCGTCCGTTAATTCGATAGATGCGTAAAACGTATTTTCCACAAGGTCGGTGACGATCACCCGCGATGCTCGAAGCCCGCACTCGATGATCACGTTTCGCAGAAGATCGTGGGTCATGGGCCGTTGCGGGACGATCTTCTCGATCTCTAAAGCGATGGCATTAGCCTCAAACGCCCCGACCCAGATCGGGAGGACTGTCTCAGATTCGATCCCTTTGAGAACAACGATGGGAGTATTGGTATTGGGGTCCATAATAAGGGCCCCGATCCTCATTTCTACCAATGTGGTGTCGTCGCTCACTAAACAACCTCTCCAAATAACGAATTAGATTTTACCTCAGTGATCCGGACGTTCACGATATTACCAAGCATATCACCACTTCCCTCGAAATTCACAACCCGATGACAGGTCGAATGCCCGGTCAGGTGATCTGGAGATTTCGCTGACGGCCGTTCCGCAAGCACCTCAAGCGTCCTATTAAGGTATCGCTGTAAGTTATTGAATTGGTGTATCTTCTGCACTTGCTCGAGAGCCCTGAACCGCCGGGTTTTCTCTTCGGGTGGAACGTTATCTTCCATCTCGAAGGCGGGCGTCCCGGGCCTGGGTGAGTACTTGAAGATATAGGCGGAGTCGTAACCGCAAAATTCGACAAGCTTTACGGTTTCCCGGAAATCTTCTTCGGTTTCACCGGGAAATCCAACGATAATATCGGTAGTTATTGAGATGTCGCGGTGTGAGGCTTTCATTTGATCGATCTTTTTGTAATAACTGTCGATCGTATGAAGGCGTCGCATGTTCTTAAGGACGCGGTCGCTGCCGGATTGGACAGGCAGGTGTACCCAATTACATAGATTTTCATGCTCGTTAATCGCATCTACGATATCAGGATGAAAATCCCTCGGGAATGAGGTGTTGAACTTTATGCGTTCGATACCGGTGGCGGCGACGGCCCGAAGGAGCCGTGAGAACGGGGTCGCGCCGGCAAAGCCTTCCATGCCGGAGTCAGTTTTCGGCCGGTAACTATTGACGTTTTGGCCGATAAGATGAATCTCTTTTACACCGCGGCGGCGGAGCTCGAGGACCTGACGTACGATCTCGGATGCGGGAAGGCTCGTTTCCCTGCCACGCGAAAAGGGTACGATGCAGTAGGTGCAGAACTTATTGCAGCCTTCGATGATCGGCACGAAGGCAACGTAGGGAGAATGCTGCTGGGTTTCAGCGACCGACCAATCATAGTCGGCTTCCCTTTCGCCGAGGTCGGTAAACCCCGGGCCGTGCTCGAGCACCGCCTCGATCGCGCCGGCGGCCCTGCCTACGGCACGGGTGCCGAGAACGAGGTCGACGCCCTTTATCTTTTCGAACAAAGTCTCGCCCTCGAGCTGTGCGACGCAGCCCATAACACCGACCATCGGCTTACGGCCGGCGGCTCGCAATTTTCCGATACGGGTGTATAATTTCTGCTCAGCCTTCTCCCGAACAGAACACGTATTGATCAGAACCACGTCCGCTGATGCCTCATCGGAAGTGATCTCGTAGCCACGCTCCGCGAGCGACGAGGCGACCCGTTCCGAATCAGAAACATTCATTTGACAGCCAAATGTTTCAAGGTAGACTTTCTTCATAGCAACGAAAAAAAATGGACCCGTTAAACTTCAACGACCGCGATTTCGTCCATCTTCATCTGCATTCGGATTATAGCCTTTTGCAGGGGGCAATCCAACTTGGTGCCCTGGCAACGAAGCTGACGGAATTGGGCATGAAAGCGTGTGCCGTGACCGATTACGGGAACATGTACGCGGCCATCTCATTTTACAAGCAAATGAAGAGCGCGGGGGTGCGGCCGATCATCGGCTATGAGGCGCATGTTGCCTCGGGCAGCCGCTTTGACCGCTCTAATACGGTGGAGGTGGGTGAGAAGCCCTTCTACAGCCTTATCTTGCTGGCGACAAGCATGGAGGGCTACGAAAACCTGGTCCATATATCTTCGGCCGCATTTACCGAGGGGCTCCACCACAAGCCGAGGGTCGATAAGGAACTGCTCGCCAAGCATTCCGGGGGGCTCATCGCACTTTCGGGCGGTTCAAAGGGGGCAGTGTGGCATTACCTTGAATCGGGAAATCTCGAAAAGGCCCGGAATTATGCAGCCGAGATTTCGGATATATTTGGGCCGGACAACTTCTATTTAGAAATAGAGGATCACGGAATTCCCGAGCAGAAAGAGGTCGTTAAAAAGATAGTTTCAATGGCGAGGCTCGCCGGCACGCCGGTGGTCGCGACGAACAACGCCCATTATCTGACCCGCGAAGATGCGAGGGCCCACGAGGTGCTTTTATGCATCGGGGAGGGGCGGACGATGACCGACCCGACCCACCCTTCCCTTCCGAACGACACTTACTATGTACGCACGGCGGAAGAGATGTGGGAACTATTCGGCGATGAGTATCCGGATGCTCTCACCAACACGCTCAAGATAGCGGAACGATGTGAGCTGGAGCTTGCGGTCGGCGACGGGAATCTTACGCTTCCGGTCTTTCCGATACCGGAGGAATCCGGCTGCAAGACGATCGATGAATATTTTGAGCAGGTCACCCGGGTTGGGTTTGAAGCGCGGAAACGAGACGTGCTGGACCCGATGGCAGCGGATGGCACATTAAAGAGGTCGTTCGATGATTATGAGCATCGGTTGAAGCTCGAGATCGAGATCATCGAGCGGATGGGGTATTCCGGATATTTTCTTATCGTCTGGGATTTCATCAACTATGCCGTGAAGCGAGGCATCCCGGTGGGGCCGGGGCGCGGGTCTGCGGCGGGATCGCTGGTTGCGTATAGCTTGGGGATCACCGGCATAGACCCGCTGCAGTATGACCTTTTCTTTGAGCGATTTCTTAATCCGGAACGTATCTCCATGCCGGATATCGATATCGACTTTTGTATACGAGGCCGGGGAGAGGTTATCCGGCACGTTTCTGATTTCTACGGCCGCGATTCGGTTTGCCAGATCATAACGTTCGGAACCATGGCCTCGAAGGCCGCTATCAAGGATGTCGGACGTGCTTTGAATATGCCGCTCGGAGATGTCGAAAAGATCGCAAAATTGATCCCGCCTCCGTTCCGGGGACGAATCACAAGCATTTCAAAGGCGATCAAGGATGTTAAAGAGCTGCGTGAAGCAATGGCCGCGAACCCGAAGGTTAACGAGCTGATCGATCTGGCATTGCGGATCGAGGGATGCGCGCGCCACACGTCGGTGCACGCCGCCGGTGTCGTTATCTCGCCGAAGCCGCTCCATGAGATCGTTCCGGTCGCTATCTCGGCTAAGAACGAATTGACCAGCCAATATCCGATGGGCGATCTCGAAAAGGTCGGGATGCTCAAGATGGATTTCCTGGGGCTAACGACGTTGACCATCATCAGCGATTGTCTTGAAGCGTTAAAAGAAAAGACCGGGACCACGATCGACTGGAGCGAGGTGCCGCTTAATGATCGGAAGACGATGGAACTGTTCGGTGAGGGCAAGACTGACGCCGTGTTCCAGTTTGAATCCTCGGGTATGCAGGAGATCTGCCGCCGGCTGAAACCGAAAGAGCTTGAGGACCTTTCGGCGTTGAACGCCCTATATCGGCCCGGCCCGATCGACGGTGGGATGATCGAGGAGTTCATTTTAAGGCATCGTGGTGAGAAAGACGTCAGTTACCTTGTGCCGGAGATGGAAGAGATCCTGAAGAATACCTTCGGCGTCCTAGTCTATCAGGAGCAGATAATGCAGATCGCCCAGAAGCTCGCCGGGTACAGCCTCGGTGATGCAGACCTGATGCGCCGGGCGATGGGCAAGAAAAAGCCCGAGGAAATGGCCCCGCACGAGATCAAGTTTATCGAGGGTGCGGTCGAACGCGGGATCGAGAAGAAGAAGGCGAAAGAGATATTCGACCTTATGGCGAAATTTGCCGACTACGGATTTAACCGCAGCCACAGTATCGCTTACGCCTATGTAGCGTTCCAGACCGCCTATCTGAAAGCGCACTATCCCGCATATTTCTATGCTGCGGTGTTGTCGCACGAAGCTGATGACAGCGCCAAGGTGTACAAATATTCGAACGAGCTGCGCGGGCTCGGGCTAAATCTGCTGCCGCCCGATGTGAATGAAAGCGATGAAGGATTCACTCCCGGCGACGGTTCGGTGAGGTTCGGCTTGAGCGCGATCAAGGGCATGGGTTCGGCGGCCGCAAAAGCGATAATCGAGGCCCGCAAGGACGGGCGGTTTACGTCCTTGTATGACTTTGTATCGAGGGTCGATCACACCGCAATCAATCGTAAGAGCATGGAAAGCCTTGCCGCGGCTGGCGCGTTCGACTCAATGAAGCCAGAGACGGAACCAGTGAACGTGTGGCGTGCAAAGACCTATGCCGCGATCGACGATGCCCTCGCATTTGGGCAGAACGCGTGGAACGACAAGGTGCGGGGACAGAGCGGACTTTTCGGCGGCCCGGCGGAGTCGGTGGCTAGTGCGAGCCTGCCGGATGTTGACGGGTGGTCGCAGGCGGAGATGTCGGCAAAGGAAAAGGCGTCGCTCGGGTTTTACCTTTCCGCGCATCCGTTGGATGATTACAAATCGATTTTGAAGAGCCTGGGGATCCGCAATATCGCGGATTACGAGAACATCACTAACGGTCAGCAAATGCTGGTGGCGGGGGTAGTTTCCGGCCTGCAGGTCAGATGGAGCAAGAAGGGTAACCGATTTGCTCAGTTTCATATCGAGGACCAATCGACGGGGTTGCGGTGCCTGATGTGGGGCGAGGAGTTCGGCAAGTATGCGGATGCGATCGAGAACGATCAGCTATTGATCGTAGAAGGCAAGATCAAATCGAACGACGGGCAGGATACGATCCTGATGGCTGCGGCGGTTAGGTCCCTGACCGAGGCGGTTTCGAAGAACGCCAGGGCGCTTAAGATCACGCTGCCAAAGGGCGATTATGACGAGCAGTATTTCCAGGACCTTTGCTCAGTTCTCAGTTCGTCACCGGGACGATGCGAGGTGCACATCAAGTTCCCCGTCGGTGACGTCGTGACGGAGCTTAGGTCCGGGCCGATGCGTGTCGAAGGCTCGCGAAAGCTGGAAAAGGAATTGCGAAGTAGGGGATGCAATGTAGATTGGATACTCTAAAGACATGACAGAAACTGCAGCAGTAAAGACCGCTTTTGACCGGGTGCTGAACGCTCGGCATCCGGACCGCCCGTATTCGAAAGACCTATTCAATTCGGTTTTCGAGGGCTTTATCGAGGTGCACGGGGATCGCCGATACGCGGATGATGCGGCCTTGATCACCGGATTCGCACGTCTCGGAGATCGTGAGGTCGCCGTTATCGGCCAGCAAAAAGGCCGGGACACAAAACAGCGTCAAGTGCGGAATTTCGGTATGCCAAAGCCTGAGGGCTATCGCAAAGCACTAAGGGTTATGAAGCTCGCGGAAAAATTTCGCCGGCCGATCGTTACCTTTATTGACACGCCGGGCGCGTATCCGGGCATCGATGCAGAGGAACGCGGTCAGGCCGAGGCGATCGCTTTTAACCTGCGTGAGATGGCCGGGCTGCGGGTGCCGATCATCGTCGTGGTACTGGGCGAAGGCGGTTCGGGGGGCGCGTTGGCGATCGGCATCGGCGACCGGGTCCTAATGATGGAGAACGCGGTTTACTCGGTGATCTCGCCGGAAGGCTGCGCCGCAATTTTGTGGAAAGATGCGGCGAAGGCGAGCGATGCGGCAGCCTGCCTGCGATTGACGGCCGATGACTTGAAAGAATTTGGCCTGGTAGATGAGATAGTCGCGGAACCGGAGGACTGGCGGATCGAAATGAGCGACGGCGAGATCGTTAAGGATGAACCGAAGTTTCGCGGAATAGCCGAGACTTTGGCTCGAGCGATCGAGCGGCACCTGACCGAACTTGAGAAATTGGAACCGGAAGCTCTGGTGAAAGAGAGATACGGGAAGTTTCGTAAGATGGGAGCTTGGGTGTGATAAAGAAGGGCGGCCTGGTGGCCGCCCTCTCAGATCTAGAATGGGATATCGTCATCGGCCGCGGCCGCACGAGAGTTATCTTGGGCCGGGGCTTCGTTGTTTGCGGGGCCCGCAAACTCGGCTTCGCCGGAGGAACTGCCGCCTGACTCCTGACCGCCGCCGTCGCCGCGTCCGCCGAGAAACTGCATATCGGTGCCTTGCACCTGAAGGGTCTGACGCGTGTTGCCGTCGCGGTCGGTCCACTCCTCAAGGCTCAGACGGCCCTCAATGTAAACCTGGCGGCCTTTTGAGAGGTATTTCGCGGCATTTTCAGCCTGCTGCCGCCAGAGCGTGACACGAAACCAAGTGGCGACCTCTTGAAATTCGCCGGATTTATCGCGTTTGCGCTCGTTTGTAGCGATCGAAAAATCGCAGACGGCAACGCCCTGAGGGGTGTATCGAAGTTCGGGATCGCGGCCGAGGTTGCCGACGAGGATGATTTTATTGAAAGACATTTATACTTATTATTCTCCGTGGGTTTAGTGAATTTAGAAAACTTTCGGGATATTACATTCATCAATCTATAGCGGTCAAGTTTGAGATGATAGAATCTTTGCCGGCCCGATTTTTATCGCCTGTATGTTCAATTTCGCCAAGCATTTGAGCCCACAAACCGTCAGCTTGTGCCTGACGGCGCTGGCGATTTTGGCGACGGCCGCTGCGGGTAACGGACAGGAGGCGGCTCCCGAACAGCCATTCGTTAAGTGCTGGGAGATCCCGACAGCGACACGCCTGGTGACGGAGCCCGTTACTGACAACGGGACAGTTTTTCTGGCGGAGCTGGGAGGGGTAGTGCGAGCGGTGGATTCGCACACCGGCGGGACGTTGTGGGTCACAGAGCTTGGCGGGAATGTCGTGTCAAATCTGCTTGTCGACGACGGTAGGGTATTCGCCGTTACCACTCCTGTGGGAGCAAACGGCGATTCGCAGATCAGGGCTATCGACGCGGGCTCAGGCGTGGTGGGGAAAACCGCACGGGTCGAAAAGATGCAGGGCGGATTTCTGATGCCGGCGGATGCGAGGATCATTGTGGTCAGCGATGGCGGTAGGGTTGTTTCATTCTCGAAAGATCTCAGCTCGACGCATTGGTCCGTTGCCGCCGGAGGCAAGGTCGTCGGGCGGCCGGACATTGGGCATGGACGAGTGGCCGCGGCATTCGATTCGGGCCG
The DNA here is from genome assembly GCA_023391155.1 of Acidobacteriota bacterium. Lineage (GTDB taxonomy): Bacteria > Acidobacteriota > Blastocatellia > Pyrinomonadales > Pyrinomonadaceae > OLB17. The sequence goes on from JAEWBM010000153.1 coordinate 18,468, forward strand.
GCTGATCATGTTAGATCTAGCCGATGGCCGAGAAGTGCTCAACTTCCCTGTAGAGGCGAAGCCGACCGGCGTAGTCGCGGTCGGGCCCGAATCGGTCATCGCAGGCGATGTCGCCGGCAACATTTTTCGGCTGGAAGGGGGCAAGGTTGTTTGGAGCCTAAAGACCGGAGCCTCGATAAGCCATTTATTGCATTTTGGCGACGAAGGTGTCGTTGCCGCATCGCTCGACAACTTTGTATATTTGATCGACCCGAAAAGCGGGCGTGTTCAGTGGCGTAAGCGGAACGCAGGGCGGATCACCCATCGGCCGCTTAGCACCGACCGTTATCTTTTTAGTGCCGCCGTGGGTGAGAGCCAGGTGCAGGTAACAGACTCTGCAGGTAAATCGGTGAACGTGGTAGAGCTGGGCGAAGGAAATTACGTTGTTCAGGCCCCGGCAATTTCGATCGGGGGATACCTGATAGTCACGATGCCCGATGCGATCGCGGCATTCAGCAACGCCAGCTGCGGAAAATGAAAAGCGGCACCTGTTGCAGGTGCCGCTTGAAAATCTTTTTGTTCGTCTATGCTAGTGCGAAACTTCGTAATCGTGCATCATGGCATAGATCTCGTCTTTGACCAATAATTTCTTCTTCTTAAGTGTGGATTCTTCGACCTGTTCGTCGTCGTTGGGATAGGTGAGTGCAGAGAGCTCATTGAGCCTTTCTTCGTAACTTTGATGCCGGTTGACCAACTCTTTGAAGGCCGGATTGCTCTTTAGGAGCTCATCCCTCACCGGATCAGGTGTTGACATGTCCATAGCGTTTATTCCCTCACTTATTCAGTTTTCACCGCCCGACGGGGCCGCTCATTCGGTTAAATCGGGCGTAGGTTAATTCTAGTTTAATTTTATTCGCATTTCAAGCATTTGATGATTCCCCGTTATTGGGGCAAATTACACATCATCAGAATGCCGTCTTCGGCCGGGTCGGAATACAAGGCTGGACGCGTGGCGGCCGTTTCAAAGTCGTATTTCCGATAGAATTTGATGGCGGATTGATTCGATGCCCGGACTTCAAGCCAGATCTTCTCGACATTTCGAGAGCGGCACCATTCGATAAACGGGTCCATCAGCAAACGGCCGAGGGAGCGGCCGTGGTATTCAGGGAGGACGGCTATGTTGAGCAGTTCTGCATCCGGGCCGGTTCCCTGTCCGGGGACAGAGCGTGCGACCAAGAATCCGGTGTGTTCACCTTCCGGGGCGAAAAGCGATAGTGAAAACGACTCTGATTCCCCAAGATGGGCACGGAATCCGGCCTCGGTCCATTCACATAGCCCTGTGCGGTCTGCGATCTCGATGGCGGTGAGGATGTCGCCGGGATGCATCTGTCTAACGGTGAAGTCCTTCATTAGAAAAGATTTCGGGCGCGGGCCGGATTGAGCAAATAGAGAGGGGTGAGATCAGATTCGACCAGGCCATTATTGGCGGCCAAGGCGATCAAAGCTGCGAGTCGATCTGATACAGCAACCGTTTTTATAGTATCGCGTAATGGGGCTAGGCGACCATCGAGGCCGATGTGGTGGATCACTGTTTCCGTCGCTTTGGTTTTTCGCAGCGCGTCGGCAAGGCCCTCTATCGACCCGACTCGCGGTACTGACGCGGCCGTGTCGTTATTAAAGATTTGCCAGGCGATGTCTTCTCTTCCGACGGGCAATGCAGCGATTATGGTATCTTGCGAAGCGCGGGCGGTGGCCAAGGCCCTTAGGGCCGATACGCCAAATACCTGTATGCCAACGGAGCGGGCCAGGCCGAGAGCGGTTGAGATGCCGACGCGTATGCCGGTGTAACTGCCGGGGCCGACGGAGACCGCGATCGATGAAAGGTCTTTTAGTGCAACGCCGGAGCTTTTCAGGAGAGCGTCGATCGCGGGGATGAGGCCCGCGGCGCGAGAGATCTCAGGGACTCCGGTGAGTTCGGCGACGATCTCGCCGCCGCGCGAAAGCACGAGGCCGCCGCCGCCGATGGCGGTCTCGATGGCGAGAGTCAACTTTTCATTGCCGGATGTCACGCTGAGGGGCGTCGGCGAAAAATGGTCGGCACGATCCGTTTCATCGAGGGGCCGATACGTTTTGCGACGCTACCTATTTGATAGCGGATGCGGGAACCTTCGTCAAATTCGCCCTCGGTTTCGATAGTGGCCTGGATGGGGTTAGGCGGGAGGCGCTTTTTGATCTGCTGTGCGAGAAGCCTAGGATGCCGCCAGACGATATGAAGGGGGCGGAGTCGAATGTTAGTGGCCCATTCCTTCTCGACGGCATCGGTTATCCATTTGGGAATGTCGCGTGCCTCGTCGGCGAAAGGCAGGTCGTCGATCTCGAGGCCGAGGTATTTATGCGCGAGTCCGATGGCGGTGATCACCCATTTGCGGCGGGTCGGCGAGACGACGCCGAAGCATTTGTCCCAGTCGAATGTGGCGGGACGGTTCTGAACCGCGTAGTAGATGTCGTAAAGCCGCTCACGATGTTGACCGCCATCGTTCAGCCAATGCACGGCCAATATTCGAAGGTGGTCCTCAGGGCAAGGCACGCGGATCTCGGTTCCGTCGATGTCGATGGTTTCAGAACGATCGAGGATCTGATCGAATGGCAGCGTGTCGAGATGGCGAAGTTCGCAGTGGAGATCGATGTTGAGCTTTTGAAGCGCGGGGGTGGTGCGGATCAACTCCTGTGCTTTTGGGTAGTCCTCTTTCGAAACGGCAAGGTCGATGTCGCCAAAGGGGCGGAAGTGGTCGTGGGGATAATTACGAACGGTCGTGTAGCCCTTGATGACTACGCCAGGCTTCGAAAGCTCCTTTATCGCAACAAATAATTCACATAAACTCGCTCCGTATATTTTGAACGTGAATTCACGTATCCCGAGAGTCATCGATAGTCCGTTCCAACGAGAAAAGGCGACTCCAAATGGAGCCGCCAACTCTGTTATCGAGAATGATAAGCTAACCCTTTTTTGTTTCCGTCCCTCGCAAGGGCGGGTCTACAACACAGAAACCTGCAACGGTGTTGCATGTCCCGGAACATGAACCTGTACAGTCCAGGTTATTGATACATGGACACGAAACGCTCGCTAAAGCACTCTGCGGTGCTACCAGCGACGCGACGATCGGCAAAGCGATCATCGAGGCGAGGCCGATCTTTTTGATGGCTTCGCGGCGTGAGTGGCCGGCAAATTTCGGGGCGGTTTCGGTTTCGAGAAGTTCGTTCTCGTTGAGTTGGTCGATCGCGAGCCAGACGAGATCTTCGGAGACCTTGGAGCCGGTTTGTGCGGCGACGATGTCGGCGATCGTTGCGATATCGTTCTTGCCGTCGCACGATCTCCAGACCAAAGCTGCAGTTTCATTCAGGCAGTGGGCCTTGTTAGTTTCAGTGTCGTAAACGAGCACCTCGTTCGGAACGTCCTGTACAACGAGTCCGTTCTTACGAGCAGTTGGGCATTGCGGGTTTTTCATTTTTCCTCCAAAAACATTGC
>JAEWBM010000197.1 GCA_023391155.1 Acidobacteriota bacterium
ATCGGCGGTGCGATCATGGATTCCGGGCCGGTCATTCTCGATTCGATCATCGCCCGCGCGAAGGAGTTTTCGTTCGGGCCGGCATTCGCCGGGACCTCGATACGGGCAGGCGAATTGGGCGATAAGGCCGCAGCGATCGGAGCTGCTCTCATCGCCGGCTCGGCCAATCGAAGGGCATAGCGGCCGAGTTAGGCCTGCAAAACTGCCCGAGCGAAAGCCTATTAATCTTGCTGATCAGTAGAACTTATTTTACTGAGATTGCTTATCCTGCATAAAGCGAATATTTTGTAGAGTTTGAAACTTGCGGATTTTCAGGGATTTTGTAAAATTGGTTCAGTTTTACGGCGATTTTCTCTGATCAAAATCCGATGCGCAGATCCGGACGGGCGCCCCACCGCCGTTTCGGACATCGGCGAAGTTTAGCTGCCGCGATCCTCAGCGGCCATAGGCATCTTCAAAAATGGCACAATTTTTCAATAAGAGTGCGAACAACATTGCCCGGATATCGATGGTCGTGGCGGTCGTCCTGGCCGGGACCGCGTTCTATGTTTATACGCAGGTGGCGCGATCGTCATACCTCACGGGTATATATGTCGAAAAGCAGCAGCCGGTGCAGTTTAGCCATAAGCACCACGTCGGCGACGACGGCATCGATTGCCGATACTGCCATACGACGGTGGAGACCACGGCGTCGGCCGGGATGCCCTCGACACAGACCTGTATGAATTGCCACTCGCAGCTATGGGCAGACAGCCCGTATCTGGAGCCAGTGCGTGCCAGCTTTAGGGACAACACGCCGATCGAATGGGAACGCGTTCACGACCTGCCCGAATACGCATACTTTAATCACAGCATTCACATAGCGAAGGGCGTGGGGTGTTCGACTTGTCATGGCGAGGTCGACAACATGGCCGCCGTTTATATGGAAAATACGCTGCAGATGGAATGGTGCCTTGCCTGCCACCGTGAGCCGGAGAAATTTATCCGGCCCAAGGACCAGCTCTATAACATGCAGTGGCAGGACGGCGACATAACCGCTGATGAGCGGCTGAAGCTTAAAGAGGATTACAAGATCAGGAGCAAAGAGATGCTCACGAGCTGTTCGGTCTGTCACAGATAGCAGGAAAGGGCCGGCCGAGAGGGCATTTCAGATAGCCCCGGATGGCAGCAGAACTGACGAATAGAAGGAATCAGCAACAGATGCCAATTCAGGAAAGCAGTCAAAAGTTTGCAAAGCTCCGCGACAAGATATTGTCCGGAAAGACCGGCAAGGAATATTGGCGTAGCATCGAGGAATATGTCGATGCTCCGGAATTTGAGGAATACGTAAAGACGGAATTCCCCGAGCACGCAGACACCTGGGACAACAGCGTCAGCCGCCGGAACTTTATCAAGGTGATGGGTGCGTCGCTTGCCTTGGCAGGCCTCTCCGGCTGCGTGATCCAGCCGCCGGAAAAGATCGTGCCGCGTGTGCAATCGGTCGAGGACATGCTTCCGGGCAAGGCTCTCTTCTTTGCGACTGCGATGACGCTTGGCGGCATCGCTACGGGGCTTTTGGCACGTTCGTTTGAAGGGCGTCCGGTCAAGCTTGAGGGAAATCCGGAACATCCGGGCAGCCTCGGGTCTACAGACGTATATTCGCAGGCCGCCCTGCTCGAGATGTATGACCCGGACAGGTCACAGCAGGTGATGTTCCGCGGGAGCGGCAGTGCCTGGCAAAATTTCCAGACGGCTATCCGGACCGCCATCGAAGAGAATCGTGCGGACGGTGGAGCGGGGGTCCGCTTCCTGACGCCGACCATCACCTCACCGACATTGCAGGCCCAATTCAGGCAGATCGGGACGGAAATGCCGAACGCGAAGTGGGTGCAGTATGAGCCGGTAAATAAGGATAACGTGCACGAGGGGGCGAGGATGGCGTTCGGTTCGCCGGCGCACCCGGTGTATCGGTTCGAACGTGCGGCGCGAATCCTTTCCCTCGATGCAGATATCTTTTCGGGTTCGAATCCCCGCTACATGGCCGACTATGCTGCCGGTCGGAAGATCAGCGGTGAAGGCCGCGAGATCAACCGAATGTACGCCGTCGAGACGACGATGACACTGATGGGGGCAAAGGCCGACCACCGCATCGCCGTTAAGCCGAGCCAGATGCTAGAGGTCGCAAAAGCGATCGCGGCCGGATTCGGTGTCGGCGGCGGGGCCGCTCAACCGACCGGGCATGAGAATTGGATCGGCCCGATGGTCGCGGACCTGAACGCCCACCGCGGACGCTCACTGGTCGTTGTGGGAGACCATCAGCCGCCGGTCGTGCACGCGATCGCCCATGCTATCAACTCAGCTTTAGGGAATGTCGGGCAGACGGTGACCTTTATCGATCCGCTTGCGGCAAATACTGAGGTGCCCCAGATCGAACAGCTTCGCGGCCTGATGGCGGATATCGATGCCGGGCTGGTGAAGATGCTTGTCATCATGGGAGGCAACCCGGTTTATAACACGCCCGCCGACTTGAAGCTCGATTTTAACCGGGTCGAGGGCAAGGTCCCGCTTAGAGTTCATCTCGGCCTTTATTTCGACGAGACCGCGGAGATCTGCCATTGGCATGTGCCTGAGAAGCACTTCCTGGAGATGTGGGGCGACGCTCGGGCATACGACGGTACGGTCACGACGATCCAGCCGTTGATCGACCCGCTATACGGCGGCAGGTCAATGTACGAGATCGCGCAGCTTTTCATGCAGGAAAACTTTGAAAAGCGCGACATCGATATCGTCAAGGAATATTGGCAAACGCAAAATCTGACGCCTGCTGCGCCCGCCGCAGCCGCTACCCCGGCAGCGACGCCATCGCCGGCCGCAGCCAATGGTGCAACGCCGTCAGAGAACGGAGCGACCAACGGTGCCGCACCCTCACAGAATGGTGCGTCTCCTGCGGTCAGCCCGAGTCCCGCAGCAACACCGGCTGCCAGCCCGAGCCCGGCACAGGCCGCGGCTGCACCGGCATCTCGTAATTTTGAGGACAATTGGCGAAAGGTGATCCACGACGGGTTTATCCCGAATTCGGCGCCGGCCGGCCGGACGCTTTCGGCCAACGCTGGCTTTTTGAATGAGCAGCAGCCGATGGTTTCGCAGGGCGAGATCGAATTCACCATCTTGCCCGACCCCTGCATCTACGACGGCCGATTTGCAAACAACGGCTGGATGCAGGAATTGCCTAAACCGCTCAACAAGATCACGTGGGACAACGTCGGCCTTATCAGCCCGGCGACCGCGGCCCGCCTCGGCGTTAATGGCGCCCGGGACGAGCGCGAGATCTCCGGCGGTGAGCGGGGCATTCCCTTTGTCGAGACGAAAGGCACCAATATGGACGCCGACGTCGTGACCGTTACCTATAACGGCGGACAGCTCGAGGGTGTGCCGATGTGGGTGACGCCCGGCCAGCCGGACGACGTCATCACGCTATTCATGGGCTATGGCCGGACACGCGGCGGACGCGTGGCGACGCCCGAAGCTGGGTCCCTTGGTTATGACGTGTTCAAGATCCGCCGGTCTGATGCGATGAATATCGGCAGCGGGTCGATCCAGAAGTCCGGGCTCAAGGCGACGATAGCCTCCGCGCAGATCCATTTCAATATGGAAGGGCGCGACCTGCTGAGGGTCTGGGACGTCCATCATCTGGATGAACACATCGTCGACGGCGAACAGCACAACGAGTACGACAAGACGATGTACCAGGAGGCGAACGAGTACTACCAAAAAGAATGGTACTCGGAGAATTATAAGTGGGCGATGTCGATCGACCTCAATTCCTGCGTCGGTTGTAACGCGTGCGTGATCGCCTGTCAGGCCGAGAACAACATTCCCGTTGTCGGCAAGGAGCAGGTCGAGCGCAGCCGTGAAATGCACTGGCTTAGGATCGATACATATTATGGCGGCGAGGATATCAACAACCCGAGCGGGCCATATTTTCAGCCGATCGTCTGTATGCAGTGTGAACAGGCACCGTGCGAGGTGGTGTGCCCGGTCCACGCGACGGTCCACTCACCTGAGGGGCTGAACGACATGGTCTATAACCGCTGCGTCGGAACGCGGTATTGCTCGAACAACTGCCCTTACAAAGTGCGCCGGTTTAATTTCTTCCTCTATCAGGATTGGGATACGCCGCAGTACAAGCTTATGCGGAATCCTGAGGTTACGGTACGCAGCCGCGGTGTGATGGAAAAATGCACCTACTGTACGCATCGCATTTCGCAGGCGAGGATCGAGGCTGAAAAGGATGGCCGGAAGATCCGTGACGGGGAAGTGGTGACCGCGTGCCAGGCGGCATGCCCGACGAACGCTATCGTTTTCGGCAACCAGAACGATCCGGAGAGCAAGATCGCACAGATCAAGCAGGACAAGCGTAACTATAACTTGCTCAATGAGTTGAACACGCAGCCGCGGACGACATATATGCCGGATCTGAAGAACCCGCATCCGGAGATGCCGAACTACACCGCACCCGTCTTTGAGAAGAAGGCGGAAGACAAGGGGAAAGCGAGCGAGAACGGACACTAGGAGATAGCCGGTAAGGCCGATCAGAAATCGCAAGAATATGCAGAGCTTAAAGGAAATCCATGACAGGATCTATCCGCCGATGGTTGAGGGCGACCACACCTTCGCCACCGTCTCGGACAAGATCGGCGACCTGACGCTCAAAAAGCGGACACCGTTCCATTGGTTCATCGGGTTCGGCATCGCTTTTATGGTCGCCCAGCTCCTGGCCGTTTCGGTGGTCTATCTGCTGGCGAACGGCATGGGCATTTTCGGCAACAACCAGCCGGTGGGCTGGGCGTTCCCGATCATCAACTTTGTCTGGTGGATCGGTATCGGCCACGCGGGGACGCTGATCTCGGCGATCCTTTTGCTGCTTAACCAAAAATGGCGGACATCGATCAACCGGTTCGCTGAGGCGATGACGCTTTTCGCCGTGGCGAACGCGGCCGTCTTTCCGCTGCTTCACACGGGCCGCCCGTGGCTGGCCGCCTACTGGCTTTTCCCGTATCCCAACACGATGGGGATCTGGCCGCAGTTTCGAAGCCCCCTGATCTGGGACGTTTTTGCGGTATCGACCTACGCGACCATTTCTCTTCTGTTCTGGTACGTCGGGCTGATACCGGATTTTGCGACGCTTCGCGACCGTGCCAAGAGCAAGTTCTTTAAGTTCGTGTATGGCATCTTGTCGTGGGGCTGGCGGGGGAGCGCACGCCACTGGCACCGTTACGAGATCGCTTATCTGCTCCTCGCCGGGCTCTCGACGCCGCTTGTGCTTTCGGTCCACTCGATCGTTAGCTTCGACTTTGCGGTGTCACAGCTTCCGGGCTGGCACGCGACGATATTCCCGCCCTACTTCGTTGCGGGAGCCATCTTCGCCGGGTTTGCAATGGTGCTGATCCTGAGCATTCCGCTGCGGGTGCTCTACAACATGAAGGATTTCATCACCGATACCCATCTGATCCTGATGGGCAAGGTGATGCTGGCGACAGGGCTGATCGTCGTGTACGGTTACGCGATGGAGCTTTATTTCGCGTGGTACAGTGCGAGCCAGTATGAGTGGTTCATGATGTTGAACCGCATCTGGTACGGGCCCTATTGGTGGTCGTATTGGCTTCTGATCATCTGTAACGGGCTTTCGATCCAGTTGCTCTGGTTCAAGAAATTCAGGGAAAGCCCCTTCTGGCTGTTCGTTATCTCGGTGGTGGTCAGCATCGGGATGTGGCTGGAACGATTCGTGATCATCATCACGAGCCTTAACCGCGACTTCCTGCCCTCGTCGTGGGGGATGTTTGCCCCGACGATGTGGGACATCCTGATGTTCGCCGGGACCCTTGGATTCTTTTTCACGCTGGTGTTCCTGTTCATCCGGTTCCTGCCGATCATCTCGATATTCGAGGTCAGGACCTTGCTGCCGGAGGCGAACGTGCACGGGCATCAACAGGATTTTGACGAGAG
>JAEWBM010000004.1 GCA_023391155.1 Acidobacteriota bacterium
GGCCCACAGCGTAGAAGCAGCCAACAGTTGAAAGATATCGCACGTTGTTCGGCGTGCGATATTTTTCTATAATCCGTTGTTTACGGCAGAACACGGATCTACGATTGTATGGCATTTTTCTGGCGAAGAAATAAGGAAGACAAGTTTTCAAGCTCTGTCCTGGGGCTCGACAAATCACTTGAGGAACTCAAAGCTCAGGAGGAGGCCGTCGAGCGCGAGCTTGGCGTCAGGTTCTCAAAGGCCATCGCGAAGACGCGCGACTCCATAAATTCGCGACTCGATACGATCTTCGAGGGCCGCAAGCAGATAGATGAGCAGCTTCTCGACGAGTTGGAGGAAATGCTCATTTCGACCGACATCGGCGTTCAGACGACGATGCAGGTCCTTGAAGCGATAAGAAAGGGTATCTCCCGGCAGGAGATAAATGACCCGGAAGCCCTCAAGCGGGTAATGAAGAACGAGTTGCTCGACATATTGCAGCACTCTAAAGAGGGCGGCATCGCGGATGAGACAGCCGTGGATGAAGCGATAAAGCCTTACGTATTAATGGTGGTCGGCGTCAACGGCGTAGGCAAAACCACTACTATCGGCAAGCTCTCGCAGCGGATCAAGAACGAGGGCAACGATGTCCTGATATGTGCGGCAGATACGTTTCGAGCCGCTGCTTCGGACCAGCTCGAGATCTGGGCGGGCCGCGCCGGTGTCCCGATCATACAGCAGAAGCAGGGAACTGATCCCGCAGCGGTCCTCTTCGATGCACTGCAGGCTGCAAAATCACGAAACTCGGACGTACTGATCGTCGACACCGCAGGCCGTCTGCACAACAAGGCCAATCTGATGGCCGAACTTGAGAAGATGAAACGCATCGCAGGGCGTGAGGTGCCGCAGGCCCCGCACGAGACCCTGCTTGTTATCGACGCGGTTACGGGCCAGAATGGGCTTGAACAGGCGCGCCAGTTCACGAAGGTCGCGAACGTCACCGGCATTGTGCTGACCAAGCTTGACGGAACGGCCAAAGGCGGGATCGCAGTCGCGATCGCAAAGGAACTCGGCCTTCCGATCCGTTATGTCGGTATCGGTGAGCAGGTGGATGATCTAATGGTCTTTGACGCCGAAAATTACGTCAACAGCCTTTTCAATTGACCGGAGCTGATTTGGCAAACGACAAAACAAACGACGCCGACCTACATTTTCTTCGACGCTCGCTTGAGCTGGCTGCCGAGGGAGTTGGGCGAGTGTCGCCCAATCCGCTGGTCGGGTGCGTCATCGTCGCCGAGAATGGAGAGATCGTCGGTGAAGGCACCTACTTTCGCGACGATGTGACCCACGCAGAGGTCATTGCTTTGATGCAAGCCGGGACGAAGGCTCGCGGGGCCACCGCCTATGTCTCGCTCGAGCCGCATTCTCACCACGGACGCACACCGCCTTGCACCGAGGCGCTTATAAATGCCGGGATCAAGCGCGTTGTCGCGCCTATCGAGGACCCCAACCCGCTTGTATCCGGAAAGGGTTTCGCCAGGCTGAGGGAAGCCGGAGTTGAGGTCTCAACGGGTACGCTCGCTTATGACGCCACACGCCTGAACGAAAAGTTCGTCACTTGGCACATGCAAAAGCGGCCTTTTGTTCACCTAAAACTGGCAATGTCGCTGGACGGCCGCATCTCTCTTAGAAACAGCGTATCCACATCCATCACCGGGCCTGCGGCAATTGGCCGGGTCCACAAGCTCAGGCATGAGCACGATGCGATCATGATCGGCGCCACGACCGCGGTCGTCGACGATCCGTCACTTACGGACCGGAGCGGCTCAGCGCGTTCCCGTCCGCTGGTCAGAGTGATCCTGGATAACAGCCTTAGGCTCCCCCCCGCAGGAAAGATCGCCTCCACGGCGAAAGAGATCCCGACTCTCGTCATGACCAACTGCATCGATCCGAAACGCACCGGCGATCTCGCGGATCTAGGTGTCGAGGTAGTACCGGTTAACGGCGGCGCGAGGAATCTCGCCGGGGTTCTCGAAGAGCTCCGCCGTCGCGATATCCAAAGCGTCCTTGTCGAAGGCGGCTCGGCTGTTGCCGGTGCCTTCATCGATGCCCGGCTGGTCGATAAGTTTACGGTGTTGATCGCGCCCTTCATCATCGGCGGGCCGGATGCCCCGGTTGCGGTTGGCGGAAAAGGTGCGGATGAGATCGCAAAATCTTTAAGGCTTCGCGATGTCGAATGTACGAGCCACGGCGAAGACATCGAGATCACCGGCTATCCGCAAAACGAGGCAGAATGAGGCAGCTACCCTCAGACGGCCGGCATCATGCCAAACGGTCGATGGGGCAGAACTTTTTGATCGATCGCGGCGTGATCGAAAGAATACTTCGAGCTGCAAACGTTCGGCCCGGCAACCTCGTGGTCGAGATCGGTCCCGGGCAGGGGGCCTTAACCGCCGGCCTGATCGAGTCAGGCGCCCGGGTGATCGCCATCGAGCTTGACCGCGACTTGATCGGCCCGCTTGAGGATAAATTCGGTACGCACTCCAACTTCCGGATAATTGAAAGCGATGTCCTCGAATTGGATCTGACTGCGGTCGTCGCCGATGGCGCTCCCGCAAAGCTCGTAGCCAACCTACCTTACAATATTTCAACCGCGATACTTCAGAAACTTATTGAAGCTCGAGGCATGTTTTCCCAAATGGTCCTGATGTTTCAGCGGGAGGTTGTTGAACGCATTGTGGCTCCGGCGGGCAGCACCGACCGCGGCTATTTGACTGTGCTCGTCGAAGCTGCGTTCGACGTCGAGCATGTCGTTGACGTTCCGCCCGGGGCATTTCGTCCACAGCCAAAGATCTGGAGCTCGGTCGTAAATCTCACGCCAGCGTCCGACGCTATTGAACCACTCGACGAACTCCGAAGCCTTGCCAGCGCGGCATTTGCTCAAAAGCGGAAAACGATCCTGAATAATTTAAAGCATCAATATCCGGAAGCCGCGGCAATGCTCGAAACTGCCGGGATCGATCCCAAACGCAGGGCAGAGACATTGGACCGTGATGAATGGCGGCGGCTTACACAAATTTCGGCAGGTTCCCCGCGCGCCTTATGATAAACTCTAAGTTTGTCAGACAGTTACAGATAAGGGGCTGAGTGTGAACAAAATAGAGATAATCCCGCTCGGAGGTATTGGCGAATTCGGGATGAATTGTATGGGGATCCGCTACGGTGACGAGATGATCGTTGTCGATGCGGGGATGGGATTTCCGGAGGAGACGCCCTTCGGCGTAGATATTTCGATCCCGAACTTCGATTTTCTGGAAGAGTATCGCGATGACCTTACCGCGATCGTCCTAACGCACGGCCACGAAGACCATATCGGAGCTCTTTCATACATACTCAGAAAGTTCAATCTTCCGGTCTATGCCTCCCGTTTTACACATGCCTTGGCTGAAAAACGTCTCGAGGAGTTCGGAATGCTCGACGACGTCTTGCTCCACCGCGTAAAAGCCGGGGATGTTGCAGAGATCGGGGTATTTCAGGTCGAGTTTATCCATGCGTCGCATTCATTGGTCGATTGTTTTTCGCTCGCGATCAGGACACCGATCGGGACGGTCATTCACACCGGTGATTATAAGATCGACGACACTCCGGTCATCGGCCCCCCTTATGATCTTAAAACTCTAAAGAGGTATGGTGATGAGGGAGTCCTGGCATTGCTCGGAGATTCGACCAACGCCACTGTCCCCGGACGTACGCCATCGGAACAGGCGGTGATACCCGCATTCCGCGAGATCTTTGAAGAGACAGAGGGGCGGCTCTTTGTATCGACGTTCTCATCATCGCTCCATCGGCTCCAGATCATCTTTGACCTGGCGCACGAATATGGCCGGAAGGTATGTGTTCTGGGCCGTTCGATGCAGAAAAATGTCGAGATCGCCGAGGAGCAGGGCTTGCTTACGATCATGCGCGACACCATGGTTCAATTGAGCGAGGCCAGAGCTTACGATGATGACGAGATCTGCTATCTTGTTACGGGTTCGCAGGGTGAGATGCGGGCCGCGCTTTGGAATCTTGCGACCTCGACATATAAAGGCCTGGAAATCGAAAAGGGAGACACCGTCGTGCTGTCGGCACGCATCATCCCGGGCAATGAAAGAAACATCAGCCGTTTGATCGGCCACCTTTATAAGCGCGGCGCGAACATCATCGAAGAAAAGCGCAGATTGGTGCACGTTTCGGGCCATGCCTCGCAGGAAGATATACGTATTCTGGTTGAAACCGCGAGGCCGAAATACCTGGTTCCCATCCACGGCGAATACCGAATGTTGTTCAGACATAAGGAATATGTCAAGAATCACGTCGCCGGATATGACGATAACAATATCGTTTTGATCGAGAATGGGGACATGCTCGAGATCGACGAATTCGGCGCCCGGATCATTGCTTCGCACGAACTGCACAAGACCTTCATCGATGAGGAATCGATGGAGGAACTCGATTACGATGTTATCCGCGAACGGAAAAGGCTGGCTTACGGCGGAGCTCTTTCGCTTGTTGTAAGCATCGATCGCAAAGAACATCGGTTGGTTGGTGACCCGCATGTCACCTTTAATGGAGTCGCCGGCCTTGATCCCAAAAACGGCTTTGCCGCTGAAGCCCGTCGAACCGTGTCGGAAGCCATCTCAGAGATGAAGCCCGCTCAGATCGCGGACAAGGCAGTCTTCCGTGAGAACTTACGCCTCCATATGAAGCGGTTCATTCAAAAGGAACTCGGTACCAAACCGGTGATAGTGACGACGGTGGTAGAGGTGTAGTTGTGCTCACTTTGGGGTGCCTCCACGCGCCCCACATTTGTAAAGGTTGATCCAAATGAAACGATTCCCAATACAAGTCGGTTTTCTCGTCATTTTTTCGTTAGGCTTATTCAGCACTGTTACAGGGCAGGGACCATCAGCATCAGATAGTGAACTTAAAGCGATCGAAATTTCGGATGAAGCGGAAAAGCACCGAAAAGCTGGAGAGGCTGAAGCCGCTCTCGAACTCAATAATACCGCGGTTGGTCTCGCTCCGGATCTCGCAGCCGTTTATGTTGGCCGTGCTATCACGTTGATGGATCTTTATCGCTTCAAAGAGGCGATTTCTGATTTGGATAAGGCAGTTGAACTTGTAGCTGATTCACGTCCTTTACATCTTCTATACGGGTTATCGCGGCTCGAGCTAAACCAATTCGACGGGGCAGTAAACGATTTTAACCGCGCGATCGAGCACGACTCGGAACCCTGGATCTACTGGCAGTTTCGGGGTGTCGCTAAACTCGAATTGGGTCGCTACGAGCATGCGATCAGCGACTTCAGTAATGTTATAAGCCGAAGGCCCGATCTGGGGGAGGCATATTACTTACGCGGGCAAGCCTTTTGGAAAGCCTCCCGATTAGATGATGCGGTCGCAGATCTTAAAAGGTCGGTGGATCTGCTTCCGGGCCATCCCTACCCGCCTTTCTACCTTGGAGTCGTTTTCAGAGCAAAACAGCAATTCAGCGAAGCACTAGAAGCATTGAACAAGGCGGTTTCACTCGACCCTGACAATGTTGATTTTCTTGGTATTCGAGGATCAACTCTGATTGAACTAGAACGGTTCGCGGAGGCTCATAAGGACCTAACGCGTGTGCGTTTGCTTCGACCGGAGACGGATGAGGGCCTCGTATATCTGTCATATCTCTCTTTTAAGATCGAAGATACCGCCGGTGTGATCCGGTACACAGGGACGCGGTTAAGTTTGACCCGGGCGATGCCATGGCTCACAACAACCTTGGTTACGGATTGATCCTGAATGGCGACCTAAAGGCCGCGGCGAAAAGCATTGATCGGGCCCTCGCCATCGACGCCGACCATGTGCTAGCCACGAACAATAAGGCCTTGCTTCACATTAAATCGGGCCAATATTTGATCGCAAGTCAATTGATCGACAAAGTTATCAAATTGGATCCGACTGTTCCCGAGGTGTATTTGAACCGTGGTTATTTGCTTTACGAACAGGGGGATCTCGAGAGCTCCATCGCCAGTTTCTCTGAGGCGATCAAGCTCAATCCGAAACTCCGTTTAGCTTATGAGGCTCGGTCAAAGGCCTACGTCGCTAAAGGGGATTCCGAACTCGCTGAGAAAGACCGGGCCAAGGCATCAGAGCTCAGTGAATGGGCGAGACGGGAGCGAAATTCGCTTACTGGTAATTAGCGGTATGAATCAGTGGAAGAACCGCGTAGTTTTTCTGACCGGGGCCTCGAGCGGTATTGGCGAGGCCCTTGCTATTGCGTTGGGGACCCGCGGGGCAAAGCTTTCGCTGCTCGCTCGTCGCGAGGAAGAGTTGAAGAGGATCGCCGATGAATGCCGCGCAGCGGGTTCCGAGGCTCTCGTTTTTGCTGCGGATGTGACGGATGCGGCTGCGGTTGCCGAAGCGGCCGAACGGGCCCGCACGGAGCTCGGCGCGATCGACGTGCTGATTGCCAATGCCGGTATCGGCGGTAATGACGAAGCCACTAGAACGTGGGATCCTGAGGCGGTCAAACGGGTGATCGATGTGAATCTTCTCGGTTCGGTGAACGCCGTGCACGCGGTGCTGCCGGCTATGCTGGAACGCGGTGAGGGACACCTCGTAGCGATCTCAAGCCTCGCCGGTTTTCGCGGCCTCCCACGCTCTGCGGCGTATTGTGCAAGCAAGGCCGGTTTGACCTCGTTCTTCGAAAGCGTCCGGCTTGACGTCCAGCACCGCGGGGTCGATGTAACGATAATCCAGCCCGGATTTATCAAAACGCCCCTTACGTCCGGGCGGGAAGCGGCAATGCCGTACATCATGGAGCTCGAGGATTCTATCCCCTATTTCATGAAGGCGATGGAGAAGCGCAAGAAATTTGCCGCGTTTCCCTGGCAGCTTGCCACCTTGGTCAGATCTGCCCGCGTCTTTCCCGCATGGCTTTATGACCGGATCGCCTCACGAGCACGCTACCGGGAATAGATTGCATCGGGCCAAAACGATATAATCCACTGAACGGCTCTCCGAATTCCTAAATGAACTTTTTACAGGCAATTATTCTCGGTATAGTTCAGGGGCTAACCGAGTTCATCCCGATCAGTTCGACCGCGCACCTCGTCTTTGCGAGCAGATGGACGAATATTTTCGGCGGTGACCCGCAGCAGATCACGGCGACGATGGCGGTCATCCAGTTAGGAACGATCGCCGCGGTATTCGTTTATTTCGCGGGTGACATACTCTCGATCACCAACGCCTTTATCCGCGACCATTGGGCCCTCATCACTCGGAAACGCGGCATTCGCCATTCCGGGACTCAGGGCGTGCGTCCCATCTGGCTGTCACACGAGGCATGGCTTGGTTGGCTCATAGTCATAGGATCTATCCCCATCGGCATTGCCGGTATTTGGTTTAAGGAACTGATCGAGGGGCCCGATACCAAAAACCTCTGGATCATTGCGATCATGCTGATCGCCGTCGGATTGCTGCTGGGTTTTGCGGAACTCGTGGGCAATCAGCGAAAGGACCTTAAACATTTCGGCCTTACGGATGCGATCGTTGTCGGTTTTGCCCAAGTGCTGGCGTTGATGCCGGGGGCGAGCCGCTCGGGTTCGACGATAATGGGCGGCCTGCTCGTCGGCCAAAAGCGCGAGGCCGCTGCACGTTTTTCGTTTCTGCTGTCAATACCCGCGATCACGGCCGCCGGCGTTCTGCAACTCCGGGAGGCATGGTCCATTATCCCGGATGAGAGTATGATGCCTCTGCTCGTCGCTACGATCGTGTCGGGCATCGTCGGTTATCTATCGATCTGGTTTCTTCTCGCCTTTCTTCGAAAGAATTCTACGGCGATCTTCATCATTTACAGGGTTGTATTAGGTTCGGTGATCCTCGTTCTTTTATGGATGGGTGTACTTAGCCCGGTCGTGAACGTCTGACATGCATAAGATATGGGACATCAAAAAGCATGACAGGGCGGCCGCCACATCGCTCGCAAATGAACTCGGCATCCATCCCTTAACCGCGGCCCTGCTCATTTCCCGCGGCCGGGATACGGCGGAAAAGGCCTCTCGGTTCCTGTCGCCGTCGGTTGCCGACCTTCACGACCCGTCGCAGCTAAAGGGGATCGGGTCAGCGGTCGAGCGGGTTTTGCAGGCCCGTGAATCCGGTGAAAAGGTGCTGATATGGGGCGATTACGACGTCGACGGCACGACCGGCACCGTGGTCCTTCGGAAAACACTCGAGATACTCGGAATCGAGAGCGAATACCATATTCCGAATAGATTTACCGAGGGGTACGGGGTCAATATCCCTGCACTTCAGGCTGCGAAAGATCGCGGCTGCTCACTCGTTATCACCGTCGATTGCGGTTCCCGAAGCTTTGAGCCGATCGACTGGGCCCGGGAACACGGCGTCGATGTGATCGTCACGGACCATCACCTTTCGGACGAAACGCGCGGTAACCCAAATGCAAATTGCGTCGTCAATCCAAACCAGGCCGGGTGCGATTATCCGGATAAATCTCTGGCCGGGGTCGGCGTGGCATATAAGCTTTCGGAAGCTCTACTTCGGCGGTGGGGGCACGAGCGTCTGACCCCGTCGTTCCTAAAGATCGCTGCCATCGGCACCATCGCCGATATGATGGACCTCTCGGGCGAGAACCGTGCGATCGTCGCCCTTGGCTTGCGAGACCTCGGCAAGACCGCCAATTACGGACTTAAAGCCTTGATGGAGGTCTCAGATTGCCGCTCGGATATGACGAGCTATCATATCGGCTTTCGCATAGCCCCGAGGATAAACGCTGCGGGTCGTATGGACATCGCCCGCCATGTTGTCGAGCTCTTTGAGTCGAAAGATTTCAATGAGGCCCGCCGCTTGGCCAAGGTCCTCGACGACCGCAACCGCGAACGCCGGCAGATCCAGGAACGCATCACCGAGCTCGCCCTGACCGAGGCGGCCGACAGCGGCGACAGGATGTTCGTTGTCGTTGCCGGCGAAGGGTGGCATCGCGGCGTTATCGGCCTTGCCGCCTCGCGCCTCGCTGAGAAACTTTGTCGTCCGGTCGTTGTATTTTCCATCGAGAACGGGGTCGCTCACGGCAGCGGCCGGAGCCGTCCGGGTTTCCATCTTGTCGATGCACTCGGTAGCTGTGCCGATCATTTCGAGCAATTCGGCGGGCACGCCGCCGCTGCAGGTATGAAGATCGCATCGGACCGCATTCCGCAGGTCGCAGAGCTTTTGGATGCTCACGCCCGGACCTGCCTGACCGCGGACGATCTTATCCCCAGGCTGCCGATCGACGCCCGGGTCTCGTCGGCATCGATGAACCTTAGCCTGCTCGATGAGCTCGCGCGGTTAGAACCGTTTGGCATCGGGAATCCCAAACCGATCCTCGTTACTGAGGGACTGCGGCTCAGATTTGATCCGACCGTGATGAAGGAAAAACACCTGAAACTTTACCTCGAAGACGCGAACGGCCGACGATTCGAAGCCGTTTGGTGGGATGGCGTCGAGAAAGGAAAAGGGCGAACCTTGAGGCCGGGGGCGGGCATCGAACTTGCGTACACCCCGGAAGCTAATACTTGGCAGGGCAATACTCGGCTGCAGCTTGTTGTAGAAGACCTTAGAGAACATAATTGAGCGAAGTGCGCGACGCCACATCAAAGAAAGTAAATGACCTGCATCTGCGGGCGGCGATCCCGAAGTATTTTCGGTACGCGGCTGTCGCGTTGCTTTCTGTAGTGCTGATCGTCATCGGAATAGCTCTTTACCGGGGTTCGGGAGATCCGGATTTCCGGATGAAGGGCTTTCCCACATCGCTGTCGCAGGACGTCGTGGCAACCGTGGAGGGATATGAACGGCGTGAGATGGAAGGTGATACCGTTAAATACTTCATCTCAGCGGACC
The DNA here is from genome assembly GCA_023391155.1 of Acidobacteriota bacterium. Taxonomy (GTDB): domain Bacteria; phylum Acidobacteriota; class Blastocatellia; order Pyrinomonadales; family Pyrinomonadaceae; genus OLB17. The sequence goes on from JAEWBM010000004.1 coordinate 9,904, forward strand.
GCGCGGTCTCATTCGCCGACGAGCATCAGGAATTGGAGAACGTCCTCTTGCGTGTAAATTCGCCTGACGGCGCGGGCACGGACGAAATACGCGCGGAAAAGGGTGTGTACGTACCCGCCGAGGATAAGGATTTCACGGTATTTTTTGCGGGCGACGTAAAGATCAATACTCGAGACCGTCTATCAGTTGCTACAGACAATCTAACCTATCGACGATCGACGGATATCGCGACCGCTGAAGAGGCCGTCACCTTTGAACGCGACAACGTTCGCGGCAGTTCCGTCGGAGCGGTAGTTAACGCCGCAGAGAAGCGGGTCGAACTGTTGAATGCCGTTGCAATAGAAACACTTTCGGGCGAGAGTCCCGGAGGGCCGGAACTACAGCCTGCCCTTATCAACGCGTCGTACGCCGCTTACGATCAGCTTCGCGAAAGGATCGAGCTTTCCGGCGATGTTCACCTTCGATCATCTGAATCGGTTCCGGCTAACGATCGATTCGATATCCGGTCGGCAGGGGCGAACGCCACGCTCGCTCGTGTGAGCGATGAAAAACTCGATATCTCCGAGGTTGAGCTTTTCGATAATGTCCGGATCGCTTCGGGGCAGAACACCCGCCTAAATTCAGATTATGCAGTGTATCGCCGGCCCGCTGAGCGTTTCGAAATGACCGGTGCGGTACATATCGCGACCAACGGTGGGGGCTCGCAGACCGATCTTCGTGCCCAAGCCGCGGTATATGAAAAGTTCAAGCAGCTAGTTTCGATGAGCGGCGGTGTCGAGATAACCCGAGGCGACGATCTGGTGAAAGGTGATACTGTCGTAGCCCTTCTATATGCAGACCAAAAGCTTAAGAAGGTGGATGTAGACGGAAACGGCCTTGTACGCCAGACCAACGCGGAACGCACCTTCGAGGTCACCGGGCCCAAGATCATCGCTGCGTTCGATACAAACCAGGATCTGACGTCATCTGACGTTTTAGGAAACGCCTCTGCAACACTTGTCCCGGCGGGCCAAGCATCTTACTCAAAGGTCACCCTCGGAGCCCCGAAGGCGCTTCGAGCGCGGTTCCGAGCCGGCGGACTAATGGAAACGGTAAGTACCGACGGGCGAACAGTCATCGTGATGCACGCACCGGCGAACGACCCGCAGGCTGCCAACCGGCGGGTTTCGGCCGATACGGTCCGTTCTTTCTTTACCTCGGACGGGCGCTTCCTCAGCAAGGCGGAGGCCGTCGGTAATGCCGAACTGGTCATCGAACCCGTAACCGCCGCAGCAGATAGATATGTATCTACAGTTGCTGCCCCGCGGTTCGATTGTGAATTTTTCGCGACCGGAAATAACGCGCGCAGTTGTGATGCCGGGACGAAGGCGAAAACGGTCCGCGAGCCAATGGCCCCGTCCCCCGGCCGAGGGCGGCAGGTACTGACTGCAGACAAGATGAACGTTCGGTTCAATGAATCCTCTCGGGATGCGGAGGTAATGACCGCCTCGGGCAATGCCAAGTTCAACGAGCTTGCGAGAAATGCCTCGGCTACGACATTTGAGTTCAATGCGGTCGAACAGGTCGTGCGGCTGCGCGGTGGTGAACCGACCGCCTGGGATGATCGTGCCCGTGCAAAGGCCGCGGAGATCGATTGGGATACGCGTAACCAAAGGTCGAGCCTCCGGGGAAATGTGAGCACTACCTATTACAGCCAGCGGGCGACGGGCGGAGCTACGCCATTCAGCTCCTCAGGGCGGCCGGTGTATTTGACCTCGGGGGTTGCTGATATCGATCATGCCGCGGAGGTGGCCGTCTATCGTCAAAACGCCCGCGCCTGGCAGGATGACAACTACTTGCGTGCCGAGACTATAACGCTAAGCCAGAAAGAAGGCCGTCTAAACGCCGAGGGCGGCGTACAGAGCATGCTGACGCGGGCACCGGCCGGCAACCGTTCTAAACAGCCGGTTCACGCCTCGTCAAACAGAATGAGCTATGTGCGTGAGTCTGCCCTGCTGCGATACGAGGAAAACGTTGACATTCGCCAGGGGAGCGACCGTATAACCGGGGCGGTGGCAAACATCCACTTGGACAGCAACAACGAGCTTTCACAGACGATCGTTGAGAATCAGGTGGTAATCACCCAACCGGGCCGACGAGCCACCGGCGACTATGCCCAGTATGTGGCCGCGAATGAGACCGTGCTGCTCCGCGGCCGTCCGGCAAGGATAAGCGATGCGCAACGCGGCTCGTCGGAGGGTGCGGAAGTAATGGTTTACCTGCGTGAAGACCGGGTCGTCGGTGAAGGGAAAAGCGAACGCGACCCGACCGGCCGTATCCGTTCGGTGTTTAAGGTCAAGAACGATTAGAATAGACCCCTGTGGACGACATCTCGCAAAAATCCGGTTCGGCCGCCAACGGTTCGGAACCGGAAATTCCTGATAATTGCCTTTGTGCACGGCATCTGCAAAAGACCTACGGCCGCCGCCGTGTGGTGGATGACGCCTCACTGTCCGTTACGGAAGGCGAGGTGGTGGGACTGCTCGGCGCGAATGGTGCAGGCAAGACGACCACGTTTTATATGATGGTCGGCCTCGAGACCTCAGAGGGCGGTTCTATCGTTTTGAACGGTAAAGATGTCACGGGCCTTCCAATGTATTTGCGAGCTCGCCTCGGCCTTGGTTATCTCCCGCAGGAGCCCTCTATCTTTCGCAAACTCACTGCTGAACAAAATATACTGGCCGTGCTCGAAACTCGCCCCTTCGGCCGCAACGAGCGATTCGAACGTTTAGAAGAGTTGCTCGAGGAGTTCGGCGTCGCACATGTTCGAAAGACCCGAGGCGATGCGCTTTCCGGCGGTGAGCGTCGCCGTGTCGAGATCGCACGATGCCTTGCGACCGACCCTCGCTACATCTTGCTGGACGAGCCTTTTGCCGGGATCGATCCGCTTGCTATCGACGATATCCGCGACATCATTCTATACCTCAAAGAGCAGGGGATCGGCATTCTAATAACGGATCATAACGTCCGCGAAACGCTCGGGATCACCGATCGGGCGTACATTATGGCGGAGGGCCGGATACTTAAGAGCGGTGATCCCGCAGAGCTCGTGCAAGATCCGGATGTTCGCCGTCTTTACCTCGGCGAACGCTTCGCGTTGTAGTCGGCATACTTTTCCTTTTTGTTCCCGAACACCGTATAATTTAGACAAGCTCGGCAAGGAATCCAATTAGTGGAACAAATCTTGCTTATGAGCCGATCGCACTATGTCATCACTCCGGCTATCGACCCAATTGCAGCAAAAAATGGTGCTTACGCCCCAGTTGCGCCAGCGCATCGAAATGCTGCAAATGACGTCGATGGAGCTCTCTGAGCTTATCGAACAGGAGCTGGTCGCCAATCCGATACTCGAGGAAGTTTTGCCGGGCGAGGAGGTTCAGGAGATCTCCGACAACATCCTCGATCAAAATGCCGAGGGGTTTGAAGATAGCGGTGCCGACAAGGCGAAAGAGAACGGCGACCGCAACGACGATCGCGATTCCGCTGCTGAATCGGGTGAAGATTATTCGGCTGAAATGCCGAGCGAAAATGGTTTCGACGACGCCGGCGGGGCCGAGACCGAGCGTGACGACGACTCTCGCGATTCGGATTCGGACTCCTTCGAAGAGATCGATTACGGCCGCGAGTTTCAGGATTATCTCGACCCCGGATACCGGACGCAGGAGATCGAATATAAGGAGGACACACCGAGTTTTGACCAGTTTCTTTCACATACTCCTACGCTCAGCGAGCATCTTGAATGGCAGTTGAACATGATGGACCTCAGCGACGAGGTCGAAAATGCCGCCATTAGTATCATCGGGAACCTTGACGAGGACGGCCGCTTGGGTGCGTCCGTTGAAGATCTTTCAGAACTCACCGGCTCATCCGCTGAGCTCGTCGAAAGGGCCCGCGAGGTCGTCATGGGCCTTGACCCCGTAGGGTGCGGGGCATTCGACGTTCGTGAATGCCTTTTGGCTCAGTTAAAGAGCGAGGGGGAAGAAGACAGCCTGGGCGCCGAACTGATCCGGGATCACCTTGAGGACCTGCAGCCGCATCGGCTGCAGCATTTGGCGAAGGCAACCGGCCGTGATCTGCACGAACTCGATGACGAGATACAAAAGATCCGCTGCCTCGACCCCTTTCCCGGCCGGAGATATTCCTCTGAAGAGCCTGTTTTTGTTGCTCCGGAGGTTTATATCGAAAAGATCGAGGGCGAATATATTATCTATTTCGCCGACGACGGCAGCCCTCGCCTTCGGATCAGCCAGACCTATCATCAGTTGCTCGACCAGAACGAGACCTCCAAAGAGGCAAAGGATTTCATTAAGGAAAAGGTCCGCTCAGCGGTCGACCTGCTTCGCAACATCGAGCACCGACGGCAAACGATCTATCGCGTTGTTGAATGCATTGTCGACCGGCAGCGGGATTTTCTCGACCACGGCGTTGAGCATATTAAGCCAATGATGCTAAAGGATGTTGCCGAAGACATCGGTATGCATCTTTCGACGATCTCGCGGGTCGTAAATCGCAAGTACGCGCATACGCCGCAAGG
>JAEWBM010000036.1 GCA_023391155.1 Acidobacteriota bacterium
GCCCTAGGCCGCCCGCGGAACGTCGAATTCATCGAGATGCCGGAGGAGCTGAGGGGCAAGTACCAGTACCGGACCGAGGCGGATATTTCGCGACTCCGAGACGCCGGATATGACGGCGACATAACACCCCTCGATGAGGCGGTGGCGGATTATGTGCGGAACTATCTGGTGCCGGGGAAGAAGTTGGGGGAATGAGTCGGGGAGACTACCGAGTCTATTGAGACTATCGAGTTGAAGTTGGAGAGCTGGGAATTGGCGAACGGAATTACATTTTTAAGATCGGGGTTTGCGGTTAAGGCGGCGGTCTTTGCGGCGTTGGCTTTGGGGATGGGTGTGGTTGCGCGAAGCCAGTTTGTTGCGAGCTCCGAAATGCTCGCTGTTGCTGTTGCGATCGACATGGTCGTGACACTCCCGGTGGTTTATTTCCTCCTGATCCGAACGACCAGTGTCCCGAAGATAACGGTCATCGCCGTATTTTTCGTGTGCACGCTGGCAGCTTCGATGCTGCTCCCTGAAAACGAGACGGGTTTTTTGGATGCGGTCGTCACTTATGCGATCCCGGCTGCGGAGATCGGCGTTCTTGGGTATCTCGGATTCCGGGTCTATCGAACGCGGTCGGCGTTTTTGGCGGAGCGGGCAGCGGGAAGGGATATGATCGAGCGGCTGCGTCGTGCATTTGTGCGTGAGATCAAGCCCGCGGCCATCGCACGGGCGGCGGCGTTCGAGATTGGTACCTTTTTGATCGCGACCTTGGGCCAGCGACGGCCGGAGGGGGTTGCCGTCACCTACCACAAGCGAAATTCGCCGAGGATGCTTTTAGGTGTTTTTGGCGGGGTCCTGGCCGTCGAGACCGCGGTCGTTCACATCTTGCTGGCAATGTGGACGCCGATCGCTGCATGGGTTGCGACCGCAGGGAGTGCATATTTGCTGATCCAGATGGTCGCCCATTTTCGAGCTCTTAGCTGCCGGCCGATCACCTTGACGGAGGAGTCTCTGTTTATAAGATGCGGCATCTTGGGCGACGTGGAGGCAGGGCTCGATCTTATCGAAAGCGTCGAGCCGATCGGCCCGATGCAGGATGCTACAGGCGAAGTTTTCGAGCTAAGCCCGCTGGGGCCCTTCACCCAACCCAATGTTTTGATCACGTTTACGCACCCGGTCGAGGTTAACAGGCCATACGGGCTGGTCAGCAAGGCCGAGAAAATTCGTCTGGCGGTCGATGAACCTGAGGCGTTTAGCTCGATGCTCACTGAAAAGTAAATGAGGATATTTCACGGGACTGAGAACGCGAATATTCAGCGGCCCACGGTTTTGACCTTGGGCGTTTTTGACGGGCTGCATCTGGGGCATCAGCGGATAATGGAGACGGTGGTCGAGCGTGCCCGTGCGGTGGACGCGGTGCCGACGGCGATCACGTTTGACCCGCATCCGCGGGCGGTGCTGCATCCGGAATCAGCCCCGCCGCTGCTGCAGACGCTGGATCAACGCCTGGCTAATTTTGAGGTGCTGGGCATCGAACAGGCGATCGTCATCCAGTTCGACCACGAGTTCGCCGACCAGCCCGCTGAGGAGTTTATTCGCGAGATCATTCACGACCGGTTCCATGCTCAGGAAGTGCATCTGGGTCAGGACTTCGCCTTCGGCCGTGGCCGCAAGGGGAATATCGACCTGCTCAGGAAAATGAGCGGCGAGCTCGGCTTTGTGGCGGAAGAGGTGCCGGAGGTGCGGCTTCGCGGACGGCGGGTCAGTTCGTCACGCATCCGCGAGTTGCTGCACGCGGGCAGGGTCAATCTTGCTCGGCGGATGCTGGGACGGCCGTACGGCGTCGAGGGCGTGATCGAACGCGGCGCACGGCGGGGGCACACGATCGGCTTTCCAACTGCTAATTTACGCCCGCATAACCGCGTGATACCAAAGTTCGGAGTTTATGCGACGGCGACTCTGGTCGAGGGGACCTGGCGGCGGAGCATAACGAACATCGGCGTGCGGCCGACATTTGAAAATGATGCCGAGCCGTCGATCGAATCGTACCTTTTCGATTTTGACGGCGACCTTTACGGCGACGTGCTTCGAGTGAGGTTCCTTCATCGGATCCGCGACGAGCGCAAATTTAATGGGATCGACGAACTGCGGGCACAGATCGAGCGGGACTCGGCCCGGGCCCTGAACTATTTCAGGCACGAGGGCGTAAGGAATATGCTTGAGATCTTGTGAGCAAAGAGGGGCGGCGTAACCGCATCGAAACTCCCTTTAGCGGCGAATATATTAAGGATGAGTCCGGACCAAACAAAAAGTGACGCCCTCGCGGTGATACAGCCCACCGACGCCCCGACAAACGGCAACGGCCATCGTTCGATGGTCGCGACCAACGAGCTTCCGATCGCAAAATACGTAACCAACGAACAGAAGATCGCCGAAGAAAAGTTTCTCGAAGAAAAAGAGGAGCAGGTGCAACGGCGGTATACGGGCGTGCGGGGATATTTCCGCATCCTGCATGTCTCGCTGGTATTGGGCAAGCTGGCTCTTTATCTATACCTGGACCAGTTGGATGTTCACCGCAGTGCGCAGCTCAGGCATGCGAAGGAACGAATGATTCGCGCCCAAAGGCTCACTCGGGCCGCGGTTTACGGGGAGTATCTGCACTCGGCGAGGTTGTGGTTCTTTCACCGGTTCATGATGCTGGTGCGGCTTTTCGTGCTCGGCCGCGAGACGAACCGTGAAGCGATACAGGAAAAACAGGCGGTTTGGCTGAAGGAAAAGCTGATCGAGCTGGGGCCGACATTCATCAAGATCGGGCAGTCGATGGGAACGCGGCCCGACCTGCTGCCGCTGCCGTTCGTGATAGCGCTCGGGGAGCTGCAGGACCAGGTGCCGCCCTTCGATAACGAGATCGCGTTTGCCCGGATCGAAAAGGAGCTGGGCCTAAAGATCAATGACATCTATAAGGAGTTCGAACTAGAACCGGTCGCGGCGGCCTCGCTGGGGCAGGTTTACCGGGCACGGCTGCACACCGGCGAAGAGGTGGCGGTTAAGGTCCAGCGGCCGAATCTGGAAGCGACGATAACGGGTGACCTGGAGATATTGAAAAAGGTCGCGAACTTTGTCGAGCGGTTTCCGCAGCTAAACGAGAACGCCGACTGGAGCGGCATGCTCCGCGAGTTTAACGAGACGATCCACGAAGAAATGGATTACGCCGCCGAAGGGCGGAACGCGGAAAGGTTCAGCGAGAGCTTCAAAAATTGGCAGAACGTACACGTCCCGAAGATCTATTGGAACGCGACCACCTCACGCGTGCTGACAATGGAGTATATCCACGGTACGAAGGTGACGGACCTGGAGAGGCTCGAGGCACAGGGGATATCACCGGCAAAGGTGAATCGGCTGTTGATCCGCACCTATCTGAAACAGCTGCTGGAAGACGGCTTTTTTCACGCGGATCCGCACCCCGGCAATCTGCTAGTGATGGCCGACGGGCGGCTGGCATTCTTTGATTTTGGAATGGTCGGGCGCATTACGCCTGAGCTGCAGTCGAAGATGATCGACGCGTTCTTCCACGTGGTCGGCAAGGAACCGGCCGGCATCGCACAGGACCTCATCGATCTCGACTTTCTGAAGCCCGGGACGAACCCGAACGTTGTGCGTCCGGTTGTCGAAAAGATGTTCGAGTTCCACCTGAACCTCAAGCTCAAGGACGTGAATTTCAAGGAGCTGACCTATGATCTGGCGGACGTGATGTACGACTATCCGTTCAGGCTCCCGTCGAATTTTACCTACATAATGCGGGCGCTGATGACGCTCGAGGGCATCGGGATAATCACGGACCCGGAGTTCAATTTCTTCGAAACGGCAAAGCCCTATGCGAAAGAGTTTATGCTCCGCCGCGAAGGCAAAGATTTCCGCAAGATGTTTGTCGATAAGATGATGGGCCGCGATGAGTCGGGCAAGATCGACTGGGACCGGACGTGGAAGCTCGCGAAAATGGCGGTAAAGACGGTTTTGAACACAGGAAAATGAGAAAAATTTTTTCGGGAGCATGCATTGCTGCTCTATACATTTTCGCGCTTATCTCACAAGCTTCGGGACAAACTCCCCCTATAAAACCGGACTACCTTGAAATCTTCGAAGCTGTCTGGGAAACAGTCAATGACCGGTTCTATGATCCGAGTTTCACCGGGATAGACTGGAAGGCGGTGGGGGACCGCTATCGCCCTTTAGCAGAAACCGCGAAAACCGATACGGAGTTTCATGCATTGCTGCAGAAGATGCTCAGGGAACTTCCCGTTTCGCATCTGCATATCTCTATGCCGCTAGGCACCGGAACGGTAGGCACCGGGATCCGGACGCACAGTATAGACGGAAAGATGGTTGTTGTCACCGTGCCGGAGGCGTCCCACGCTCAGTCGATGGGCGTGCGTGTGGGCGACACGCTGCTGAATCCGGACGATGAGCCCGGCGCTCTCGGATCACTTGCCGGATTGCGGCTGCGAGGATGCGAGGGCAACGTCCGCGTTTTGAATGTGCGGCGGGAATCGCATAGCAAGCCCGAGCGCCCGTCGATCCGATGGCGGACGTTTTCCACGAATAGCGGGCAGCGGCTGGGTTATATCAGAGCCCTTCGTTTTGATGACGACGTTGCTCCGCTGGTCGACGCCGCGATGTCCGAGCTAAATGACACAGCGGGAATCATCATCGACGTTCGCGACAATAGCGGCGGCAATATGTCGTTTGTGCGATTGAGCAGCTATTTTGCGGAGGGTGAGCATTTGGGGGCAGCCCTATTGACCCGGGACTATCTGCAATCGCAAGGGGCGACACCCAAAGAGATCGACCCCGATAAGCTGCCAAGAGCGACGAGAACCTACACGAACGGAGCAATTTTCGGCGCGATGAGCCGTAACGGCGGTGCAGTGGGTATTTACTCAGAGGACGTGGGTGCGAAACGGTACAAGGGGCGCGTCGTCGTTCTGATCAACGAAGAAACCGCCAGTGCCGCTGAGGGCTTTGCCTGGCATATGAAACTCAAAACCGGGGCAACGCTGATCGGACGCAAAACCGCCGGGGCATTGCTCGGAGCCGAGTATTTCACGCTGTCGGGCGGATGGCGGCTCGGCGTTCCAACGCACTCAGGTTGGGGGCCGGACGGCAAACCTGTGATCGATGCACCGGTCACGCCCCACATCGAGACCAAGTGGACGGTAAACGACGTGTGCGGAGGGCTCGATCCGGATATGGCAAAAGCACGTGAGTTGATCCTCTTGGGTAAGTACAATGAGCCGTAAGGTTGCTGTTGACAAGCCGCAGATAAGATTATGGTGTGGGATGTGCCCTGTAGCGACACTCTCCAGCCGCGAATCCCGAATTATGAGTAAAATATCGATCATCGTTTTTGTCTGCCTTTCGTTCGCCCTTGCCGGATTCGGACAAGATGCTGCGTCCGGGTCTCAAATTGATCGCGCCATCGCGGTCTTGCGGAAGATCGATGTTGACGCGTTATCTCAAGAAGAAAGACAGAAGAAAGCCGAAGCGATAGACCGAGCTTGGAAGGTGCTCAAGGAGTCCGGCGACACCGGACGTTTACGATTAAAAAATGAGATCAATCAGATAGATGCAGGGAAGGAGACAGACCACTTTTTTAAGCTCAACGCGGCTGCCCTGTTGTGGGAGATGGGCAAAGAAGCGGAGTCGAAGACAATAGCTTCTATTTGGAACACAACACCACTTTCCGCTCAATACAATTACGTATTCTACACCGCGATCGAAGCAGCTCGGACAAAGAATCCGGAAGTACTTCCAATGTTGGAAGCTACTTTGAAGGATGCGGAGGGAAATGTGTTCTTCGCTGCGCATTCAATGCCGGTTTATTGGTCGCTCACCCATGAATTCATTTGGGGAGCCTATGGCGCCGGCGCTTTGCCGAACCTGCAAAGGAAATTAGAAACCTCCGAAAACGAAGTAGAGGTCGTTTCTGCAATGTTGCGATTGACACAGGCACAACACCTTCCTGCTTTGCCCACGATCCGCAAGCTAGCTTCCGATCAGCGACAGCAGGTGCGCTTGAATGCTATAAAGTCGCTTGGCACGTTTGGGCATCCCCAGGATTTTGAACTCTTGATTTCGGGGTTGAAGTCGGCCAAAGGTGAAGAGGTGTTCTTTTACGCTTTTGCTTTGTACGAATTCGACGACGAGCGTGCAGTTCCGCACCTTATTCCTTTCCTCGCGGAAGAGGAACCAGCGATCAAGCAAGAAGTCATGCTAGCGCTCTTGAGGTTATTGACGCCTGAATCATTTGAGGCGGTGAAGAATGCAGCCGAGAAGGTCAAGGACGAGAAATTAAAGCGGTTCATCTCCCGAAGTATTTTGTTGCGGCAGGAGAAGCTTCCGGAGAACTTCACCGAATTGGAACGGAACGAGCAGATTGGTTTGCTGGACCGGGTCCGTAACAAAGAAACATATTTATCGCCGGACGCACGTCTAGCTACAAAAGAGCAACTGCGCGAGGCGATTAAGGAGTGGACCGAAAAAGGCCGAATTTATGGTTCTTCCTTTGAGTGGCTGGGAATCCCGCAAATGGTCGCTGTTGGGAGTGCAGACGACATCCCGGCGCTTCTTGAGGCGAAATCGAAGATCTATTTGCGACTGTCAGACGAGGCTTTGTATGAGACGAGAGATCTTGACACCGTGATAAAGTACCTTGGGCGCAAGCGTTACAGAAAGGGGGTCGGAGTCACGACTGCGGCCGAACTTAGCAACTAGGGTGTCAAGCAAGAGAAGGCGCAGCGTGTATGTCGAGCCTGACGATCTTAGGGAGCCAAAGCTGCTGCAGCGGTATGAGGCGGCACGCGAGATAGTGCTCCGACACGGGTGGAACACCACCTGTTTCCAGATAATAAATCCCGGAATTGAATATTGGTTTGCCGAGGGCAATGATGCGGTGGCCGGTTATGTGAATGCCGGCCGTTATCGCGTCGTCGCCGGTGCACCGGTATGCTCAAAGGGAGATCTCGCTCGGGTGACGCATGAATTCGAAACCGACGCGGCGATCGAAGGTATGGGGGTTTGTTATTTCGGCGCCGAGGCTAGATTGGAGAGCGTGACATCCGGCTCGGAGGGACATTCCCGCGTCTTGCTCGGGGCCCAACCAGTGTGGGATCCGAAGAGCTGGGCGCGGATCGTCGCCGAGCACCGTTCGATCAGGGCGCAGCTAAATCGTGCGAAAAACCATGGGATAACGGTTGAAGAGTGGCCGGTGGAGCGGGCCCGCAACAATGCGGAGCTGGAGGCGTGTTTGCGTGATTGGCTGGAGCTAAAGGGGCTGCCGCCGCTTCACTTTGTCGTCGAGCCGGAAACGCTCGGAAGGCTGGAACATCGGCGGATATTTGTTGCAAAACACGGCAGCCGGATAGTGGGATTTCTTGTGCTGTCGCCGATTCCCACTCGGAACGGATGGCTGACGGAGCAATTCCCGCACGCACGGTCGGCTCCGAACGGGACCGTCGAGTTGATGATGCATACGGCGATAAGCCGGCTCGCCGACGAGGGGGCGGAGTATGTGACTTTGGGGCTCTCGCCGCTATCGCGAAGGGCAGAGATCGAGCCCTTTGATAACCCCGCCTGGCTGCGGCTGCTGCTCGCATGGATGCGAAAGCACGGACAGCGATTTTACAATTTCGACGGGCTCGATTTTTTCAAGTCAAAGTTTGAGCCCGAACGGTGGGAGCCCGTCTTTGCGATCGTGAACGAGCCGCGCTTTTCGCGTGCGGCGCTTTGGGCGATCGCCAATGCCTTTACCAACGGGCACCCATACCGCGTTATCGCCGGCGGGCTGGCCAAGGCGGCACGGATGGAGGCCGCGAACGCGGGCAGATGGATCTCGGGCCGCTGAATTCCATTGCATCGATAGACAAACTGTTTTACGATAATGGTATCGATATGGAAACAGTAACTCTATCGTCAAAATTTCAAGTCGTTATACCGCAAAAAGTTCGCGAGCGGATGAAGCTCAAACCCGGGACGCGTTTTCGTGTGCTTGATATCGGGGGCCGAGTAGAGCTGATCCCGATACGGCCGGCAAAAGAGATGAGGGGCCGTTTTCGGGACATCGACACCGAGATCGAAAGGGAAGGTGACCGCTTGTGATCGGCAAAAATGTGGTGGACTCATCGGGATGGCTCGAGTATCTGAAGGGGTCGGACCGTGCATCGTTGTTTGCGGAGCCGATCGAAGATTCAGACAGCCTTGTCGTACCCGTCATTTCTATCTACGAGGTATACAAGAAATTTCTAAGAGAGAAGAACGAGAACGATGCCTTGGAGGCGATCGGCACGATGTTGAACGGCCTGATCGTCGAGCTTGATCTGGCATTGTGCCTTGAAGCCGCAAAACTCGGGTTACCATTGGCAGATAGCCTTGTCTACGCCACCGCTCAGCGCTTTGGTGCAACGGTCTGGACGCAGGATGTCGATTTCGAGGGGCTTCCGAACGTGAAGTATTTTGCGAAGCAGGGAAAGTGAGCTTGGTATGATGGGGAACAAGAAAATTTGCTACGAAATCGCAGCGCTTGCGGTCGGCGTGGTTGTCTGCGTTTCTTCGTGCGGACCTGACGCTATCGAAAATATCGGGATTCGATTCGATTCCCCAGCCGCGACCGCATCTCCGACGCCAATGGTCTTCGCCGATGGTGCGGTGGCCGTCGAGAATGTGAGGTTTGACTTCGATGCGGGGTTAATTGAAAGAGTCGAGGTTTCGGAGACTCCAGCTTTCCGTCTGGAAGATGAGAATTCAAAGCCATCAGTCGTCGGCGCCCGGTCTCTGGAATTTGTATTAAGAGACCGAAAAGGGGATGAGCGGGCATGGATTGCCGTTTTTAAGATCGCTGAGTATAAAGAGGCGTTCTCCCTGGTGCCGCACAATCTTGGCCGGCGAGACGAGGATCTTCAATCTGTTATCAGAAATAGTTCCCTCGATAAGACATGGGGAATAGATCAGCCCGTGCACGTCCGTTGGTTGGATGCTAGTCATGATTTTTATGCAAGAGCACAGGTCGTGAACTTCAAGGGTGGCCGAGGTTTACTAATGTTGACGCAGATCGGTGTGGACGCCGCCTCGCTTATCACCAATGAAGGTATTGAATATTATTTTCAGGGAATCACTGATGACGGAGTCTACTTTGTGGAGATGAGTTTCGTGGTAAATATGGCGGGACTTCCACCTTCTATGAAGCCCGCTATTGCAAAGGATTACGGGCTTCCTGAGGCTTATTATCTTGATCAACACCGAGAGATATTCCGAAAGTACGCGATGAAAATGGCGAAGGAAATCGATTCAGCGCCGGATGATCGATTTGATCCAAACCCGAATCAAATTCGAGCGTTTATAGAATCGTTCCAAATAAGGTGAGCCGGAAGATCGACGTCAAATCTATAAATCGCGAGATCGCGTTGGATGCTTCGGATCCGGCATGGGCGGCCGCTGAGGCAGTCACGATCGCGACCTATTGGTCAGGAGAGACGGCACCTGAGGGGAGGCATTTCACCGCCCGGCTTCTGTGGTCGGAGAGTGCGTTTCACGTTTTGTTCGAGGCGTATCAGGCAGAGCCGCTTGTGATTTCGGATGAACCGGATCTCACCGGAAAGACGATCGGGCTTTGGGAGCGGGATGTTTGCGAGATCTTCGTCGCTCCGGACAGGGGCGAGGCGCGGCGGTATTTTGAGTTCGAAGCGGCGCCGACGGGCGAGTGGCTCGACCTCGCGATCGATCTGACGAGCGGCGAGCGGGTTACCGATTGGGAATACACCTCCGGGATGGAGGCTGCCGCTCGGATGGAAGAGGGCCGTCTGTCGATCGCGATGAACATTCCCTGGAAAGCATTCGGAAACCGGCCCGAACCGGGCGATATTTGGCTTGGGAATATTTTTAGATGTGTTGGCACCGGGCCGGGCCGGGGGTACCTTGCCTGGCAGCCGACCATGACCAAAGAGCCTCAATTTCACATTCCGGCGGCATTTGGGGAGTTTAGGTTTATTAAATAGCAAGTTCCGCTCGCTTTGCGAGCGGATACTCTTTTCTTTCAACGACGAGACGCTATCTACCGAGGAAGAGGTTACCGCTCGGCGAATTGCGCGCACTCCGCATATTTAGCCCTGGATCAACTTTTCATTGATCAGCAGGGCGCCCCAGAGGAGGCTGAATGCGCCGGCGGCGAACCGGATCGCTTTGTTGACCGCGATGTAGCGGCCGGCGGTGAAATAGAGAGGGGCGCCGATGACGAGGCTCATCAGCATCATTCCGGCGATCGAACCTATTCCAAATACAGCGATATAGAGCAAGGCGACGGCGGGCGACTGAATGGTCGGAAGCACGAGCAGCATTAATCCGGCGCTGCCGGCGAGGCCGTGTACCATTCCGACAGCGACCGAGCGGGGAGCGAAGCGGTGGTGCGAGGCCTCGGCCGCCTCGTCGTGATGCAGATGGAGATGTGAATGCTCAACTCCGTCGTGTTCGTGCGTATGAACGTGGATCTTTTCCGCGGTAAAGATCTTGCGGATCGCGTTTATGCCGAGCACGACGAGCATGATGCCGACGATGCCCTCCAGCCAGGCCTCGGTGCTTTCGGAGACCTGCAGCTTTGTGAAGATCACGAGCGCACCGATCACAAACAGCGAGATCGTGTGGCCAAGGCCCCAGAAACCACCGATGATCGAAGCGGCGAACAGGTTCTTTCGTTCGCTGACGATGGCGGAGACGGCGGCGAGATGATCGGCCTCACGTGCGTGATAGAGGCCGAACAAAAAGCCGAGCAGCAGCAGGCCGAGCGTCGTTTGATCGGCAGATGGTTCGAGCAAAGACTCCATAAAATAAATGAGAGATAATAAATGATAGATGATAAACGAGGGCGTGGCGAGGGGGGGGAGAATCAGAAGTTAGAAGTCAGTAGTCAGAAATCAGTTTTCGGGAGCCGGGCGTCCGAAGAGCTCGTCAGAGGCCCAGGTCAGAACCGAAAGTCGGGGCTGGGGACTTGAGCGTCGGGGCGAAGACCAGAGTAATCGAACAGCTTACAGCTTACAGCTAATCGCTAACAGGTTTTTCTCAACCGCAGCTTGCCTGAAGTCTTAAATTCTAAGGGAACCTCGTTGCCGTTTTCCACTTCCCTATTTGATTTCAACTCTTCTCGCCCATGAGGATCGTGGCTTTGACGCTGAAGCGGAATGTGAGCGATCCGTCTTCTTCATCTATGAGTCCGGCGAGGCGGGTTTCGACGCGTTCGCGTTCGTCGGCGGTGAGCGAGCGGAGCCATTCGGGCATTAGGAAGTCGGTGACAAGCGGTGAAGCGAGCAGCGCGGCACCGTCGTCATATTCAAAGACCTCGTTCGAGAGGTGTGTGGTGACACTGCCAAGGCCGGCCTGCTCGGCGATCTCCTCGATGCGGGAAACGGACGGCAGTTCGGCGATCAGCCGTTCGGCGGCAGCACCTCCGTCACCCATTTCGTCATTGAAAAATATTTCCCACAAGAGTGAAAATATTTCGCCAAAGCTGCCCGCCGAGGGGAGCATTATCATTACGCGGCCGCCGGGTTCGGCGACGCGAACGCTTTCTTTGATGAGGCCCTCGACCGCTGCCGGCGGGACAAGGGTCGCGTCCGCCAGGACGGCGTCAAAGGCACCTGTTTCATAATTTGAGGCGGCGAACTCGACATCCCCGCCCACGGCGATCGCCTTGTCGCGGGCAATACTGAGCACATCCTCGTTCTCACAACTCGCGAAAAAAGCGGTGTCTTCTCCGGCTCGTTCCCGGAGGGCGAGACAATGGTCGCCGGTGCCCGCATTGATGTAGAGAAAATTTTCGGCGGATGAAATATCGAGATGGGCGTCGGCGAGCTCGGTGAATCGGCGCGTCCAATCCTCGTTAATATAAAGGTCCCGCAAAAATGCGAGTTCCCTTTCGGTTTTTGCCATATCTATATAATCGCAAATTGCCGCGGGGCAATCCACCCCGTCTCATCGCGTCTCAGCCGTATCGGGGTCTCATGCGCGCCTGAGACGAGACGGACGGCGTTTACCGTGCCGGGCGGGATTCTGATAGATTCTTTGTAATGACAAGACACGTCAACGAACTTTTTGATCTGACGGGGCGAACGGCGATAGTGACGGGCGGCTCGCGCGGCTTGGGTAAGGAAATGGCCGAGGCTCTGGCCGAGGCCGGGGCGAAACTGATGCTCTGTGCCCGGCGGCCGGAATGGCTCGAGGAGACGGTCGCCGAATTCGAGAGCCGCGGGTTCAGGGTCGAGGGGCTCGTCTGTGACGTTTCGGCCCCTAATGAGGTGCAGAGGCTGGTCGATGCGGCGGTCGCGAAATTTGGCTCGGTCGATATCCTGGTCAACAATGCAGGCATCTCATGGGGCGCGATGCCTGAAGAGATGCCGCTCGACAAGTGGAAGAAGGTTCTCGACGTGAACCTGACGGGCTGTTTCCTGATGGCACAGGCCGCCGGCCGCGAGATGCTGAACCGGGGCCACGGTTCGATCATCAATATCACATCGATCGCCGGGATGACATCCTCGGCGAACGGGCCATTCTATGCCGGATACGCCGCGAGCAAAGCGGGGCTGATCGGCCTCACGCGAGAGCTTGCGGCGAGCTGGGGGCGGCGGGGGATACGCGTGAATGCGATAGCTCCGGGGTTTTTCCCGTCGCGTCTTGCCGATCCGGTGCTCGATATCTATGAGCGGGCGATACAGGAGAACAACGTCATTCCCCGCGTGGGGAAACCCGGGGAGCTGAAAGGCGTGACGGTGTTTTTGGCGTCAGAGGCGTCGAGCTATATCACCGGGCAGACGATCGTGGTCGACGGCGGGATGACGGTCTAGGAAATGATGAATGAGGAATGAAGAATGAAGAATGAAGAATGATGAAGGAGAGTGCGGCTCATTTCTCGGGGCCGCTTATTTTGGTGCCGCCTCGAGGCTCAGGACTGATTCGTTTGTGCACGGCGGCGCATTTCTTCGGCGAGGGCGTCGTCGCTCATCTGATTGACCTGCGGGGCGTCTGCATTGCGAAGTTGGCGTTCGGCGGCCTCTTCCTCTTCGGCTTCGCGGAGCCCTTCTTTGAAGGCTTTGCGGGATTGGCCGAGCGATTTGGCGAGCTGCGGCAAACGCGACGCGCCGAACAGCAGGAAAAGTACGGCGACGATCAGGATGATCTCGGTTGTTCCCAACGCAATGGCTAACATATAGGCCTCTCTTTTCTATGGGGTTGCGGCATGCCGAAACCCGAAAAAGCAAGGATAAATTATATCACAGACGCTTTGCGGCTCAACGCAAATGGAACGCGCTCCGTTTAAAGCCCAGCGGTTTTCAGGCGGTCCATGGCGTCGACCAGGGCTGCGGTTATCCCCTTTTCCGAGACGGAATGGCCGGAATCCGGCACGACGATGAACTCCGCCTCGGGGAGCGCACGGTGCAGGTCCCAGGCGGAGGTCATCGGGCAAACGACGTCATAACGGCCCTGGACGATAATGATCGGCAGATGCCGGACCTTGTCCACATTTTCGAGCAGATAGTTATCGCTCGGGAAAAATGAGCCGTTGACAAAATAGTGGTTCTCGATGCGGGCGAGGCTGAGGGCCTCGTGGGGCTCTTCCCAATGATCGACGAGGTCCTGATCGGGGAACAGCTTCGAAGTAGCCCCCTCCCAGGTGCTCCAGGCGCGGGCAGCGTCGAGACGGGTTTGCTCGTCGTCGCTTGTGAGCCGTTTGTGATATGCGGCCATGAAATCGCCCCGCTCATCCTCGGGGATCTCGTCACGGTACCGCTCCCAAAAATCGGGAAATATCTCAGACGCTCCGTGCTGGTAAAACCACTCGAGCTCCTTTTTGCGGGTGAGAAAGATGCCGCGCAGGATGAGGCCAAGGCAGCGGTCGGGGTGGTTGATGCCATAGGCGAGGCTGAGCGTGCTTCCCCAAGAACCGCCGAAGACGTACCACCGGTCGATGTCGAATTTTTCGCGAAGCGTCTCGATATCCTTGATCAGATCCCAGGTGGTGTTTTCCTCGAGTTCGGCGTGCGGGGTTGAACGGCCCGAGCCGCGCTGGTCAAAAAGCACGACGTGGTACGCCGCCGGGTCGAAAAACTGGCGATACATGGGGATGAGCCCGCCGCCCGGGCCGCCGTGAAGAAAGACCACGGGAATGCCGTCCGGGTTGCCGACGCGTTCGTAATAGATCTCGTGAATGTCGGAGACCTTGAGCATGCCCGAATCAAATGGCTCGATCTCAGGATAGAGGGTTTTCATATGTAAAAGATGATACCCAATAAGACCGCGTTTGGAAACACGGGGTCAGGCGAGATCTTTCTCGAAACGCCAGACGTCGAGGTGGATGGTGCCAGTGGGCGCGGGGATATCCGTTACCACCGGGCCGGCGTTGTGCCAGCCGCACTTTGTGTAGAAGCGGGCGGCGCGTTCGTTGCCGATCGCGCATGCGAGCCATGCGGTGACGGCGCCGCTTTCGCGCAACCGTTTCTCGCCATCGGCAAGGAGCTCAGCGGCAATGCCGGTACCGCGGGCCGGGCGGGCGACGAAGAGCTGGTTGAGTTCGTCACCCTCGATCGTGCAGAAGCCGAGCAACACACCGTTATCGTCGAAAACGGTTGTCGCTGGAAGCAGTGCCGGGACGCGCTCGCGGAAATTCTCAGGGGTGCGGAGCGACAAAAGTTCCGGCGGGGCGACCGCTGCATGGCCGTCCTGCCAGGCGTCGTGCCAGAGACGGGCGAGGGGTTCGATGTCGGACGTGGTGGCGGGGCGGAGGGGCATCGAATAAACAGAATATGAAATGGAACCGAACGGAGTTACATCATCGAACATTGGAATTCGACCTCAACGATAGTCGCGACAGGAGTACCGTTAAGAATTGCCGGTTCGAAATTAATGGCACCTGCAGCCACGGCGGCGTCTTTGGCAAATTGACGACCGGATGAAGCAAAAACCGTTACGAAGCCGATCCTGCCTTCGGGGCCGAGTTCGACCGCGACACGAGCGAAAGCCTGTCTTCCGCTTTCGTACGAACACGCCGGCCTGGGTTTATTCAGGATCTTGTAAGTGCTGTCGTAGATGACCTCACCTTGCGATGGTTTGGCCTTTCTGAGCTTCTTGAATATCTCCACCGCTTCGGACGCCTTTCCCAACTTAATGTAACTGGCAGCAAGATATAAAATCGCGCGACGGTCGGCAGTTTTCTCGTCAACCAGTTTTCCTAAGATACTCACCGCCTCTTTATAATTTCCGGCGCGATAGTGTTCGATACCAGTATCGCGGTCCGATTGGGCGGAGGTTGCTATCGCTCCTGCAAAGAGGAAAGCCAAGAGAGTGAGACATCGGAGGGATCTGGAAGCTGACATTAGCAAGATTATTGCACCATTTGCAAAAAACGGGCAAGGGGAAGCGAATCTCGGTCGAGTTATCACGGGGTTTCGGGCTAAAGCCCGGGGGGAATTGGCGCCTGCGACCGTCGCCTAAAGGCCACGGCAATCAGTGCCCCGATCATTGATCGTGAGCGAGGAAGTTGTCGGACCAGAGCTGAAAGACGAGGAGGGTCCAGAGTTCTTTGTGGTGAGAGGCTTTGGCCGATTCGTGTTCGGTGATGAGGCGGGCGACGTATTCGGGGTTGAAGAGGCCCTGGCGTTTGATGCGTTCGGTTGAGAGCATCTCATGGAGCAGCGGGTTGAGGCGGCCCTTGAGCCACTCGGCGATGGGGATGCCGAAGCCTTTCTTGGGACGATGGAGAATGTCGTGGGGTAGGATGCCCTTCATCGCCTCTTTGAGGATATACTTGCCGCTTTTGCCGCGGAGCTTGTAATCGACGGGGATCGAGGCGGCGAACTGGCCGACTCGGGGGTCGAGGAACGGGGCGCGGGTTTCTAACGAGACTGCCATGGCGGCACGGTCGACCTTGGTTAGGATGTCCTCGGCTAGATAATAATTGATGTCGGCATACTGCATCTGTTCGACGACGTTCTTTGCGTCGGAGGCATCGACGAGTTCGCGGACGCCGCGGTAGATATCGGCTTCGGTCTGGGCAAGGACATCGCCGGTGAAAAGCTCGCGATGCTGCTCAGGGGAAAACGAGCCGAACCAGGTGTGGTGGCGCGTCACGGCGTCGTAATTGGCGGCACGGACGAAGCGTTTTGCCTTGTAATCGAACGAGAGATTTTTGGTCGATACGGGCAGAGCGTTGACGACGGGCTCGATCAATCCGGAGCGGATGAAGGCCGGGATCGAGAGATATTTCGAGGCCACCCCGTGGGCGTAATACATCGGGTAGCCGGCAAAGAGTTCGTCGCCGCCGTCGCCGCCGAGGGCGACGGTGACGTGCTTTCGAACGAATCGAGCGAGCAGAAACGTGGGGATGAGCGAGCCGTCGGACATCGGCTCGTCCAGCCAGGTGCCTATCTCGGAGATGAGGTCGCCGGCGGTTTCGGCCGAGAGTTTGTCTTCAAAGTGTTCGGTGCCGAGGTGCTGCGCCACCTGACGTGCGTATTTTGATTCGTCGAAAGAATCCTCTTCAAAGCCGATCGAGAATGTTTTGACGCGTTCGGTGGCGTGCTGAGTCGCTAGTGCGGCGACGGTCGATGAATCTATGCCGCCGGAGAGGAGAATGCCAAGCGGGACATCGGAGACAAGCCGCATACGGACGGCATCGGAGAGCAGCTCGCGGAGCTCGGCGGCCCTGTCGGCAAGCGACGCTATCGGAGCGCGGACACTCTTGTCCGCATCGCCGGTTACTCCTGGGAAGCTATCTTTGCCATTCGAGCCTGTTCGCGTCGAAGCGACGCTCATGCGGACAGGAGTGTCCGCGCTCCATTTTATATCCCAATAGCGGCGGATATTTAGGTTGCCATTTTCGACGATGAGTACGTGAGCCGCGGGGAGCTTGTGGATGCCCTTGTAGATGGACAACGGGGCCGGGACGTAGTCGTAAGAGACGTAATGGCGGAGGGCATGCAGATCGAGCTCGGCGGTGACGTCGGGGTGTGCGAGCAGTGATTTCGGCTCGGAGCCCCAGATCAGCTTGCCGCCGAAGGTGCCGTGATATAGCGGCTTTTCGCCAAAGCGGTCGCGTGCGATGATGAGCTTTTTGCGGCGCGTGTCCCAGAGCGAAAAGGCGTACATGCCGTTGACGTGATCAAGCAGGGCGTCCCCGTACTCTTCGTAGAGGTGGGGGAGGATCTCGGTGTCGGACTGCGTGGTGAATTTGTGGCCCTTGGCCTCGAGCTCGGCCCGGACCTCGCGATAGTTATATAACTCGCCGTTCATCATCACGATGACGGAACGGTCGCAGTTGAAGACGGGCTGATCACCGGTCTTCAAGTCGATGATCGAAAGCCGCCGCATCCCGAGAGCCGCCGTATCGTCATGCCAAATCCCCTCGCTATCGGGCCCGCGATGCTGAATGCGGTCACACATCGAGTGCAGCACCACCTCGGCGTCATGGCTAGGTTTGGTTGTGTCCAGGTTGAGATAACCGGTGATGCCGCACATAAGATGGTGAGCAGTGAGCCGCGAGGTCAGTACCGTCTGCGTAAGCGGACGGACTTCAAGTCAGCTTCCAAGATCCGGTAATGGCCCGCCTTGTCTATTCTTAACGTATTCAACGGCCGCTTCCAAACCCGCAGGCGTCCAGATCATGCGGCGGCTGCCTTTTTCGGCCCACGGACTATGATCATGCTCCCAAAGCCCTGCCTCTCTAAGACGTCTGGTGGCAAAAGATTTGAATTGACGCAGAGCCTTCCGGGAGCATCGGTCGGCGCATTGCATCACGACGTGGGCATGGTTTGTCCTCACGTGGATCGCATTTAGGTACCACTGGTAGTGTTCACACACTTCTCTGACAGCCCTATCCACGACCTGACGGCGAGGTGCGTCCAGGATAAAGGGGGCAGATCTCAAAAGCCGTCGTTTGTGCTTTTCCAATATTGGATCGGGCTTAATGAACGGCTCGCCATAAACGTTGTTTAGGCGATCGGTCGAACCTCGTTCATCGCCGTGCAGCCAAGTGCCGTATGTGCGGAAAGTGATGAGGTAGGCGAGCGGCTCTTCTGTATCGTTCCACATAGTTACATATTAGCCGCCCGCTTACGCAGACGACACTGACAACCTAGGCGTCCGCTTACGCAGACGGTACTGACAACCATAGCCGTCCGCTTACGCAGACGGTACTGATTCACTCGAATCCTATCTTCTCCCGCACCGCGTAGATCGTTTTGTCCTGCGATTCGTGGTAGGTGCGGACGAGGAGTTCGGCTAGGAGGCCCATAAGGAAGAACTGCACCGATATGGCCAGCATTACGATGGCGATGATCGGGAGCGGCGTCAGGATGAATGACGTGTCGTAAAAGAGCTTGAGGATGAGCGCCCAGACGCCGGCGATGAACGAAATGACGAAAGCGAGCATGCCGAAACCGCCGAAAACGTAGAGCGGCTTTGTGTGGTACTCGGCCATGAACTTGATGGTGATCAGGTCAAAGATCACCTTTATGGTGCGCGAGATGCCGTATTTCGATTTGCCGGCGGTGCGGGCGTGATGATCGACCGGGATCTCGGTCACGCGGGCACCGGCCCATGAGGCATAGATCGGGATGAAGCGGTGCATCTCGCCGTAGAGCTTTACGTCTTTTAGCACCTCGCGGCGATAGGCCTTGAGCGAGCATCCGTAGTCGTGGAGCGGGACGCCGCCGATCCAGGAGATAACGCGGTTGGCGATCTGTGACGGGATCTTGCGCGAGACGAGCTTGTCCTGTCGGTTCTTACGCCAGCCGGAGACGACGTCGTAACCCTCGTCGAGCTTTTCGAGCAGACGGCCGATGTCGGCGGGATCGTTCTGGAGGTCGGCGTCCATCGGGATGAGGATCTCACCTTTAGCGGCATCGATTCCGGCGGCCATCGCTGCGGTCTGGCCATAGTTGCGGCGCAGCGAGATGACGCGGACGCGGGTGTCTTCGGAAGCGATCTCTTTCAAGATATCCAGGGATCTATCGGTAGAGCCGTCATCGACATAGATAACCTCCGCAGCTCGACCGAGCGTGTCGAGCGCAGCGGCGATCTTTGCGTGCATCGGGCGGAGATTCTCTTCCTCGTCGAGAACGGGGAGAAAAAGCGAGAGCTCCGGTCCGGCGGCGGTCATCGTGTTAACGGTGGCGTCCATAGGAAAACAGCGGGCGAATAAATAATTTAGACGTTTCGGGCGCGAAAATACAGCCGTGGAGGATGAAACGCGGGCTGTGCTAAAGTCTCAAAGGTGAATATCTGGCAGATAATCGGGCGACTCGTGCCGTTTGTCCGGCCGCACAAATGGCTGGTCGTCTTTTCGCTTGTGCTGACGCTGATCGGAGCGGTCGCGGCACAGGTGAACCCGCTCGTGCTGCGCTATACGGTCGATTCGATACAGAGCCTCATCGATGCGGGGAGGACAGCCGACGGGGCCGCGCCGCTGCTGATCTTCATCACCGTCGTTCTCTTTGTTAAGGAACTGGTCAATATCGCCGTCAAATACGGGCAGAGTATGCTGGGCGAGCGCATCAGGATCCACCTTTCCAGCCAACTCTCGCAGCACGCTGTCGAGCGGATCCTGTCGTACCGCTACGCATTCTATACGGTCGACGAAAATGCGACGGGAAAGCTGCAGACACGGATAGACCGCGGTGCTGAGAGTTTGACGCGTTTTGTGCAGCGGATCTTTATTGACCTCTTGCCGCTGTTTGCCAATGCGGGGCTGGCGCTGGTCGTTATGTTCAACGCAAACGTTTGGGTCGGGCTGGTCGCGGCGGTTATCTTGCCCTTCTATTTTTTCCTGAGCTGGCGTCAGGCGGCGATGCTCAAGGGGGTAAGGCGCGGCCTTCGCGAGCTAAGGGAGCAGAAGACCAACGGGCTTTTCAACATCATCGAATCGATCATCGTTATCAAGTCTTTTGTCAGAGAGGAATACGAACGGGACAAGCAGGCGCGGCTGCAGCAGAACCTGATCGATGCCCAGATGAAGCAGCGGCGAACGAACTACTCGTTCGATGCGATGAAAACATTTTCTGAGCAGGTCGGCGTGACGCTGATCATCATTCTGACGGCATATCTCGTGCTCGATCAGCAGATGACGATCGGGGCGATAATGTTTCACATCTTGCTCTTTAATAACGTCTCGGCGCCTATTAGGCAGCTCCATCGGATCTATGACGAGATCAATGAGGCGCTGACATACGCGGAGGGATTCTTTGAAATCCTTGACGCTGACGGCGCGATAGAAGAGAGCGGCGATGTCTCGGCTGAGGGGCTCCGCGGAGAGTTTGAGCTCCGCAACGTGGACTTTATTTATCCGAACGGGACGCAGGCGCTTGAGGGCGTTACGATGACTATACCGGCGGGAAAGACCGTGGCGCTGGTGGGGCTTTCGGGTGCGGGAAAATCGACGCTGCTGAATCTGTTGTGCAAGTTTTACGCACCGACGCGGGGAGAGATTTTGCTTGACGGGCGGGACATCGCCGAGTTTGACACACGTGAGCTTAGACAGCGGATCGGGCTCGTGCTGCAAAAGAACCACATCTTTCGCGGATCGATCGAGGAGAACGTCCGGTACGGCAATATGGCGGCGAGCTTTGAACAGGTGGTGCGGGCGGCCAAGCAGGCATATCTGCACGATCAGGTCGAAAAACTTCCTAATGGCTATGATTCGGAGGCGCAGCTTTTATCCGGCGGGCAGCAGCAACGCATTGCGATCGCACGGCTCTTTTTGAAAGACCCGCGGGTGATCTTTTTGGATGAGCCGACGGCGAGCCTCGACGCCGTAGCGACCGAGCAGATCAAGAACAGCCTCGACGCCATAAAGGCGAATCGGACCGTAGTCGTGATCTCGCACAGCATCTCACAGATAATCGACTCAGACCTGATCTATGTTTTGAAGGAAGGCCGTGTCGTGGAGATCGGGGCGCACCACGAGCTGTATTCCATGGGCGGGACGTATTTTGACATATTTAACGCGTCTGCGAGAAGCTTGAACCTCGGCAAGATCTCGCAGACGCTTGATGATGCAGCCTAAGCGGGGACGCTGCCGCGCAGTTCGCGTTCCCAATTTCGATGTTTGGCAATGGCATCGATAAATCCGGCGGCGATGCCGCGTCCTGCGAAAACGAACGGGTCTTCGTCCTTGGCCCGGCCGGCATATGAAAGGTCGAGCAGCCGGATGCCGTCGCCCTCGGCGGCAATAGCTTTGCAGTGCTTGAACGCCTCATCGACGAAATGAATCGCCTCAGCCGATTCGATCAGGATATCGATGCTCACCTCGCCGCCCGGCAGGTAGACGGCGTCGAAAAGCACCGAGCTGGTAGTGATGAAGGTCTCATCGACCTTGATCTCAGAGCCGCCCGAGCCGGTGATCTTGCCGTTACGTTTTGAAACGACCTTGACCATGGCCCCGCGGTTTTCAAGTTGTTTTTTCATCGCATTAAAGGCGCGTTCGTCCACTCCGTCGGCGGCAAGAACCGCGATCCGCCGGGTCGCGATAGTGTCTTTCACCGTATTTTCCATGCTTAATGCCGGCGAGGCTTCGACCGGCGGATCAGCATTTACGGGTTGCACGGAGGCGGGCTTAGTGTCGGCCCCAAAGCTGCGGTTCATCGGCTGATCCGGCCTTCGCGGGTAATCAACGCCGAGGCCCTCGGCCACCTGACGAGCCAGATCTTTATCGATCTGCGTTAGAAGCCCGACCGTGCGCTCGCGGATCTCGACGGTCTTTACCTTTCCTAGTTCGAAAAGCAGAGCGTCGCGAATGTGCTTTTGCTCGGCGGGCGAATGGCTGCGGTAGAACATTCGCGGCTGGCTGAAATGATCGCGGAAGCTTTGGCTACGGGCCCGGATCTTTGCCCCGTCGATGCGTTCGGCGTAGGATGCAAAACCGCCCTCGCTCATCATCGCCTGGAACGGGCAGCCGTTGCGAAGTGTGTTGGGATCATGCGCGGATTTGCCGACGTTGATCGTCTGCCGATGGATCCCGTCGCGTTGGTTGTTGTGTACCGGTGCCACGGGGCGGTTGATCGGTATCTCGTGAAAATTTGGCCCGCCGAGCCGTGAGAGCTGAGTGTCGAGATAGGAGAACAGCCGGCCCTGAAGCAGCGGGTCGTTGGTGAAATCAATGCCGGGAACGATGTGGCCGGGGTGGAACGCCGCCTGCTCGGTCTCGGCGAAAAAGTTGTCCGGATTGCGGTTGAGCACCATCTTGCCGATACGCCGGACGGGCACGATCTCTTCCGGAATGATCTTGGTCGGGTCGAGAAGGTCAAAGCCGAACCGGTGCTCGTCCTCTTCAGGAACAAGCTGAACACCGAATTCCCATTCCGGGAATTGACCCGCCTCGATCGCATCCCAAAGGTCGCGGCGGTGAAAATCGGGGTCCTTGCCGGAGATGCGGGTGGCCTCGTCCCAGAGAACAGAGTGGAGGCCGAGCTTCGGTTTCCAATGAAACTTTACGAAATGCGAGCGGCCCTTGGCGTTGATAAACCTAAATGTGTGGACGCCGAAGCCCTCCATCATTCGAAAAGAGCGTGGCACGCCGCGGTCGCTCATGGCCCACATGATGGCGTGCATCGATTCGGGCATCGACGAGATGAAATCCCAAAAAGTGTCGTGGGCCGCCGCGGCCTGAGGGATCTCGTTGTGCGGTTCGGGCTTGACCGAATGGACGAGGTCGGGGAACTTCATCGCGTCCTGGATGAAGAAGACCGGAGCGTTATTGCCGACCAGATCGTAGTTGCCCTCAGAGGTGTAGAACTTGACGGCGAAACCGCGAATATCGCGCGCCAGATCGGTCGAGCCGCGTGAGCCCGCCACGGTCGAGAAACGCGCGAACACAGGCGTTTTCACCGAAGGGTCTTGAAGGAATGCGGCCGAGGTGTATTTGGCCATCGATTCGTAAACCTGAAAATAGCCGTGGGCGGCGGAGCCGCGCGCATGGACGATACGCTCCGGTATGCGTTCGTGGTCGAAGTGCGTGATCTTTTCACGCATGATGAAATCTTCGAGCAGTGTCGCGCCCCGTTCGCCGGCCTTAAGTGAATTTTGATTGTCGTTGATGCGGACGCCCTGGTTTGTGGTCAGGAATTGCTCCTCTGAGCGTTCGCGATTTTGTTCGAGGTCGCGGTTCTTTGCGTCCTCGCTGTTGGTAAAGTTTGTCTTATCTCGCTTTGCCATTTATCCCCCTTTATCGTTCAAGAATAGCCGCGATGCCGGCCTGCGCACCCATGCGCCGACCGTATTCGCAGCTGAAAAAACAGCTTTCGCTGAAGTGTATTGAACTTCTATTTTTACACATGCGGGGGGAAATCGGAAGAAGTTTACTTTCCAGGGCTGATCCACTAGGATAACTAGTTTGGGTCCCGCAGGGGATCGTTCTTTTTGTCCGGTTTGCACTTTCGGGGTTCGGTGTGAAGGCTGGGAACTAACCAGTGAACCTGATCGATAAACCAATCACCATTTTCGAAAGCGACACCGATACTTGCGTCTGTCCATTTAGAGAACCACCCATCCTTTGATCTCGCGCAGCCGAAAATCACGTAGTCGGCGTCGATCGATTCGTTTTCAACCGTTGCACTGGGAACAAAATCCAACACGTACAACGATCTGGTTTTCCAGCGGTTTTGTCTCAACACAAACTCTTCAAGAGTCAGGTCCGGTTCCTGAGTATGTTGTTTTGGAAGTAGGGCGAACATACTTGTCCAATCCCGATCTCGCTCATTCCGGATCTGTTCTTTGAGACGAACGATCAGCCTCGGTTGTTGTGCGGCTGGAATCGGTTCAAGAACCTTGCTGCCCTTTAATTCTTGGGCAGCGCACAGAACAGGGGTTATGAGAATCAAGAACAAGAAGCGAAGTATGAAACGATAAATGTAAGGATCGGCAATCATTTTCGGGCCGTGACGACGATGGAAACGCCAAAGGGGAAATTGAACTTGTTGAGCAAGTGGCGCTCGGCGGAAAAAATCTTGCCGAACAGGCCGTTGAGGGCAGAAATGTTGACGTTGTTCTCGGATTCCGGCTTGATGCCGGTCAGGCGCATAAGGGTGCGGCCGCCGAGGATGGGGGCAAAGAAGGTGAAGTTGGCGTAGGTGGCTCGCTCGACGGTGAAGCCGGCCTTGGTGAGGCGGTCGACGATCTGTTTTTTGGTGTAGCGGATGCGGTGATTTGAGATGTCATCCTGCACGCCCCAGAGCCACATGAATGCCGGAACGAAGATGAGGGCATGGCCGCCCGTCTTAGTCACCCGATACATCTCTTTTAGGCCGGCGATGTCGTCGTCGAGGTGCTCGATGACGTCAAGCGCGGTGGTGATATCGAATGTCTCGTCCGGGTAGGGCAGGGTTTCAGCCAGCCCCTTGCTGACCTTTAGGTCCTTTTTACGGCAGAACTCGAGAGCGTCGTCGGAGACATCGACACCCTCAGCCGTGCCGAACTGGGAGAGCATTTCGAGATTGGCACCAGTGCCGCAACCAATATCAAGAATTTTGCGATCTTCGATTTGCGATTTGCGATTTGCGGTCAACTTGCGAAGGAACATTTCGAGGATGGCTCGGCGGCCTACGAACCACCAATGGCTATCCTCCACGCGGTCCATGATCGCGTAGGTGTGCTGCTGCATCTCTTGCGGTAAAGCTGTTGCCACGATGTATAGTTTGCCACATCCGTGAACCTGAAAACCAGATGAGGGGTTCTTATCTTAGTACGCGCAAGTTAATGGTGCGCTCGAGGAAGTTGGCAAGGCGAGGGTCGAGCGGGCGCAGCGAGTCGAGATATCGGAGTGCTGCGTCGTGCTCTCCAAGCCTTTCCGAAAGAATGCCGGCATCGTAAATAGCAGGCGCGTTTGCAGGCTTGATCGCGATCGACCGTTTCAGGATATCTAATGCCTCACGCCGTTTACCGTAGTTCTGCAAGTATGTGGCGTAAAGGAACATTATTTCCGCGGCATCCGGTTTCATTGCGAGGACACGTTCGAACGAAGCAAATGCCTTCTCAGGGTCGCCCCGATTTATATAAACTAACGCAAGATTCAGATGGGCGGAGGGATTGTCAACGATCGACAAAGAGTGCTCGTATGCCCTTTTCGCCTCGTCATAGAGGCCGGCAGTGTAGAATCCGACACCGATCCTGATGAATATCTCAGGGTCGCGAGGGTCGAGCTCGTAGAGTTCTTTTGCGTAAACCGCCGCCTCGTCAGCCCGTCGGGCGTACGAAAGAACCTCGATGAGGGAACGCCGAATATCGACGTGTGTCGGATTCTGGGCTGCGAAACGTTTCATATCATCAATCTGGGGGACGCGGGTGCTTCGTGCACGTGCGACCCCAATGAACATCGCGACGGTCTCATTCGAAGGTTGGATCTCTTGTGCCTTGGCCAAATATCGCAAAGCCTCTTCGTACCGAGCCCCTTCAAAAAGGGCTAGGCCAAGACTCGAGTTTGCGGCCAGGTTGTCCGGCTGCAATTCGACCGCTCGGAACAGAGGGACAACGGCGTCTTCATATCTCGACAACTTAGTTAAAATCCCGCCTAGCTCGTAATGGAACTGAAATACACCAAGATTTTGCGCTGCCAGATCTTGAAGGACGTTGGCGGCTTCTTCGCGGCGGCCGATGCGCGAGAGGCTCAATGCTCGATAGTAGTTTGCCCAGCTTAACCGCTGTTCTGTCGATGTGACCTTAGAAAAAGCTTCGATCGCGTCGTGATGTTGCCCCAGCTCGTGAAATATAAGGCCCATCGCGAAGTTACCGAAAGAGCTATCAGAGGCGAGCGACAACGCCTTCCGGGCTGAGGCAAGAGCATCAGTATCACGTCCCGTTCGCAGGTAAAGTTCAGCCAGACGGCCGTGGTATCCGGGGACATCGGGATAAAGGGAGGTCAAGCGCTCGAGAAGCTCCTGAGCATAAAGATAATTTCCGTTGTAGAAATATTCGTCGGCACCGAGAACAAGCAGGATCTCACTATCGCGCAGAAGGCCGAGGGCGATGTCGAGGGTTCGTAGCAGTTCCTCGGTGGGGCGGCCCGCCGTCTGACGGGCGATGAAAAGTGCGGAGTGGGCGCGGTCCCATTGCGGGTCAAGCTCGACGGCCTTTTCGCATTCTCGGATCGCATCACCGTGCTCTTTGATCATGCTCAAAGCGCGGCAGAGTTCAACGCGAATAGGAGGCAATTCGGGAGCTAGCGAGACGGCCCGTTTAAGCGGAGCGACAGCATCCGCCGGACGGCCGAGCCGAAGATAGACTTGGCCTATATTAGCGGGAATGGCGGCCTCTTTCGGGCTCAACCGTTCGGCTGCGCGGAATGCCTTGATCGCTTCTTCAAATTTTTCTTCGCCGACCAGGCGCATGCCGAGGTCGAAATCTGCCTTGCCCGGGGTATCGGGATCTTGGGCAAATACAGTGAGCGAAGCGAACAACAACAAGTACAGGGCCGAAATGGGAAATCGCATGTCAGCTATTAAACAGCAGGTCGGGGAGAATTGGCAAGGTTTTTCGGGCTAGAAGCCGAGGTAGGCGAGGAGGCCGCCGGTGCCTTTGGGGCGGATGCCGAGGAGGCGGCTGATCATGATGCCCTGGTCGGAAGCGTTGACGCGGTAGCCGTTCTGCATGCGGGATTCGATGCCTTCGATATCGACGAACGGGACGCCGTCACGATCGAGCCCGACGAGCCCGAGCTGCACGCCCTCGTCGATGTAATCCTCTTTGCCGATGAGGCTGAGGTACTCGGCAGAGGTAACGGCGGCACGGCGTTCGAGTTCGTAAAGCGAGAGGTCGAAGATGTCGAGCGGGTCCGTCTCTGCCCGCGAAAAGCTCGATATTATCTCGGCGAAATCGAAGGCGTGAAGCCCCTCGTGAACCAGTGTCCCCTCGACGCCGCGGGATCCGGCGGTGTCGAATGTCCAGTCAGAAAAAGTGATGTGGACGTGGCCGAGTGCCTCGTAAAAACTTATCGGCTCGTCGTTGATCTGACGATTGGTGTTTCGACGGCTCACGAGCCCCGTGATGCCGCTTACGTTGATCTTGCTGAGCGGAACCACGCGAATCTCGACATCGCCGCGGGTTAGAGCCTTGATCGTGCGGCGGTGGGTGTCGTTGCCCATTTCAAGTATGACCGCGACGGCGTCTTCGACCATCGAGCGGTAACGGGGCGAGACATTGTCGTGAAAGATCATGCTCCTGCGGTGCACGCGGCAACGCCGCCCGCGATACGGCCGAAACCGCACCAGCTATTGCTGTTGTGCCAGACGATCTCTACATCTTCGGCCCTAATATCGGCCCACCAATTCTCGAACTCGTCCTTCGAAATGTAATACGCCGTTGGGGCGACGAGGTGATCAAAGACGATGTTGTGCTGTTCGCGCCACCCAAAACTGCCGAGGTGGTTTAGGTAATCGTTATAAAAAAGCTTTTTGGCGACCCCCTTAGCGGCGATATTCGCCGGCCGATAGACGAGCTTTGTCGTCAGGAAGAGCGAAAGCGTCGGCAGCTTTGATAACTGATAAAGCACGGGCTGGCTCATCTTTGAGGTAAAGCCCTCGCGAATGGGGTTGACGTAGCGCGTGATCCACTCGTTGTTCTCGGCGCCGTACACCCAGGCGGAGATATGGCCGCCTTTTTTGACCTTGCAGGCGAGCGAGGTGAAGGCTTTTTTGGGGTCGGGGGTGTGATGAAGCACCCCGACACTGAAGGCGTAATCGAAGGCGCGTTTGAGCGGGAGCTTAAAGATGTCGCACTGGATGATGTGTGCATTCGGGAGTTCGCGGGTGAGGGCAAATGCGGATTCGACCCCGTCGCCGAGATCGATGCCGACGACCTCTTTGGCTCCCCATTGGGCGGCGAGCTTTGTGTGGCGTCCCTTGCCGCAGCCGCCCTCAAGGACGATCTTGCCTTCGAAAAATTGGGGCGTGACGGGCTGAAGCCAACCGAGAAATTGTTCGTTATATTTCGGGTCCTCTTGCGTAAAGTGGGTCCATTGCCAGCCGAAGTTTTCGGCGGTCTCAGCCTTGTCGGCCTCTATCTTGCCGAGATCGGCAAAGCGCGGAACCCCGCGGACGACCTTATATTCGCGGTCGCACTTTTTACAGGTGAGAACCCCGTCAATGATCTCTTTACCTTCGTACTTACTTGCGTAAGCGAGAAGGATGTCGCCGCCGCAGGTGGGACAGGCGAGGAGGTTTAAAAGTTTCTCTTTCATTAAACACAAAAACGTACCAAACCTAGTTTGATACGAACTTAAATGATATCAATTTTGGGGTCGCCCTTCCATTCTATGGCCTATAGTTGGGGCCATGGCGTCTTCGTAGAGCCCGTCCATGAAACGCGTGGCGGATTATCTTACCTATCGCGAGTCATGGTGCTATTGCCATAAATTGTTCATACTCGCGGTGAGGAAAAGGTTGGCGCCAGTTGAATTCGAATTCGTCGGTGTCGCGGTCTTCGTAGAGCTGATGAAAGGTTTCGGCGAATGCGGTGATGACATCGCGAACGGGCCCGGAGTAGGAGTAGACAAGCTCACGTTCGGACGGGACACGGTCGTCGGTGGGGTACTGATAGATCTCGATGGTTAGATCGGCGCCGGCTCGTACAAAACGAAAATCAAATTCTTCGGGGTCGCGGTTCCATTTAAGAATATACTCCTCGTGTGCTACACCCGGGCTGCCAGCCGGGTTTCCGCCATTGGCGGCGAGGGCAGTGAGAATCCGCATCAGGTCGGGCAGAGCGGTTTCGTGCGGAGCGTGCGCGGTGGTCGTGTGAAATTCGTTCACGCCGTCGTTGAATCCGATCGACATCCATCCGCATTGGGGGCTGTTAAAGCTGATCTCGAGCTTGCGGTCCATGGGATGGATTGTAGATGTTTTGGTCGTATTTGTTAACCGCAACGTGTGCCAATGGCGGCGGCGGACTTATTCGGATAGGTTTGTTTTCAACACAGCTTCCAGTTTTCAGCTTCCAGCTTCCAGATTTATTGCGGAGGGGCTAAAATCACATCGATGCGACAATATCACGACCTATTGAGGCACATCCTCGAAACCGGTTCGCGGCATGAGGACCGGACGGGGGTCGGAACGATCTCGGCATTCGGATATCAGACGCGGTTCGACCTGAGAGAGGGCTTTCCGATCGTGACGACGAAACGTGTCCCGTTTCGCTGGGTGGCGGAGGAGCTTTTTTGGTTTCTGAGCGGGTCCACGGATGAGGCAGATCTTCGGGCAAGAGGCGTGGATATTTGGGAAGAGTGGGCGACGGCCGAGCAGACTGCGAAATTCGACCGCGAGGCCGGAGACCTCGGCCCCGTTTACGGTTATCTTTGGCGGTCGTTCGGCGGGGATTATCCGAAAATGAATGGGGTCGACCAGATCGCTCGGCTGATCGGGGAGATCGAGACCAACCCGAATTCGCGGCGGCTTATCGTTTCGGGATGGAACCCTGAGACGTGCGACGAGGTGGCGCTGCCGCCGTGCCATACTTTGTTTCAGTTCAAGGTTGAAGACGGCCGGACGCTGCATTGTCAGCTCTACCAACGCTCGGCAGATGCTTTTCTGGGCGTGCCGTTCAATATTTCGAGCTATGCCCTGCTGACGCATATGGTCGCGCATGTGTCGGGGCTCGAGGTGGGCGATTTTATACATACGTTCGGCGATCTGCATATTTACTCGAATCACCTCGAGCAGGTCCAAGAGCTGCTCAGCCGTGAACCGCTCGAGCTGCCGCGGCTTGAGATCGCAGGCGGTAAAGAGCTGAAAGGGTTGGACGGCCTTTTGAATTTCAAGTACGAGAATCTCAACCTCGTGGGATATAAATCCCATGGGAAGATCGCCGCGCCGGTGGCGGTATAATTGCCCGCCTAATTCCCGTTTACATGCATACAAGTATATGTATATAATAGTTAGATGATCACCTGGGACGAAAAGAAGCGAAAACAGGTGATCAAGGACCATGGGGTCGATCTTGCGCGATTGAGCGAGGTATTGGAAGATCCGTTTGCGATTTTTGCCGATGACACCATGCATTCACACGACGAGCGGCGGATGATGGTGATCGACAAACATGCAGAGTATGGGTTGGTGATGGCGATCTTCACTGCGATAGATGATGAGATCAGGTTTATCACGGCACGGCGAGCAGAGCGTTGGATGGTGAGAGAGTATGAAAAGCAAAGAAGACGACATTGAAAAGGGCGCTATAAACGAAGAGGATTTCGGAAAGCGTCTTCGCCAGACGGCCTTGCGAAACTTACCGCCGGCTGTTCGAAAACTTCGCGCCGAGGCTCGTGGAAAAACACGTGTCACGATGTACCTTGATAACGATGTGTTGATACGATTCAGGGATGCTGCCGAATCCGAGGGCGTGGGTTACCAAACTTTGATAAATCAGGCACTGCGTGAGGTCGTTGCGGATGATCCCAAAGCGCAAAGCACTGAAGATCTCAAATCTGATCTCTTGAGCGACAAGCGTTTTATTCGACGCCTCAAGAGTGCTCTTGCCGCCTGAGCCGACCGCTCACTTGCTCAATGCAGTCGGCGGAGAAAGTCACGGGACCAGACAACATTCTTATCCGTAGCTGCGCGGTTGTAGGTTTCGAAGAGCTTTCGCTGGTCGCAGAAGCAATCGATCAGCCTCTCCCTTCCGAACGCTGTTTCTATCTCGGCAGCCATTCGCCAACCGACCGTGTACCACGGGCCTTGGACGCCATAAAATGAGCGAGCGGTCGTAAGTATCTGGTGGTCGGTCAATTTTTCATCCAGAATATCCAAAAAGAATCGTTCGACGCTTTTGAGGTCGCGGGCGAAGTTTTGAACGTCGCTGTCCCAGCGGTTGCGGTCTTCCGCGTTGCTGAATTCGTGCGGGTGGCGGTCAGGGCCGCCGGCCGCGGCAAGCATTGCGAAACCCTCTCCGAATGCCCCCGTCCATCGATAAAAACTTTGTTTCGGAGCTGATAGCTCGTTCAGGGCAGTTTGGGTCTTAGGTGCGGGACAGGCGGTCCCGAAGCCTATGTGGTGAAGCTCGTGGGCGAGCATATTTTCGAACTGTTCGGGCGTAACCGCAGGGTCGATATAGACGAAGATCGCGGGGTCGTTCCTGATATCGAATACAAAGCTGTTGTCCCGGGGTTTGATGACCGGGTAGATCTTCGCGCGTATCGTCGCAGTTCGGGGCAAATATGCGAGGGCTCGTTCGCCGGCCGCGGTCACGTTCATCTTTCGCCATGCACGGAGCGTCGCTGCAAGCTTCGTTCGGCGGGCTGCAAGCTCGGGTGAGTTAAGAAACTCGATAAAGGCTTGCTCTGAAAATTCGCGGCCGAGCGACTCTTCACGCGCCTTCAGGCGGCGATAGCCTTCAGAGTTCACCAGGCGGCGCCAGTCGCGGCTGTTCGAACGCTTATTAGCGGCGCGTTTGTCGAGGACATTGAGCACCGCGTCGGCCTGATCCGTGACGATCGTGACGTTGACGCGCGGGTCATTGGCAAAGGCCTGAACCGCGAATAGTAGCGCGAACGCGATAGTAAGAAAGGTCTTGTTCATAACGATAAAAAGACACCACGGGACGCTGGATTGTGACGGTTTGATAGACGGGAAAGCTAATGAAAAAAGGCCACGGTCCCAGGACCGGGCCTTTTTTTGGGCTAGGTATCCGGTTAACGTTTTACGACTGAATACTGTATTCGGCGGTTAAGGAACTTGCCCTGTTCGGTATTGTTGTCAAATTTCGGCTGGGTCATGCCGTAACCCTTTGTCTGCAGACCGGCGGCATTTACGCCGTAGCGTACGAGGACATCGCGGACGGCCGTCGCCCGGTTTTCTGAAAGGGTCTGGTTCGACGCGGCGTTGCCCACCGAATCGGTGTGGCCGCCAACCTCCAGAACGATCGAGGGCTCGCGTTCTTGAAGCTTCTTGATAAATCCGGCGCCTTTTTGCAGCGCGGCCAACCGCTGCGGCGGGACGTCAAACTTACCCGAATCGAAATTAATGATCAGGATGTTGAGAGCGTTTACCAGAGCCTCATCGCTAAAGTCGTCAGGCAAAGCGTCGAGTGCCTGGTTATAACAGCGCTCGGCCTTGTCGAATTCGCCGGGATTGAACGTCCCGCAATTTTCGCCGGGTTTGACCGCCATAGCCTTGCATACCGCGATCACCGCGGGCGGGTTTACCCCGTCTTTTAGATCCACGGTCGCGGGCTCACACTCGTAGGTAGGATGCGTGATGGTTATCTTGCGCACTCCGCTTCCCAACGGCGTCAGGACCTTTGACCCATCGGCGCTGGATAGGCCCCACGGCCTGCCGTCGACAAAAAAATCGCTGCCCGGCGGGGCACTCCGTACAGTCACCGAATAGCTCGTATCGCGAATGAAAAACAGATAGACGACTAGCAGAACAAGCACGGCGAACAGGAACATCGCAAAAAGCCCGGCCGACGCCCAGACCCATCCGGGAATACCGCCTGCCGCCTTTTTCTCTTGCGCCTCCTGTGCTGCCTGTTCGGTCGGGGTCGGGGGCAGATTTTGATACTTTTGCCGGTCTGCCTCGGGTAGCTGAAAGTATGGCGTCGTCTTATCGTAGGCCGGTTCTGAGCCCGACCGCATATCGCTGAAATCCGTGTCCGGCACGCGTATGTCGTTCCGGGTCGCGCCCCAGTCAGCATCTGAGGGCTGCTCTTTCTGGCCCGGATACATCGTCTTTCCGTAATCGGGCTCGTTGCTCGTGTCGATAGGTTTTATATTGGTGACCGTCTTTCCCCAATCATCGCCGGCGGGCTGCCGGGGCATGTTGTAATTGGTCTTGTCCCAATCGACGTTGCCGGGGTCTTCGGGCAGACGGACATTTGGGACGGTCTTTGAAAAATCGTCCGGGGGCGGGCCCGGGTTGTTCTTTGAATCTGACACGACTTTCTCCGGATTGCGGACAGCTTACGCGTGGAATATTAACACAAAACCGTGCGGCTGAGCAGTTCGGGGGCGATTGTGAACCTATTTGATATTGGGCGGCTGGGCCTTTTTTGTGCGAAGACTGATGCCCTCGTCACCGAGCAGCAGCAGACGTCGAGGCTCGTATGATGATGTGTTAAGCGGCAAGTAAGAAAGAAGATAGCGGTCCTGTCTGAGCTCGTCACAGATCGCCTTTGCCGCGGTCTGAGCATCATCGAGGGGGAAAGCAAGCCCTCCGGTCTCTTCGGTTAGGCGTTTGATCACTACTCCGGCTTTTGGCTGATTGCGGCGATACGCTCCGCCGGTGCGGTCGGGGAGCTGCAGGGCATAAACGGTCACGTTCATCATCTGCAGATCGGCAAGCAGGCGGTCAAACTCAGCATCGCTGCCGCGGTCGAGCCCGTCGCCGATAACGACGACAGCCGTTTTGCGGGTCCCCGGCATCAGCGGCTGAAGCACTTCGCGCATAGTCACGTTCAAGGCATCGAATAGATACGGGTTTCCGGTTTTGCGAAGCAGGCCGAGCGATTCTTTCAGCTTGTCTGCAGAATCGGTCCACTCCTGAATGATCTCGGGCTTTTCGTCATAGGCGATCACGAAAAGCTGGTCGCCGTCGTAGATCTCGTAGGCGAACTCCATCACCGCTGCACTCAGCTTTTCGGTCGAAGCGGCAAGGGTCAGGGAATTGTCGACGATGAGCACGATCCGCGATGGCGAGGGGTCATAGCTAAAGCCGTTCACCCGATGCTCGATGCCGTTTTCGTAGAGATAGATATTTTCGAGGCGGATGGGGTCTGATTTGCCGTCGGTACGTTTGGCGGTGACGGTGAGTATCGTACCGCTGCTATCGGAACCGCGTGCAGCGTGGCGCGACTGTGCGGCCGCCGCAAGTGCTGCGGCCGTGATCAATATCGCGATCGATGCAAACCGCATCAGGGACATAATAAGATCAGTCGGAGGCCTTCGAACCGGGCGTCGCCGGCGTGTCGCTTTTAACCTTTGATGCAGAATCGGCCGATGCGGTTGATTCGCCCGCGGATGTTTTTTCTTTGCTGTCGCCGTTGCCGGAGGTCTTGCCGGCATAATCGGTGACGTACCAGCCGGCTCCTTTGAATTGAAATCCGGAGAGCGACCATTGTTTTTCGAGCTCGCCGCCGCACGCTTCGCACTCTGTCAGCGGTGCATCTGAAACGCTTTGGCGCTTTTCCAAATGTGCTCCGCACTTTTTACATCGATATTCGTAGATAGGCATATTTTCAAGTAAAGTTCCTATTAAAGAATTAAAAGAGTTTCTCCCCGACTAAATCCGTTCGGCCTGCACGTACGAATTGAATAGCAGGCCAAAGCGAGACGGCCGAGGAGTTTTGATATGAACAATTTTATCATTTTTGTATTTATATTGTTGACCGCGGCAGCGTGGGGAGGCGGCGTAAGTGGGCAGGAACTCAATACCGTTCCGGTTGATCTGAATCGCTACGAGGGCCGATGGTACGAGATCGCGAAATACCCGAACCGCTTTCAGCGGGACTGCACCGGCGACACAACGGCCACCTATCGCTTGAAAGATAACGGCAAGATCGAGGTCGTGAACGAATGCCGAGAGGCGGACGGTTCAATGAAAAAGGCGACGGGCGAGGCTAAAGTTCCGGACAAAGACGTGCCGGGAAAGCTGAAGGTCAGGTTCGCTCCGGGCTGGCTCTCTTGGCTGCCATGGGTGTGGGGCAACTACTGGGTGATCGAGCTGGGGCCGGAATACCGATATTCGGTGATCGGCGACCCGGGCCGCGACTATTTCTGGATCCTCAGCCGCGAGCCGGAGATGGACGAAGCGACCTATAAAAGCATATTAGAGCGTGCACGGGAAAAGGGTTTTGACCCGTCGAAGGTAGTAAAGACGCCGCAGTCAGGTGCCGGCAGCTGAACCCGACGTTGCGATTGACGAAAGCGTCGGGCTAGAATTCCGTTATGCCCTCACGGAGTTTGCTGCAGCATATCGATGAAGAGATCGCCTTGGCCGAGCGGCTGACCGCGGCCGGGCAGGATGCGGAGGCATTCAGGCATCTCGAGCGGGCTCATGTTCTGGGACAGGCAAAGACGGGCGTTCACACCCGGGTACACTGGATGATGCTGCGGTCCGGAATCAGGCGTCGGGATCTGCGAGAGATCTGGGGACAGATCATCCGTATAATAGGTGCGGCAACGAAAACGCCCCTCGGTATTTATCCGAAAGGAAATACCGGAGGGGCGAACGTTTATTTTTTTAAGCCGATGCCGATCGAGCCCGAGCTGCAAAAGCTGCTCGACGAGCGGGATCAATAGTTGGTCGCCGTGTTCGTTTCTACCTCAGCGGTGGTCTCAGCGAGAAAACGTTCAGCGTCGATCGCGGCCATACATCCGGTACCGGCGGCGGTGACCGCCTGGCGGTAATATGAATCCTGGGCATCGCCGCAAGCAAAGACGCCTTCGATGTTGGTCTTCATCGTTTTTCCTTCCGTGATCAAATAACCAACCTCGTCCATATTTAAGACGCCCTTGAAAAGGTCGGTATTGGGTTTGTGTCCGATGGCGACGAAAACGCCCTGGGTCGGGAAGTTATAGGTCTCACCTTTTTCGTTGTCGAAAAGCGTCACGCTCTCGACGCCCGTCTCTTTCGTTCCGTGGATCTCTTTTACCTCGGTGTTCCAGAGTATTTCTATCTTTTCGTGGTTCAGGACGCGTTCCTGCATTATCTTTGAGGCGCGGAATTCATCTCGACGGTGAATGAGAGTGACCTTTGAGGCAAATTTGGTAAGGAAGAGAGCCTCTTCCATAGCGGTGTCGCCGCCGCCCACAACGACCAAGGGCTTTCCGCGGAAGAAAAATCCGTCGCAGGTTGCACAGGCCGAGACACCATTGCCGCCGAGCCCCTCGGGCATCGGGGCCTCGCCGGGTATACCGAGCCATTTGGCCGACGCGCCGGTGGAGATTATCAGCGTATCAGCCTTGATCTCAGCCTTTACCTCCTCGGCGTCCTCGCTCTCCTTTGCGATGAGTGTAAAGGGACGTTTTGAAAGGTCGACCTCGGTGATCCAAAGCTGACTTATCTCTGTGCCGAACCGCTCAGCCTGTTTGCGAAACTCTTCCATGAGAGCGGGGCCCATGATGCCGTCAGCAAAACCGGGATAGTTCTCGACATCGGTAGTGATGGTGAGCTGGCCGCCGGGCTGCGGGCCATCGATGACAAGGGGGTCGAGCTCGGCTCGCGACGCGTAAATAGCGGCGGTAAGGCCGGCGGGGCCGGAACCGAGAATTACGACTTTTTTTTCAATTGTCTCTACTGACATAGTTTAGAAAGGCCGGAGGCGGCGAAAAAATTTGTGTTAAATGTGTTGTTTGTAGTATAACTATCCGTTGTTAGAATAGTCGAATCCTTATTTTTAGGCACCACTGTATTTCACGTATTAACGCGATCGTTAATTGTCACTCACCGGGCACGTCGGGCTCGGCCGGCGGCTTCGTGCACCGGTATTTTAAGATCGGCGACGCGCTCCTTTAGCAATGATGACCACCTCGCAGCCTCAATTTGAGGAGAAACGATTTGCCCTGAGAATGGCGCTTCGGCTGCCGATAGTGGTATCGGGCCGGACAGAGGACGGCGCTGCGTGGAGCGAGCCGACCGAGACGGACGACATCTCAACGCTCGGCGCTCTATTCCAATTGAACCAGGATGTTGAACAGGGCGAAAGCCTTTATATCCGATCGCACCGGCCCGACGGGGTCCCGGTCGAGGTAAAGGCAAAGGTCGTAAGGCTGACGCCGGCAAATTACGGAACGACTCGCGTCGGCGTGGCGATCGTTGAATCAAAAGAGAGCTGGATGCGGCTATTTGTGGCCTGGATCGCGGACGACAATGTCGCCGAGGGTATGGAAGAGTAGCGAGAATTTAGAAGGTGAAGTTGTGACAGGCCCCGGGCCTGTTTTAATTTTTAAATATGGCGAATTACGAAACATTGACGATCGAGCGGCGCGGCGGCGTTGCGATAATGACGATTAACCGTCCGGACAAGCTGAACGCGCTAAACAATAAGGTGCATGAAGAGGGCGTCGCCGCACTCAAAGAGCTGCGGGAAGATGACGATGTTCGGGTGCTGGTCCTTACGGGAGCGGGCGAAAAGGCATTTATCGCCGGTGCGGACATAAGCGAATTTGCCGGTCACACGCCGGTCACCCAGCGAGACGAGTTTTATCAGCCGACGCTCTTTAACTCGATCGATTCGTTCCCGAAACCGGTGATCGCAATGGTCAACGGATTCTGTCTCGGCGGCGGGAATGAGCTGGCGATGGCGTGCGACCTGAGGATCGCGAGCGAGACGGCTCGATTTTCGCAGCCGGAGATCAATCTCGGCATCATCCCTGGCGGCGGCGGCACCCAGCGGTTGACGAACCTCATCGGCGAGGGGCGGTCGATGGAGATGATCCTGACCGGGGATATGATCGACGCGGCGACGGCGGAGCGGTTCGGCCTGGTGAACCACGTCTATCCCGCGGACCAGCTTGAGGAAAAGACAATGGAGCTGGCGGACAAGATCGCATCAAAGGCCCCCATCGCTTTGCGGCTGTGCAAAGAGGCCGTTAAGTTCGCGTCACGCTCGAACCTCGACGAAGGGCTAAGACGCGAGGTGGACCTCTTTGCCATTTGCTTTTCGACCGAGGACAAAGAGGAGGGCGTAGCGGCTTTTCTGGAGAAGAGAAAGCCGGAATTCAAGGGCCGCTAAACGCTTGACGCCGGGGGCGGTTTTCGATAGATTCAAAGTTCGCCCCAAGGGGCGGTAACCTCAACGGGGTCGTAGCTCAGCTGGGAGAGCGCATGAATGGCATTCATGAGGTCAGGGGTTCGATCCCCCTCGACTCCACCAAGTTCGGAAAAGGCATCTCGGAAACGGGGTGCCTTTTTATTCGTGGACAAGAAACTCGGGTGTGACTATCGCCGGTGAAAAGAAGCCTGCCGTGGTGTTAAAGAGTCGTATGCGGGCCTGTTTGCGAACGTTCGCAATGTGGCCGAAGTTCCATGTTACGAGATAGTCGATCTTGTGGAACGATGCAAGAGCTACGTGCACGGCATCGGCGAGAAATTTTCGGTGAAAGATGCCCCGCGAGACGTAGCCCTCCGCAAGGATCGCCACCTCCTCGGCGAGTTCAAGCTCGGGAAGTGTGTCGATAAGCTTCAGGTATCCGGTACGGTGCGGTTCCGAAATGTGCTCCAGCTCACGGCGGACAAGCGGCGAGGTGTACGCTGTGTACTCGCCAAGCTCGCGTTCGAACCAGCGGATGGTGAGGTCGCGTCGGAATGGATCGTCGTTATCGAGATACGCTCCTATTACGGATGTCTCGAGGTAGAGTGTGAGTTTCATTGGATAGAGCGTACGGCGGATCAGGGCTCGACGTCTATCGGCGAAAAACTGACGACGGAGTTGGAAAAGTCGAACGTCATCCGATAGTTTCGAAGGAAATTTCCGCCGAGGATACCGGCTTGCTCAAAGCCCGCCACCTCGTTGATCAGATCGAGATCAAGGGCTATCGCCGCGATATCGGTCCGGGAGTGCTCGCCAAAACTGACCTTCGGCAGCGTGACCGATGGGACGGCCTCGGTTATGCCGCCGGCCCCTATCACCCGAAGAGGTTCTCCGCGTTCAAAAGAGTTCACGGGCTCAAGATTTGCGAGTTCGTTGCTGATCACCGAGATACTGGCACCGGTATCGACGATGAAGTTGAGCGGCAGCTCGACGCCGGGGAGCTGAACATGGCCGCTGAGAAATCCGCTCGAGGTGAGACGCAGCGGAATATGAATACCCGAGTCGTCGATGGTCTCGCCGGCATTCTTTTTCTTTTCGAGTTCGAAGGTACGGTTGCCGTAATCGACCGTGGTAAGGAACTTTGAGATAA
Source organism: Acidobacteriota bacterium (assembly GCA_023391155.1). Classification (GTDB taxonomy): domain Bacteria; phylum Acidobacteriota; class Blastocatellia; order Pyrinomonadales; family Pyrinomonadaceae; genus OLB17. The sequence continues at coordinate 38,885 of JAEWBM010000036.1, forward strand.
GCGAAAGGCCGATATAGCCGTCGACCCGGTTAACGTTGTTATGGAAATGGCGAATGTAGATCGGGACATTGCTGATCTTTACGTCGCCGATGGTCACATTCTTCAGAAAACCGTAAACGATCTCAAATTGCCCGTTGCCGCCGATCCCGCGGGCATTACCGCCACGGGCGACGGGCTTGATCTTCAGGCGTTCGGCCGCATCCTCAGAAAGTACCGTGATCCCCGATCCGGTGTCCAGCACAAATCGAAGAGGTTCGCTGCGGTCGTTGACGCGGACGGTCAGGATCGGCCGGTTTCCGACAAGTTCAAAATCGAGCTTTTCGGCATCGGCGCCCGACAGTTTGTAGAGCACCTGTTTTGCCCCGAGATATTTTAGAAAGCGGACCAGGCCGCGGATGCGCTCGCGACGGTCACTGTCAGTGTCGCGTGAGACCGATAGAAACTTTTCATAGGCGTCGGCCGCCTCGCGATAATGTTCGGCACGTGCGGAAACTTGAGCCAGCGCATAGACATAATCCGGCTCGTTCGGCTCGTAATAGTTCGCCTCTCTTAGATTGAGCAGGCTCTCTTCGATATTGTTCTCGTAGAATTCGAGAAGGCCGTAGCTTGCCCAGGCAAGCGCGTCGCGGCGGTCTTTTTGGATAGCAGCGTGAATCACAGTGCGTGCGTCCTCAAACCGTCCTGCGTTGAGCAGCGTTGTTCCGAGAACGGCAAAGGCGTGAGCATTTTCGGGCTCTTCTTTTGCGATCTTGAAACTTATCTCATAGGCCTCAACAAGCCGACGCATCTTGTTCAATGCGAATGCCAGGCGAAGCTTTGCCAGGCTGTTGTCGGAGTCGAGTTCGGTTACGCGGCGAAGCGCACGCTCGGCCTCCGGATAACGGCCATCTCGGAGAAATTTTTCAGCTTGTTTTAAAAGGCGCTTTGAATCGGTGTCGGTCGGGACGTAGTTATCATCGGGGGTCGGCGAGGCGTAGGAACTACTGAACAGGAGGCACAGGAACAATAACGCGAGGGAGAAATTGCCGCGAAAACTACGTACGAAAACTCGCATAAACCGCACTCCTTGATTTTTCAACACATCATCATTTCAATATCTCGCCGGTCTTGATCGACCAAAGAACGAGGTCGAGCTCGTCAAAATCGATGCCGATATCACCGGCAAACGCCCGCATCGATGCTTCGGAATTCAAATATCGCTGCCGTGTGGAAGGCGGTTTGGGATCGTCTATCACCCCGGTCTCATAAAGACAATTGAGAACGTGCTTGTCCAGGATCGCATAGCCGCGGAGGCCTATATTGCGGAGATAATGGCTGGCCTCTTTATAGCCGAGGCCCTTAACCCCGCGTTCGGCGGCAAGCCAATCGCGAAGGGCAAGGCGGCAATCGAATCCCTCGAAATGGGTACGGAGCCGCATACCGCAGAGTTCCGTCAGGAACTCGCGAGAGGCGACGACGTATCGCGAACGTGCGTTCGGATAGCGGTGAACTCCGGACAGCGCCGCGGCAAGCTCAGGCTGTGTGCCCGATTCGAGCAGCGGTTCGACGGCCTCGATGGAACGCAGGCCCATGCGGGCCGAACATCCCCCGGTAAAAAAGCAGAAGACCATCTCGCGCCACAGATCGAGATCGGTGCCCGTTCTCCAAATATTCTCGAATTCAAACAGCTTTCGGCGGATCTCATCGCGCCGTGCCGCGTGAGCCGCTCGAATTACGTCGACAGTGATAGCTTCTTCGGTACGTTTCCTCACACGGCGGGGTAATCTCGATATTATGCCCGAAGCTTATGTCATGTCAATATTTTCGCAACTTTGGAGGAACGACGGGCGTAATAGCGGTATAAGATAGATATATGTTATCTATAAGGAGGCGTTAACGATTGCGGGCATCAGATCGGCGACGAAAGGCATCGAAAAATTGTCACCCTTTTGGGCGTCTGCTCAAAATGTTGAAGTTATAATGCAGGATTGCTATACTGAGAAATGTCGCTTCGAACCCCGCAAGCGGCACCCCTCACCGTAAGGCAGAAAAAAATAAGAAGTAATCAATGAAATTTTTCAAAATATCTAACGCCCTTTGGTTGAGTATTGCCGTCTTGATCGCCGGTTCCGGCTCGGCTTTCGCTCAATCGACTTCCAAAGCCAGGCCGCTCCTTCAGGATATTCAGGTCTATAAAGAGGAGCCCGCACCGAGCGCAACGCCGCTGGTGCGCAAGACCGGAAGCTCGTCGCCCGTAAGGCGCGATGATGTTGCTCCAATACTGGCCGCGAACGGCGTAAAAACGTCGATCCCGCTTTTGGCGGAGACGAACATCCCGGGGTATTCCGGCGTTCTTGTCGAATCGCTTGACGGCAAGATCGTAGTTGAAAAAGATTCACACCTGCCCTATAACCCTGCTTCCAATGTAAAGATCGCCACCACCTATGCCGTGCTAAAGGCATTTGGGCCCGAGCACCGCTTTGCCACTAACATTTGGACAGACGGCGCCTTTGAGCAAGAGACGGCCACGCTGCACGGAAATCTCTATATAACGGGACGGGACCCGGTCTTTTCGTATGAAGATGCTATGCGCATCGCCAACGAATTGAACCGCATGGGTATCCGCACGATCAAGGGCGACCTTGTGGTCACCGACAATTTCACGATCAACTATCAGGCGTCGTCGACGCGTGCGGCCAATCTTTTGTTCTCGACGCTCGACGCTTCAAAGCGATCGGCGGCTGCGAACCGCTCGTGGGGAACCTATCGTCTGCACGCGATCGGCAGCCGGACACTCAATGAAATTCCGAGCGTTACATTTACGGGTTCCGTTTATACCCAGCCGATGCCGAGCAATGTGAACATGCTGTTCTCGCATGAATCGGCGCCGATGAAGGACATTATCAAAGCGATGATGGCCTACTCGAACAACACGCTTTCGGAGCTGCTCGGCGACCTGGTCGGCGGACCTTACGGCATTGCCCGCACGGTTTACGCCAGCGCGGGAGTTTCGCCGGGTGAGTTCAACATTCAGACCGCGAGCGGCCTTGGGGTCAATCGAGTTACACCGCGTGCGATGCTCAAGGTGATCCGCGAACTGCGGTCCGACCTCGAGGGCTGGAAAATGAAGCTCGCGGACGTTATGCCGGTCGCCGGCCTTGACGACGGAACGCTCGAGGGCCGTTTTGCGACAGATTACTCAAAAGGCAGCGTCGTCGGAAAGACGGGCACATTGATCAGGACGGATGCGGGGGCAAGTGCTCTTTCGGGTGAAATGAATACTCGTGGCGGAAGGTTTCTGTTCGTCATCTTTAATCAACGCGGCAGCGTCCCGGCTTTCAGAAGGTTTCAGAACAATTATGTGTCGCTGATACAGGCACAGTTCGGCGGGCCGGTCTCGCTCGGATATGCGCCGGTTGCACTTGAGGCGCGGCTTGCACGGACAAAGGTCACGTTCCCAGCGGCAAGGGCCCGGACGGCGAGCGAATAAAACGGATCAAAACAGAAACCTAAAGGAGCTTTTCGAGGCTCCTTTTTTTGCGCCGCTTGTTCACGACGCCGCGATGATGCAAACTTTTACGGTCAGAAGCATCGCCCGATGAACGAGACCGATAAACAGAACCCGCCGGAAGGCGAAGAGCCGGAAGAGCTTGCGGATCCGATGAATGAGGCCGACGCCGCAGTTCCCGCGCAGCGGAGTGTTGCTCGCTCTGCGGGAATAGTGTCGATCGCGGTGATGTTTTCCCGCGTGTTGGGGCTCGTGCGCGAGACGGTCTTTGCACGATTTTTCGGTGCCGGATTTGTTTATGACGCGTTCGTGGTGGCGTTCAAGGTGCCGAATATCCTTCGCGACCTGTTTGCCGAGGGGGCGCTCTCGGCGGCTTTTGTAAAGGTCTTCACCGACTATCAGATCAAAAAAAACGAGATGGAGGCGTGGCGGCTTGCCTCGCTGATCTTTAATCTGCTGGCCGTGGTGATGAGCGTCATCACGGTCATCGGAGTGTTGGCTGCACCGGTGATCGTGCCTATTTTGGCGTGGGAGTTCCCGCCGGAAAAGGCGGCGCTCGCGGTGACGCTGGCGCAGATAATGTTCCCCTTCATCTTGCTGGTCGCTCTTGCCGCGCTGGCGATGGGCGTGCTCAATACGAAGGGGAAATTCGGCATTCCTGCATCGGCTTCGACGGCATTTAATATCGCCTCCATCGTTTTCGGCTTGGCGTTCGCGTATTGGCTGTGCGGGGGCAACTGGGAGATCTCGAGCGATAAGACTGCGATCGCCAGCGATGCGGCGCAGTGGGCGATCATCGGAATGGCGATCGGCACGCTGATCGGCGGTGCGGCGCAGCTCCTCATACAGGTGCCGTCGCTGCTCAAGGTGGGCTTTCGGTTCTCGCCGGTGCTGAGTTTTACCGATCCCGGCGTTCGGCGGATCATGCGGCTTATGGGGCCGGCGATCATCGGCACGTCAGCGGTACAGGTAAAGGTGCTGGTCGATATCTTTGTGGTGTCGGGGATCGAGGCAGGGCAATCGTGGCTGAGCTATTCGTTCAGGCTGATGCAGTTTCCGATCGGGGTCTTCGGCGTGGCGATCGGCACGGCGGCGATCCCGGCGCTTTCGCGGCTGGCGTCGGAAAGCAACATCGCAAAGTTTCGAGACACGCTTTCTGACGCGATGAAGCTGGTATTTCTGTTAACGGTGCCGGCGGCGTGCGGCCTGATAGTGCTGGGCGAGCCGATCATCGCGTTGATATATCAGGGCGGGCGGTTCACCGCGTTCGATACTCAAATGACTGCATGGTCGCTGGCGGGATATTCGGTCGGCCTGGCGGGGTACGCGGCGATCAAGGTGCTTTCGCCGTCGTTCTATGCACTGGACGATGCACGTACGCCGATGTATGTCAGCATCGGGTCAGTGCTGGTGCATGCACCGACGAGCTTTGGAATGATGTACCTGTTGTCGCAGGTCGGTGTAACGGCCGAGCGGCCGAATGGTTATGGCCATGTGGGCGTTGCCCTCGCAACATCGGCCGTCGCCCTGGTCAATTTCATCGCACTGACGTATTTCATGCGGCGAAAGATCGGCCGGCTGAACGGGCGTGAGATAATAGTGGCGTTTGTAAAGATCGCCGTTGCAGCCGCCGTGATGTGCGTGGTGAGTTATTTCAGCTATCAATATCTCGCGAGCCTGACGGCGGAGAAAAACATCTGGATACGTGCGGCCGAGGCATTTTTGCCGATCGCATTGGGCGGAGCGACATTTTTTACAGCGGCGGCGCTGCTGCGAGTGGAGCAATTGACGCAGTTAGTGAGCCTTGTCCGGCGAAAACTGGGACGGTAACACGAGGATGATCAAGCCATTTAACGGGATAAGCCCGCGGATACACGAGACAGCATTTGTTACGGACGACGCGATAGTGATCGGCGACGTCGAGATAGGCGAGGACGCGAGCATTTGGTTCGGTTCCATCGTCCGGGGCGATGTGAATTACATCCGGATCGGGGCTCGGACAAACATACAGGACGGGACGGTGATCCATGTGAGTTCAGAGACGCATCCCACCGAGCTCGAGCATGAGGTGACTGTCGGGCATCGCGTGACGCTGCACGGATGTTATGTCGAGAGCGGGTGTCTGATCGGGATCGGAGCGATATTGCTGGAAGGTGTGCGGGTCGGCCGGAACTCGGTCGTTGCGGCCGGAACGCTGCTGACGCCGGGGACGGTGATACCGCCGGGGTCGATGGTGATGGGAGCTCCCGGTAAGGTCCGCAGGCCATTGACGGATGAGGAGCTCGAGGGGCTGCCGCAGTATTGGAAGAACTACACCGAGTTGAAACAGCATTACGAGGAGTTTTAACAGGATGGGAAGGATCGGTTTTTTACAGGATGAGCAGGATAGGAACAGGATTTAGGGAAATATCATGTTTATCCTGAGTATCCTGTTTGAATATCTGGTGGATACAGAGAGACTACCGTGGGGGTGACTTCCGACTTACGGCGGCAAAAACATCCTGCCTATCCTGTACATCCTGTTTGAATGATTTTTATGTCTAAGACGAACCCCGCGAGGGGGATGAGAGATTATTTGCCGGCGGACGTTCGAAAGCGTGAGTACGTGATCGGCGTGATCAAGGAGGTGTACGAGTCGTACGGCTTTGAGCCGCTCGAGACGCCGGCGGTCGAAAACCTCGAGACGCTGATGGGCAAGTACGGCGAAGAGGGAAACCAGCTGATCTTCAGGATATTGAAGCGGGGCGAAAAGCTCGAACAGAGTCTTGGAAGTACGGGGGACATTGCTGATCTGGCGTTGCGGTATGACCTGACGGTGCCGCTGGCGCGGGTGGTGGCGCATCATCGGAACGAACTCCCGAAATTTTTCAAACGATATCAGATACAGCCGGTGTGGCGGGCGGACCGCCCGGCGAAGGGACGCTTTCGCGAATTTTATCAGTGCGACGTCGATGCGATCGGTTCGGGATCGATGGCTGTCGAGGCCGAGCAGATCATGGCAGTCACCGCCATACTGCGGCGGCTGGGGTTTAGCGATTTTACGATACGGCTAAATCACCGAGAGGTGCTGCGGGACATGCTCGACACGGCGGGAGTGGACGAGAAACTGCACACCGACGCGCTTGTAGCGATAGATAAACTCGACAAGATCGGGCCGGCGGGCGTGGCGGAGGAATTGTCGGCCCGGGGCATCGCCGACGGGGCGGCCGCCATGCTGCTCGAGATCTTTGAAAAGACCCGCGAGATCGCAGGCGAAGGGCGGGACGTGAACCGGACGATCGTCAGCAATCTCATCAACATTGTGAGCAACGAGGTCTTGAGCGACATCGGCCGGATACTGCAGTATAGCGAGGGCTGCCCGGTCGAGTTGGACCCGAGTTTGGCGCGCGGGCTGTCGTATTACACGGGAGCGATCTTTGAGATCAACGTGCCGGACCTCGCCGGCTCCCTGGGCGGGGGAGGGCGATACGACGGCCTGATCGGGATGTTCGGTAAGGAACAGATACCGGCGTGCGGTTTTTCGCTGGGGCTCGAACGTATCCTCGTGGTGATGGAAGAACGCGGGATGTTCCCGCCCGAGATCGCGGAATCGTCACCGGCGGACGTGCTCGTCACCGTCTGGAGCGAGGATGCGATGGGCGACTCGCTGCGGCTGGCGTCAGAGCTGCGATCGCAAGGGCTGCGAGTGACGGTCTATCCCGAAGCGGACAAGCTCGGCAAGCAGATGAAATACGCCGATCAACTCAGCGTCCGCTATGTTTGTGTTCTCGGCGAATCCGAGATCGCGGAAGGGAAAGTCACTGTTAAGAACATGAAGACAGGTGAGCAGGTGACGGTATCGCGTTCAAAGATGGAGGACCAGATGTTTTCATAAAGCCTTAAGCCCTCGCAGCCGACACTAAATTGAACTAGTCAAATGCACAGCAAATTAGTACCGAAACTGTTTTCCGTTTTGAAGGACGGATATACGCTGAAACAGTTTCAGGGCGACCTGATGGGCGGGTTGACGGTGGGTGTTGTGGCACTGCCGCTGGCGATCGCGCTCGCGATAGCGTCGGGCGTCAAACCGGAGCAAGGGCTTTACACGGCGATCGTCGCGGGATTTGTGATCGCGGTTCTGGGCGGTTCTCGTACGCAGATAAGCGGTCCGACGGGCGCGTTCGTTGTAATCGTTTACGGCATCGTTCAGAAGTACGGGTACGACGGCCTGGTCATCGCGACGCTGATCGCCGGCGTGATGCTCGTGCTGATGGGGCTTGCCCGGATGGGGGCGCTGCTCAAATTCGTGCCGTACCCGGTGATCGTCGGCTTCACATCGGGCATCGCGGTAATAATCTTTTCATCTCAGATCAACGATCTGCTGGGGCTGGGGATCGAGACAGTTCCGGCTGACCTTGTTGAGAAGTGGGTCGAGTACGTCCGTCACATCGGCAACATTGACCCGTATACAGTGGCGGTCGGAGCCGCGTCGCTCTTGATCATCATTTTCTGGCCCAAGGTTACCCATCGAGTGCCGGGACAGCTGATCGCGATCCTCGCGGTGACCTTTGCCGTTCAGTATTTTCAGATACCTGTGGCGACGATCGAATCGCGGTTCGGCGGGATGCCGACGGGGCTGCCATCGCCGCAGATCCCGGCCGTGAGCTGGGCGGTGTTTCAAGAGCTTTTCACGCCGGCGCTGACGATCGCGATACTTGCAGCGCTCGAATCCCTGCTGTCGTCCGTAGTGGCGGACGGGATGACTGGCACGCGTCATCGCTCGAACATGGAGCTGATAGGCCAGGGAGCGGGCAATATGGCTTCGGCGCTATTCGGCGGCATTCCGGCTACGGGAGCCATCGCTCGAACGGCGACCAATATCAAGAGCGGCGGAAAGACGCCCGTCGCGGCTATCATTCACGCGGTTTTCCTGCTGTTGGTCCTTTTGCTGATCGGCAAATGGGCGGCGATGATCCCTATGGCGACATTGGCCGCAGTGCTGGTGGTGGTGGCTTATAACATGAGCGAGTGGCGGGAGTTTCGGCACCTGCTCAAGAGCCCCCGGGGTGATATTGCCGTGTTGTTGGCGACATTTCTCCTGACAGTGTTCATCGAATTGACGGTTGCGATACAGGTCGGGATCTTGCTCGCGGCATTTCTCTTTCTGCAAAAGATGTCGAAGGAGGCCCACGTCGACGTCATCACGAACACACTGGATGAGGACGAGGAATTCCGTTCACGGGATATGTCGAAGATCGATATCCCGAAGGGGGTCGAGGTCTTCGAGGTTTACGGCTCGCTCTTTTTCGGAGCGGTTAGCCAATTCAAGGAATCGATAAGGATCGTTTCGACAAAGCCGAAGGTGATCATTTTGCGAATGCGGCAGGTACCGATCATTGATGCGAGCGGCATCCACATCCTGGAAGAGCTTGCCAAGGAAGCCCATGCGAGCGGGGCAATAATCGTGTTTTCGGCGGTCTCAAGATCGGTTTACCGAGTGATGCGCAGCAGCGGGTTTGTCGATACTATCGATAAACGGAATTTTGCACCGGATATTTTCGGGGCACTGGAGATCGCAAAAGCATTTCTTGACTCGAGCGATCTCGAGAGGACACGATGAACTCTGTGATCAGTAATTACAAAGAAGACGCCCTCGGTTCATTTCGCAGTTACAAGCGGCTTGCGGAGCGGGCGCTTGAGCAGGTGACGGACGAGCAATTCTTTGCGGTGATCGATGCGGAATCGAATTCGCTGGCGGTGATGGTGAAGCACATTGCGGGAAATCTGCACTCGCGATGGCGCGACTTTCTGACGACGGACGGAGAAAAGGCGAGCCGCAACCGGGATACGGAATTTGAGATCATCGGAGACACCCGCGAGTCGCTAATGGCGTTTTGGGATACGGGCTGGGAAACTCTGTTCGAGGCATTGGAACCGCTGAGCGAAGAAGACCTTGGTGCGACCGTAACGATCCGGGGCGAGCCCCACACGGTGGTCGAGGCGATCAATCGGCAGTTGACGCACTATGCGTATCATGTCGGGCAGATCGTTTTTCTGGCCAAGCACTTGAGATCTGAAAAATGGGAAACGCTCAGCGTGCCGCGAAACCGCTCGGCTGAGTTTAACCAATTTTTGGCGGAACGGCAGGCAGAAGGCGCCGAACAGCTCGATAGGCTCGAGGCCCCCGCGGAATTCGCAAAGCAAACGGTCGAAGGAGAAAGCTGAAGGGGAGAGAGGTGTGGGAGCCTATCTGATCCTTATGCTGCGGATGACCCTTGCCTTGATCCGCCCGTTCGGCAGCCGGGTATAGCGGGTCGTCACCCGATAGACACGATATCCGCGGCGAACCGTACGAGTCCTTATCCACGTAACGGGCCTTCGGTTATACCGGCGCTGGCCGCGACGGTCCCAACGCTGTTCGGATGCGCCGACGGACGAACTCGACGGCGTGCGAGCCTCTACCATCGGCACCGCGACCGCCGTCAACGCGAATAACATCCCTGAAATGATCAATTTACGCATAAATTGCCTCCTAAAAAGAAATTGAGGGAGCAAAACCTGTTATCCCGGACAGCGTACCAAATGCGGTCACGGGCCTTATAAATATCTCTGCTGAAGATAGTCAAAAAGCAACCTCCGTGCCGCAGCGGGCGTAATTATGCTAATCTTTAGCTTTCCCAAGGCGTATGAAAGGCATTTCAATCCTCGGTTCCACGGGTTCCATCGGCTGTAACACACTGAAAGTTATCGAGCATCTGGGCGGATTTCGCGTTGCGGCGATGTCCGCGGGCCGGAATATGGAACTGTTCGCGGAGCAGGTCGAGCAATTTAAACCCGATTTGGTGTCATGCAGTGACGAAATCTGCGCAGAAGAGCTTGAACGAGAGCTTAGCAAGCGCGGGGCTGTTAAACCGCGGATAGAGACGGGGGATGCGGGACTTGTGGCCGTTGCGACGCACGAGGAGGCCGAAACACTCGTTTCTGCGACGGTCGGGGCGGTCGGCTTTATACCGACACTTCGTGCCATCGAGGCCGGTAAGCGGATCGCGTTGGCCAATAAAGAGACGCTGGTGATCGCGGGGGAGATAATGACCCGGGCGGCGAAGGCGTCGGGGGCGGAGATCCTGCCGGTGGACAGCGAGCACAACGCTATTCACCTCTGCCTGCGGGGTGAGCAAATGGACGAGGTCAAACGCATCATCCTGACGGCATCCGGCGGCCCATTTCGGACGAAGACAAAGGAAGAGATCGCACGGGCCACGCGCTCCGAGGCACTCAACCATCCGAACTGGAAGATGGGCGAGAAGATCACGATCGATTCGGCGACGCTGATGAACAAGGGGCTTGAGGTGATCGAGGCACGGTGGCTTTTCGGGCTCGACGCGGACCAGATCTCTGTGATCGTGCATCCGCAGTCGGTCGTGCATTCGATGGTCGAGTTGGTTGACGGATCGGTGATCGCACAGCTTGGAGCAACCGACATGAAGCACCCGATACAATATGCGTTAACCTACCCGGAGCGGCAGGCGGGGTGCAGCGGGCGGCTTGAACTGGCAACGATGGGCGAGTTGACCTTTGAAGAACCGGACATGGAACGGTTCCCATGCCTCGAATTGGCGTACACCGCGCTGCGAGCGGGCGGCACGATGCCGGCGGTGCTCAATGCGGCGAACGAGATCGCGGTACAGGCGTTCCTGGATGAAAGGATAGGGCTGGATGAAATAGCCCGCGTTAACAGAGCGGTAATGGATGAGCACGAACCGGCCCCGGCGGACTCTCTGGAGGCGGTGACGGCCGCCGATGAATGGGCCCGAGGCCGCGCTATAATGAAGGTTGGTGCGGAAGCCACGGCGGCGTAATAATTTACAACGCGCGGGCCCGGTTTTCGGGTCTAAGAAAGGTACCCGCCAGGACAGTAACGCATAGGGCGGCCCTAATAATATGTGGGAATATTTAATAGTAATTTTAGCAGTCGTATTTGTACTCGGCGTTGCGATAAACATTCACGAATTCGGCCATTTTATCGTGGCGAAGATGTTCGGAATGCGCGTCGAGGCGTATTCGTTCTTTGGCTTGGGGCCGAGAGTTTGGGGCTTTAAGCGCGGGCACACGGATTACCGGATCTCGGCGATCCCGCTCGGGGCTTATGTAAAGCTTTACGGCGACGAGGTGACGGCACCGTTAGAGGGCGGCGAATCCGAGCAGGAAAAGGTCCCGGAATCGGAACTGTATGAGCTGCGTCCACGCTGGCAGAAGTTTTTGGTGATGGTCGGCGGGCCGTTCATGAACATACTGCTCGCCCTGGCGATCCCGTTCGGTGCGGCTATGCTATACGGCGTGCCGTCGATGCCGGCTCCGGTCGTGGGAATGGTCGCTCCGGAAAGTGCGGCCGCGAAGGCGGGCATTCAGCCGGGCGACAGGATCATTGCTTTCGACGGGACGGAAAATCCCACCTGGGAGCGGGTCAGCAACGACGCACGCATCTCGCCGAACCGCCAGGTGCATATCACGGTCGACCGCGGCGGACAGCAGATACCGCTCGCGATCACCCCCGACGCGCGCGACATTGACGGGAATATGGTCGGCGATCTCGGCCTAATGCCGGACACGGGCGTCGAGCCGATCGAGATCGGAACGATCGTCGAGGGGGCCCCGGCGGCGGAGTCCGGACTGCAGAAAGGTGATCGGCTGATCGCGTTCAATGGGACGACGGTCCGCAACCGGATGGAGCTAACGCAGCAGATACGCGACAACAAGGACCAGCCGGCGGTGCTGACCATCGAACGCAACGGCGAGCGGCAGCAGATAACGACTGCGGCCAGGCTGGATAATGACGGAGTTTACCGCATCGGGATCGGGTTTAACACCGCGAATATCACCGCGCGTGAGCCGGTCGGTATCGGGGGCGCCGCGGCGTATGCGGCCAACACGAATCTTGAGATCATTCGCCTGACCGGCCGCGTATTCGGGCAGTTGTTTGCGGGTGAAAGGTCGGTTAGGGACGCGGGGCTCGCGGGGCCGGTCGGCATAGTCTCGATAATTGCGACCGTGGTCACCGAGGCGGGTTTCGGCGGCGTGCTCTTCCTGTTGGGGATCATCAGCTTAAACCTGGGTGTATTTAACCTCTTGCCGATACCACTGCTCGACGGCGGGCAGATAATGGTGCTCGGCATCGAAAAGGTCTTGTCATGGTTCGGGGCGACGCTTTCGATGGCATGGCGCGAAAAGATACAGATGGCGGGGCTGGGGATCATCCTGCTGCTGATGGTGTTTACGCTGTTCCTTGATATAT
>JAEWBM010000091.1 GCA_023391155.1 Acidobacteriota bacterium
CCAAAGCCCAAAACATATTCTTCAGCCCAACTTTTGCAAAGCCCATGTTGTACGCTGTTTTTTTTAAAGTGCAATCGTAGAGTCAATAAAAAGTTGCTGTTCTTTTGAACATTTGTCCTGCCAATTCCCAGTCAAATAAATTTTCTTTGTACTGTCTAGATCGGCTTTGTTAATCGAAATATTCGCACAAATAATTTTGGTATATTTTGACTCATAAAGAGTTATACCTTCTTTTATAAATTTTCCCGATTTAATTGTGATATCTCCATAATTTCTATCAATTGCGCATAGGAAAAAAGTAAAATTAATCGTTGAGTCCTGTGGTGTGTGAAAAGACCATAGCACAACTTCCCCATGTGATTTACGAGTTCTGTTGCCAACTGAATCATAAGTCAAAATGAAACTGGCATCGTTAAGAGAATTATACAGGAAAGCATAAAAGCGTAGATTATTTTCATTGTCAAAACGCATAATTCCCCTTTCTCCATTTTTTGAGGCTTTATCCAATACTTCAATTGCTGCAGAATCAGTCCCTCTTACAATTTCAAGATTTGTGGTGTCAATTAGTTTAAAAAGGCTGTCATACTTAACAAAACAATTTGAATGATATTGAATTTTAGAATTTGATTTGCAGGAAATAATTGCAACAGTTATAAGGAAAATAAAGATCTTATTGAGAGTCATTATATATTTATCATTAGTAGGGTGCCATTAATAGCGTACAACGTGGCCGCATTGGCGGAGGCGGGGAAATAGAATTCCCACAGCCCGGCGGCAGCAACCTTTTATTAATTTCAGCGACTTACGCCGCCGAGATAAAGTTCAATAGAATTACTCAAAGCTCAAAATACCTACCAAAGCCCCGCTTACGCCAATGCAATGTTACCAGCCGTTTTTTTTCATTTCCTTAGCAATTTCTTCCATTATCTCATCTCTGGCACTATTGTTTGTTTCCACAGTTTTTAAAAGATCATTACCCTTATTAAGATTCAATTTAGCGCGCTCTAAATCTGTTTCAAGCAGCAACTCATACAATTGTAGATGAAAGTCATAATATCCAGGATAATACTTTGTACCCAGTTCATAAATGGCTATTGCATAGTTGATTAAATTACTGTTCCAATACCTCGATGCCAAACCATTCAAATCAGCTATTTCGGGCGGGTAAAAATTTCCAACAATTTTTGAAGCTGTTTCAATCTTATATATCTCGTCCTCAATTGATGATGGCTTATCAATGATCATATAATTATCGTCAACAGATGCGATATCAGTATATCTTTTACTGAATTCAGAAAATAACTTAGTTAGCAGATTAGGTGTTGCCAGTATAGGAACAGCATTATGTCCAGCACTTTTAGCAACAAAAGTATGTATCGAATTAAAAAATGCTGGAAATTCTTTTTCTAGCTTATCAAACGCTTTTCTGTGAAAATAATCTTCGTGTTTAGCATTGCCCCCAACAGAAATATAAATCCTTTGCTTATCAATATTGTCATTAGAATCTATGGCCAATATTAATTCTTTGAAATTGTCCAATGGAGTATTTGCTATTACTGCTGAAAAATAATTTGGGTTTTTGAAGTACGCATATAGTGAAAAAGATGCCGAAAACGAATGACCTATCAATAATTTGTATTTATTGACTTGATACAATTTTATTTTTTCGTCTATTTCTTCAGTAATAAATTTATAAAGAGGCAGTTCATCTCCCTCTAAATTCTTTATGCCACATTCCTTATTTCTGTTAACTAATGGGATAGTTACTACAATACAATGGGGTATTTGATGTGTGTATTGTAAATAGCGAATAGTATTCAATACGGGATTCACAAACCATTCATGCTGTCCATCTAGTAAAAATACAACCGGCAGTTTAACTTCTTTGGATTGATATTTATAAAACTCAGGAGTTGTTATATATACCGTTCTTTCAGACTTAAATACATTGGAATAGAATCTCAATGTATCCGTTTGTTGCCCAAATACATAAGAAGAAATGCAAAATGTATAAATTATAAAAAATATTGATTTCAATGATGATGCTTTAAAATGGCTGGTAACGTTCAGGGCTTTGCGAAGGTTGGGCAATAGAATTCCCCCTGCTTGGCCTTGGCCGTAACTTTTCTTTTAATACGGCCAAAGTACAAAAGTTCAATAGAATTACCCAAAGCCCAAAACATATTCTTTAGCCCAACTTTTGCAAAGCCCATGTTGGCTGCATTCTACTCAACAATAACGACTACATTATATATTTTGGGTCTGACCTCGTAAGGATAAGAAAAAAAAGATTTATTGGATTTTAAGTAATTCAGCAGCTTTTCAAGACGCTTTAAACTTTCCTTATTTTTCAATGAAGGATTAATAATATTAAACTGGGCGATAACTCCCTCGCTGTTTGCCTCCATGATGGAGTTGTATCTGTCAGCATATGCTTGTGGAACTCTTACAGTTTTAATATTTACATTACTTGATTTTAGTTCGAAAGACTTCATCTTGCTCCTTTGACGAACTTCAAGCATTTCCTTTAAAAATACAATATTTGCGATGAAGGTATCGATTGACTTATTTTCAACTGGAATAAAACCATTTTTAACTTGCTCAACCGAAACACTATCAGTGTAAAGAATTGGTATTTTAAGTGATCGATCTATTAGAGCATACTTTTGGCCAATAGAAACTATCGGTAGTATAAGTAATATGATTTAAATAATTTTCATAATAGTAGTTAGGCTAATTTAATGCAATTAACTTTCAAATAAGAAGCCTAACGAATTTAGTAGAGATTTTAAACCAGAAGGGA
>JAEWBM010000105.1 GCA_023391155.1 Acidobacteriota bacterium
TGGTGAAGCGAAGGGCGACCTTCATTATGATCAAGACAGAGAACGATTTATCACTCATAATCCTAAATCAGGACTACTAGTAACACACAAATTCCGCAAGGTGCTGTCCAAAGATGAGGACGCAACAACGTCGAGATATTCTGCTCAGCACAACTTGCTGTATAGATTGGATACCGAGTTGAAGAATATAGAACTGAAAAGAATTCTGTTGTGAGACAATCACAAAGTGCCTAGCAAGAAAGCGATTCGTCATTGTCGCAAACCCTCCAATTATCCTATAAAATATTCAGAAATAAGACCTCTCTCGCACTAATTCGAATTTATGACAAAAACTATCTTTATTGCCGGTTCCGGCGGGATCGGTGAGGCGGCCGCACTATTACTGCGCGAGTGGTGCGATTTTGAATTGAAGCTCATTCTCGGCGATATCAGTACGCATAGCCTTGATAAGGCTAAAGAGTTTGTGACGGAAGGCTCCGAAAAAGCGACAGCGGTCGAGACCGTCCTCATGTCGCCCGACGGCATCAATGACCAGATGCGGGCGGCATTTGAAGAGGCAGATGTGCTGCTCGATTGCTCGCCCGGCGGACAGGCGCCCCGGATGGCGGCCTTCGCGGTCGACCACGGGATGCATTACGCAAATCTGACGGAATACGTCGCCGAAACCGAGCAGATAATGCAGCTTGCCAAGAACGCGAAGACCGGCTTTATTCTCCAGACCGGCCTTGCTCCGGGTTTCATCAATGTGCTGGCGATGCAGCTTTACAGAGAGTTCGTCGCAAAGCACGAGAATGAAAACGTCGAGCGGATCGCGATGAAGGTGGGTGCATTGACGGCACACGCGCACGCTCCGCATTTCTACGGCTTTACCTGGTCTCCTATCGGTGTTGCTACGGAGTATGTGAAGAATTCGCGCGTGATACGCGACGGGCAGATCACAGAACGGCCGGCGCTTTCCGACCGTGAGACGATCATAATCGGTGCCCGCAGCTATGAGGCCGACCTTACCTCGGGCGGTGCCGCCGACCTGCCGGATTTCTTTGAGGGCAAGGCCAGCTCGCTGGATTACAAAACGCTCCGCTACCCCGGCCATTATGACTGGGTCGAGCAGACCGAAAAGGGTCTGACGAAAAACGGAGATCTCCCGCGACAGCTCGAAGAGATCATGCTCAAGCAGATCCCCTCGGTCGAGGACGACCTGGTTCTAGTTCATGCATCGGTGGACGGATTTGACGCACACGGCCGTCGGCGGATGATAGAAAAGGCTTTCTTTGTCGAGCCCCTGGAGCTTAACGGCAAACATCTGCGGGCGATACAGACGACGACCGCTGCTCCGCTTTGCGAATCGGCAATGATGCTGCTTACGGGAAAATACTCGGGCATCGTGTTGCAGAGCCAGATCGACGCGGCCGAATTTATGAGCGGCGGGTTTGTCTCAAGGGTTTACGGGACCGCATAAGCTTTCGGCGTCGCCTGCGCCGCCGGCGGGCGAAATGTTAAACTGCATTTTTCGAATATGCCGAACGATGCGATGACATCCTCGTCCCGGGCGATGCCGGTAAGGCGCGAACCGCTGGTGCCGACGCAAGAAGAACTTTCAGTTCTGAGCGGCGTTGAGCGCGCGGGTTTTTGGCTCACACGGCGGATGAACGCCGGCCGCTGGAAACGGTTCTGGACCGCCTGCCAGCGGCACATCGGCTCACTCTGGATCTATCTCGCCACCTACAATCTGATGAACGTTTTCGGCATCGAGAATGTCGAGAATGCTGATCATTCGCGCCCGCTGCTGCTCGTGGCAAACCATCGCTCATTCTTTGATATGTACACGGTCTCGAGCGTCCTGTTTCGCAGGACGACGCGGCCGATGGAGCTATATTTCCCAGTGCGGGCAAAGTTCTTTTACACGCGTCCCGCGGGCTGGTTCGTCAATCTGGTAATGGGCTGGTGGTCAATGTACCCGCCTTTCTTTCGGGAAGAAAAAGAAGCGGCAAAGAGGGAATTTGATAAGTTTTCGATGCGTGAACTAATGCGCATCAGCTCGGAAGGCCGCGGCCATATCATCGGGTTCCACCCTGAGGGTAAACGCAATCTGAGTGACGATCCGCACACCTTTTTGCCCGCACAGCCGGGTATCGGGAAGATAATCTATGGAGCCCGGCCGCAGGTCATTCCGGTTTTTATCGCCGGCCTTGGCAATGACCTGCCCAAACAGATAATGGGGAACTGGCGCGGCGGCGAAAAGATCCGCATTTGGTTCGGCCCGGAGGTCGATCTTTCGGAATTTTACGAGCGTGCGGACCGGCTGCGAACACATAAAGAGATCGCCGACCATCTTATGCAGAAGATCGGCGAGCTTGCTGGATCTGATCGTGAGCGTTTTGGCCCTAACGTCCGCTAGTTTGCGTAGATCCCGGTCTGATCGCGGGCATCGCGAAGCCGGCTGAAATACGGATTGTAGATGTTCTTCTGAACGTTGCCGAACAGGTTAAACCCTTCAAAGAATTTTGCCCATTCGTTCGCCGGCGGGGGCAGGTAACCGCAAAGCTTGCCAAACCCCTGAAACAACATATCGAATGATTCGGCCGCTTTTTGCGGGTCGTCATAGATCAAACGATCATCGCTGAGAGCGACGATGGCGTCATGGATCTTGCCGACCATTACGATGTCCGTACAAACGTCCTGTACTTTCTCGAGCGATTCGCCGACCTTGCCGAGCCCCTCATTCGCTTTCGAAAGCTTGTCGAAAACCCCTGATTTTCCTTGAGCAAAGTTGCCGACCATCAGTGCCTGATCGATCCGTTTTTGACCGAGCTTTGCGGCCGCTTTCAGTTCTTCAAGATCCGTGTTCGCGGCACACGCACCGGCTTTGCGGCGAATGAAAAGCCACGCGTCATCGAATGTCTGTCCCCAATCTGCCATTTCGGTCCTCCTAAAGTGAAAAAAAGATGAGATACATGAGGCCCGTTAGGGCTCCCATCCAATACGCGGGAGGCGATACCGAAAGATATCGGTAAAATATCACCAAGCGTGAAAAACGGCAATGCGAATGGGTTTATTCGTAACTGAGGGCCTCGACGGCGTCGAGACGTGCTGCGCGAAGAGCAGGATAAAGGGCTCCAAAGGCCCCGCCGAGCAGGCCCACAACGAGGACGATAGAGAGCACGAGGGGGCTGATCTCGACCTCCAGGGTCGTCACCTGATTGAGAGCGTAACGAGCGATAAACGTTAACGCGATACCCACGACAACGCCGGCGAAGCTGATCAGAATGGCCTCTTGGGTTATGGTCCAGCCGATGCTGGCGTTGCTCATGCCGAGGGATTTCATTATCCCGATCTGGCGGGTGCGTTCGGTGACGGTCGTGTACATCGTCAGCAAAATGACCAGGGCGCTGATGACGGCAGCAATGCCGATGAACACGTTCAGAAAAACGTTCATCGCGGGAAAACCGGCCATATAAAGCTCTTCGATATCTTCGGTGCGGATGATCTGGTTTTCGGGGAATCGCTGCTGAAGCCGCGGGCCGACCTCGTCGACAGTGTGCCCCTCGGCGACCGAGACAAGCACGGAGGTCACCTTGCCCTCGGCCCCGAGCTGGCGCTGCATATCCTCGAGCGGGATCTTTAACCGGGCGCCGCCGGCCGGCTCGTACGCACCGACCACGGTAAACGGGCGGTCGTAGATGGGCCACGTGTCGCCCATCTTCAGTTCTTTTTGACGTTGGAACGCGGTGTCGATGATCACCTCGTCAGCCCCGACGGTAAAGGGACGGCCCTCGACCAGCGTCATGCCAGAGATGGCGGCATACTCGTCGAAGCGGATGCCGTCGATGGTGCGTTTTCCCGTGTTGTTATCGGTGGCATCGACGGAATTCTGTCCGATCCCGACGGCCGACGCCACGCCCTCGACCTGTTTGATCTCTGCGATCACGGATTCGTCCAGGCGAAATGGGTCTGCTCCGCTGATGCCCATCGAACCCGAACCGCGGAAGAATATCTCGGCACCGACGTTGGCTTCGCGGGCAGCCTGTTCGCGGATGGAACCGTTCGCGAGGCCCACGGTGAAAACAATGAGAAGAACGCCGACCGCGATGCCGACGATGCTGATGGCCGTGCGCGCCGGCCGATGAAACATATTCGAGAGAACAAGGCTATCCATTGAAAAAATATCAGGGCCGCTGAGCCGAATTCGATACGCTATTGGTCGTCGCCACCTGAGGCTGATCGCCCGGCGGCTTTTCATCCGGAGGCTGCCAGCCGGAGGCCCGCAGCAGATCGACGGCAAAGGAGACGGGTATCGCCATATTGACCGCTGTGTTTTCGGTGAAGACACCGAAATTGACGCCGATGACCCGGCCCGATTGCCCGAACAGCGGAGCACCGGAACCGCCCTCAGCGGTGCGGGCGTCGTGCACTATCCTTCGAGCATCGAGGTCCGTGATAGCACCCTGCGTCGTCAACGGGACGATCTTTTTAGATTGCGCGAGGAAATTGATAAGAGCCTGTCGGGAATTTCCGAAACGGGTATTTATCGATTTCGCCTCGTCGTCGTCGACCATGGCAAGAAGCCGATCGGGCCCGTTGGGATAGCCCATCGTCACCACTGTTTTGCCGACGGTAGCGGGCTGAGGCTCGGTCTCGAGCGGGAGCGTCGGGATCTCAGCCGGCAGGTCGCCGCTGATCGAGGCAACCGCAACATCTTCACGGTTAGAGATGCGCTTGACCGTGATGGGGTACGGCTGCGGCATATTTGGGAAGTAGATGACCAGCTTTTTGATCCTCGCCCGGCCGTTAGAGTCACGCATCATCAGCTTGACGTTGTCGTCTTCGGTCCATGGTTGAAGAACGTGGCGGTTAGTGACTATATAACCGCCGCCGACGTGGAATCCGGTGCCGATAAAGTCGTATTCAACCGGGCTGCCGTTGCCGCGTGTGGTCAGCTCTGACGCGGGCCCGGCATCCATCGGCATCATGTCTTCATTGGGAGGCGCGTACTGAAGAGCAGCGAGATCATCCGGGTCCGGGTAGCGAAGCACACGGCCGCTTGACCGTTCGACGAGATCATAGACCCCGACGATGAGGCACACCCCCGAGCCGTATTCGACCCGGATATTCTGTGCCAGCGACTGGGCCCGAAGCATCTCTTTGTTAGTTTGTTCGAGCGTCCCGAGCTGTTCACTGGCATTTCCGAGCTGGTCCTCAAGCCGGCCGATCATCGCCTGTTGAACTTCCGCCTGTTGACGGCTCGCCTTGAGCTCTGAAGAAACCGAGTATCCGAGATAGAGTACACCTGTGAGAAATCCGATAGACAGGACCAAGATGATCGCCTTTGTCGTCCAGCTGATCTCGCGAAGCAATTCGCGGGTGAACTCCCGCAGGAATGCCTTGGCGTCGTCACGTTCAGGCGAGGCGGCGGCATCAAGTGCGGCCTCGGCGATAAATGGCGCGACCTGGGTCTCGCTGCGGTTCGTGGTGATCAGAGAGGGCTTTTGGGCAATGGCAAAGAAGGCAAATGAGATGTCAGTCTCGCCGACGGTCAGGACGTCCCCGTCTGCGATCGCAATAAAACGCCGAAGCGGGCGGCCATTTACTGCCAGCCCCATCGACGGGTCAAAATCGGTTACTCGGTAGACCCCCTCGGTGTCTTCGAGCCGCAGCCATACGCCCGAGGCCTCGAGCTGTTTGGTGTGGATCTGAAGGTCACAGGTGTCATCGGAACCGATGCTCAGCCGCTCTTCGGAAAAGAATTCGGTCCTTTTTTCCGAGCCGACCGATATGTGGATAATTATGCCTTGTGCCATTTTCGGGTAAACGCCGGAGTTTACTCAATCTTTGATTTTACCATAAAGCCAAGCTACTTCGATGCAAGGGGGCAGGCATTCGTGGCACAATATCGTTATGGCCGAAAAGAAGTTCATAACGGACCGCGAACAGCTCGAAAAGCTTGCACCGATGCTGAGAGCCCCGATAAAGCGGCAAGTTTTTGTATGCACGGGCAAGTCGTGCACGGCGGTCGGGGCCGAGGATGTTAAGAAAGAATTTACCCGCATTCTTGAGGAAAAGGGCCTGAGGCAGGGCAAGGAATCGAAGGGGCACAACCCGATGGGAGAGGTGCTGTTGACCGAGTGCGGGTCGATCGGCTTTTGCTCGATCGGGACGGCGGTGATGGTCTATCCGGACGGAACGCTCTATGGACAGGTGACCGCGGCGGACGTCCCGGAGATCATCGAGAGCCACATCGAAAAAGGCGAACCGGTGGAGCGGCTCGCCCTGATGCAGCTGCCCGCGAAAGGCTGATTATTTGACCGCGATCACCTCAAGGTATTCACCAAGCACACGGGTGGTGCCGTCCGTGGCCTGATTGTTGGCACTCCACAGCTCGACCATATCGCCGGTCAATGCCTCGTGGTCTTTTTCGGGAATCGCTTTGAACGTCATCACCGTTGGGCCGAAGTAGGTTTTGAAAAACTCGACGACGCCTTCCGGCGAAAACTGATAGGTCATATCCGCCATACGTTTTGCAGTCTTTACGTCCGAGACGCGGTTGAAACGTTGGCGCACCACCGCCGGATCGCCCCATAGCACGGGGGGCGGCATGTTCGGCGGCGGCATATACTTGCCGGAAAGTGTGAACATCTGGCCTGCAAAGCCATCTGCGGTCCAATTTGCCATGGCGATGCGGCCGCCGGGTTTGCAGACCCGGATCATTTCGGCCGCTGTGACCTCCGGCCGGGGGCAGAACATCGCACCGAACATCGACATCACGAGGTCGAAAGTATCGTCCCCATAGGGCATAGACTCGGCGTCGCCTTGCTCGAACTTTATATCCAGACCTGTCTTCGCAGCCCGGCGTTTGGCGGTATTCACCAGGTTTTCGGCGATGTCGATCCCGGTGACCTCGGCGCCTTTTTCAGCCGCAAGAACGGCCAGGTTCCCGCTGCCGCAGGCGACATCCAGGACCTTCATCCCCGGCTGGATATCAAGCCGGTCGACAAAATCAGCGGCAGCTTGCTCAATATGCTGGGCGACCTTTGAAAAATCACCGGCCTCCCACATCGTCTTCAAACGCGATTTCAGCGTTTCCATCTCGGGAGAAGCAGCACTCGTCATAACACCACCTCCATCTATTGGTTCAAATTTAATGGTAAGACGGGAATATATCACCAATTAGTGGATATAGCGCCAAAAAAAGACTTCCAGGCGGAAAATCTCTTTTGAATCCTAAGGCTCGTCCTCAACTTGAAGAGTGATTATGTAACTTGCGGTCAACTCGACCACTGAGGAACTCTCGAGTTCGGAAATGATTCGGTCAAGATTTTTACGAAATAGGTCAATTAGCGCGGTATTGGCGGTGTTGCCGGTGCGAACGTAGAGTAATTTATATGGCTCCCTTTGAAAGGAAAAGTTGTCGAAAAAGTCTCCGTCTTTTGAGATGACCACTCGTTGCTCTGCGACCGAAACTCTGTTTATTTCAGAGTCGGTCGTCTCGTTGCCACCACTTAGCTCAGTCGTATGAATGGCATCGTGCCCTTTGTTGCGAAGAAAGTTTGCAAGCGAAGGCGGGAGTTGGGCGTCAACCAGGAACTTCATACGACAACATCAGCGATGGAGCGAACATTCGCTATTCGAGCAGCGAACATCAGGCACGCGTCCAAATCGGCCTTTTCCAAGTCAGGATAATCAACAAGGATCTCGTCGGTAGTCATCCCGGATGCCATCAATTCAAGCATGTTTTCAACCGGGTAACGCTTGCTGCGTATGGTGGGTTTACCGTGACAGATGTCAGGATTGATGGTTATTCGCTTCAGAAGATCGCTGTCCATGTCAATATTTTAGCAGGTAGCCGGGAACAATGAATGCTGTAAAACTCGCATTCATTCGATGGGCTTTACTTTTATTATTTGCAAGTCGACTTCTACCTCATAGAGGCGCGTGTGAAGCGCGAGGGCAGGGTTATCCTCTAATGCGTGTTTCGGAAAGTTTCCTACCTCGACCCGAATCTTTGCAGGTCCGCCGTAATCCCGGGATAACCACTCGATTCGGCGGATCTCACCGACCTCGCCGAGAAAGTAAACGGCTCCCTTCACCCCAAGGCTTCCATCACTGACTGCGAGATAATATCGAAAACTGCAGGTCACCTCCGTTTCGACTTCGGGGGCACAGATTCCCAGTTCGCCTATCGAATACAGTCGTAGGAAGTAATTCTGAATGTGTGGGGGATCTGGCTTGATTTCCTGAACAGAGCTGTCATTTAGTATCTCTACGAGCAGCTCGTCCGTTATAGGCGAGCCTTTCAGGTCTAATTTCGCCTGTGCAAAAAGAGAGCATGAACAAACCGCTATAAATGCTCCGACCTGGAAATGGCGGGTGAATCCCATACTTATCCCCTCATCGACGTCAATATCTCATCCACGACCTTCTTCGCGTCGCCGAAGAGCATCTGGGTATTTTCTTTGTAGAAGAGGGGGTTGTCGACCCCGGCGTAGCCGGATGCCATCGAGCGTTTCATGACGATGGTGTCGCGGGCTTCCCAGACGTGGAGGACGGGCATGCCGGCGATGGGCGAGGCGGGGTCGTCGAGGGCAGAGGGGTTGACTATGTCGTTGGCCCCGATGACCCACGAGACATCGGTGCCGGGGAATTCGTCGTTGACCTCTTCCATCTCAAAGACGATGTCGTAGGGGATATTCGCCTCGGCGAGCAGCACGTTCATGTGGCCCGGCAGGCGGCCGGCGACGGGATGGATCGCGAACTTTACCTCGGTGCCGCCCTCTTTCAAGATCTTCACCACCTCGGCGAGCGAATGCTGCGCCTGTGCGACCGCGAGGCCATAGCCCGGAACGATGATCACCTTCTTCGCCTGCTGCAGCATCAGGGCGGCGCTGTCCGCATCGAGCGAACGCACCTCGCCGGCGGGCTGTCCGTCGGTGGCGGCAACTGTTCCACTCTCTGTGCCGAATCCGCCGAGCATCACATTAAAGAACGAGCGGTTCATCCCGCGGCACATTATGTAGCTGAGGATGGCACCGCTCGAACCGACCAGAGCACCGGTGATGATCAAAAGATCGTTCGACAGCATAAAGCCCGCGGCGGCGGCCGCCCAACCGGAATAGCTGTTGAGCATCGAGACGACCACGGGCATATCCGCACCGCCGATCGCCATTACGAAGTGGGCTCCGAGAATGAAAGTAATGATCGTCGCCGCGAGCAGGTAGGGGTGCCCTGATGTCCCAGGGGCCATCACGAACAGCACTCCCAGCACAACCGTCGCGGCGAGCATCGCGAGGTTGATGAAATGTCGCCCCGGAAGCATCAGCGGACGGCCGGAGATCGTCCCCTGCAGCTTGGCAAAGGCGATCACTGATCCGGTGAACGTGACCGCACCGATGCAGACGCCGACGAAGATCTCAACGAGCAGCATGCCCGCGCCCTCGTCCGGTGCACCGCCCGCGAATGCCGCTTCATATGTGCCGAATCCGACAAGCACCGCCGCAAGGCCCACAAAGCTGTGCAAAATGGCAACGAGCTGGGGCATTGCGGTCATCTGCACACGCGAGGCCACCGCGGCGCCGATCAGCGCACCGGGTATCAGCACCGCGGCGAGCGTTATATAACCGCTCGGCTGCATCGCCGCCACCGTCGCCGCCAGCGCGATCAGCATCCCGATTATCCCGTACCAATTCCCGCGCCGGGCCGTCTCCTGCTTCGACAGGCCCCCAAGGCTCAAGATAAACAACGCACTCGCGGCGATGTATGCAATTGTGATTAGACCGGTTTTCATTAAATTTATCCGCGCCAGTCGCGGAGCGACAGATCGAATTTAGCCGTGGGTTTCAACCCACGGATAGCAATGAACGTTGGGCACGTCGCGTCAGCGACGGCCGAATTAGCCGAATAGGTAGCCCTCATCGAAATCAACTTCGTGCAATCTCAGCATTTCGCGGTACTCATCTTCAAAGCACTTCAACATATGGTGTTCACGCTGGGTCTTTATACAGTCGACAACCTTCGGCACCAACGACTTGTTTTCGTGCTGAAACGAAATGGTAGAAACATTGGGAATAGGTATTTGCCATCATTCTTGCGTCGCTGACGCGACGCGGTTAATTCACCTCTATCCCGTGGGTTGAAACCCACGGCTAAAATCGTTTGATCGCTACGCGATCGCCAATCGTAAACGGCGAATCAAACTTCACTTCCTAAACATCGCCAGCATCCTGTTTGTCACCATGAAGCCGCCGACGATGTTGATGGTGGCGATGAGGACGGCAATGGCGCCGAGGATGGTCGTCAGATTGAGGTCGCCGGTTAGCTGCAGCATGCCGCCGACCAGGATGATGCCGCTGATCGCGTTGGTGACGGACATCAGGGGCGTATGCAGAGCCGGCTTAACGTTCCAGACAACCTGCCAGCCGACGAAAACGGCGAGCATGAACACCGTAAAGTGCGACAGTTTCGAGTTCGGCACGACAAAGCCCAGGCCGAGAAGCACAGCGC
>JAEWBM010000137.1 GCA_023391155.1 Acidobacteriota bacterium
CGTATCGGATATTTTTTCGCAACGATCCCGAAACGCTCGACATCCACTCCGACCTTGCAACGGACGGCGCTTCGTTCGAGGCCATCGAGGCGGGTTCCTCCACTAAACTCCGCGAATATTTAGGCCAGTCAGAGTATCAGTACAAAGTGGCGACGGAACACTTTATGTACAAGAACTACGACACGGTCTTCGATTTCTTCAACCGCCGCGTCATGACCGAGGGGCAAAAGCTCTCGGTCTTTTCAAAGATGCACGCGTTCGTCTCCCGCTATTTCAAAACGCGAAAGCTGCAGCAGGTTATGGAGTACACGATGGTGTTCCTCGGTACCTCGCCGTACGATGCACCGGCGCTCTATAACCTGATGTCGCACATGGATTTCAACCAGGGCGTTTTCTATCCCCGGGGCGGTTTTTATGAATTGATCAACGCCCTGGCCCGCGTCGCGGAAAAGAACGGCGCCGAACTGAGGGCCGAGGCACCCGTGGCTGAGATCGTCGTAGAGGGCGGCAAAACAACCGGGGTTCGGCTCGAAAGCGGAGAGATAGAATCGGCCGATATCGTCATCTCTAATGCCGATATGTGGCACACCGAAACGCGACTGCTCGACCAGCGATGGCGATCTTACCCGCAAAAGTACTGGGACAAACGCACGATGGCGCCGTCGGCTTTTATCTTGTATTTAGGAATAAAGGAAAAGCTGCCCCAGCTTGTCCATCACAACCTGCTTTTTTCCGAGGACTGGCGGGCGAACTTCGACGACATATATAAAGATCCGAAACTTCCGGATGCACCGTCGCTCTATATATGTGCACCTAGCGTCACGGACGACTCGGTCGCGCCCGCGGGCAAGGAGAACCTCTTCGTCCTGGTACCGATCGCGTCGGGCCTCGAGATGAACGAAGCAGAGAAGTCGGCATATGCAGACCGTGTTCTCGCGACCATCGAACTCGATCTGGACATTCCCGGGCTGCGTGACAAGATCGAATATCAGCGGGCCTATACCGTGGATGATTTCGCCGCAGATTATAACGCCTTTAAGGGAACGGCCCTCGGCCTTGCGCACACGATCTGGCAGACGGCGATATTTCGTCCAAAGAACGTTTCAAAGAAGGTTAAGAACCTCTTCTACGTGGGTGCCGGGACCAATCCCGGCATCGGCACACAGATCTGCCTGATAAGCGCCGAACTTGCGTTCAAACGGGTTCACGGTATTAAGACCGCCGCACCTTTGGATGAACTCTAGATCAGAAACTTCGCGGCGACCCACCAGAAGAGGATGAACCCGGCGGTGGAGTTTACGAGCGGAAAATATCGGTATACGGCGAAGAGCCGTTCGCGGCCGCTGCCGACGAAACTGAGCAAGATCAGAAAGGTGTAAACGGCGCCTAATACGATGGAAAGATAGCCGAGGTATTGATAACTCAACGCAGCAGCCGCGACCCATGCCGCAAGGCAGTAGAACAGCGTACCGTTCTTACCGAGCAGCGTCGCGACCGTGTTCACACCCGCTTCGCGGTCCGCCTCGATATCGAGGATCGCCGAGTAGGCATGCATTGCCATCGTCCAAAGCGCAGCTGCGCCAAAGGCCGACCACGGCGGAAATTCGCCGGTGAGCATCTGATATGCGAAGGCACCGGGGAACACATAGAGGACGTTGAATATCGAATCGAGGATCGGTATCGCCTTGGCCCGTATGGGCGGGGCAGAATAGTCCAATGCGAAAAATACAAATCCCACGAGTGAGGGCAGAGTATAGGGGACAAAAAAGTAGGCGGCAATGATGAACGGGCCGTTGAGGACAGCTATCGTCCAAAGCAAAGGCCGGTGTGCCTCGGGCTTGACCAGTAATTCATAGTCCCGCTTTTTGGGATTTAGGCGGTCTGTTTCAAAATCGTGAACGTCATTGACGCCGTAGATCATCAGATTGGCGGGGAATAGAAAATAGATCCCGAAAACGATCGCCGTAGTGCTTGTCATCTCCGCAACCGTCGACGCTCCCGCTGCCAAGCCCACAAGATAGGGGCCGAGAATGTACAGCCAGAACCGCGGGCGGCTGGCGGCTAGCAGGAAACGGAGATCTAACATAGGCACCTGATAATAGCGGCTTCGAAAGCCTGATGCACTTGGATTCTAAAACAAAAGCCTTGGTCGCAGCCATATTGCTGCTGCTTGCCGTCGGAGCATTCTTCATGGCAAACGTCGAGATGCCGCCGTGGGCGGGCTACGCATCCGCGGTGAATATCGTGCTTTTTGCGATCCCCTCGATGTGGGCATTGCGATGGTGGCTCGGCGTTCGTGACGGAGTCTTGCTCTTTGCGGTACTCGGCATCTACGCTCTCATCATCGAATCGCTTGCGATAGCGACGGGGTTTCCGTACGGGCATTTCGATTACTCGACGGCTCTCGGATACCGCATCTTAGGCTATTCGCCGTGGACGGTGGCATTCGCCTGGACGCCGCTTATTTTGGGAATTTACGCCGCCGCGGCAAGAATGATCGGGAACGCCGCCGGCCGCATCGCCGCGACGGCGATAGGGTTGACGTTTGTCGATATGGTTCTCGACCCCGGGGCCGTGTTCCTCGGCTTTTGGCGTTATGCCGACCCAGGCATTTACTACGGCGTCCCGTGGAGCAATTTTGCCGGCTGGGTGATCAGCGGCGCGGTCGGTGCGGCGCTGATCGAGATATTTCTACGCTTGCGTCCGTCGCTGCTGCCGGCACCGATGCAGCTAATGTGGAGCCTGCTTCTCATTATCTTTTTCTGGACCGCGTTTGCCGTGTTTGCAGGAATGCCGTTGCCGTTCATCCTGGGGACGCTGATGCTCGCGGCGCTGGTGTGGGCCTATCGCCGTTATCACTACCGCTTTGACGAGATGCTCGTCCTTGTCGATGACGAGGGCCGCGCGACCGGCACGATGCCGAAATCCGAGGTCCACCACTCCGACACCCCGCTTCACTCGGCATTTTCCGTTTTTCTGTTCGACGATCAAGGCCGCACGCTGATGCAGCGACGTGCGTTTTCGAAGGTGACCTGGCCGGGCGTTTGGTCAAATTCCTGCTGCGGCCACGTGATGCTGCACGAGGATGTCTCTTCCGCGGCAAAGCGTCGCGTGAAATACGAGCTGGGCACAGTGGCCGCTGATATTGAGGTCGCCGTGCCGGATTTTCGCTATCGTGCCGAACGAGACGGCGTTGTCGAGAACGAGATCTGCCCCGTCCTGGTCGGAAGGCTTTCGGGCGACGCCGCTCCGAGGGCCGACGAGATAGCCGAGACGAAATGGGTCGAATGGCGAGAGCTGGTCGCGATGGCAAACGATCCGGATTCGAGCCTGTCGCCCTGGGCGGCTGAGGAGGTCATGCTTCTAAATGCCAAGCGAGAGCTGATGTCGAAATTTCTGGGGCCAGATGATATCCTTGACCAATAATTCCGGAGAGCAAATATGAGACGTTTTGCATGGTTATTGATCGTTGCGATCATCGTTCAGCTTGCGCCGCAGGCATTCGCGCAGAAGGCGGCTGGAAGTGAGATAAAGCAGCTCCAGGGGCCGCAGAATCCCCGGCTCGGTTTCGTCATCCATGGCGGTGCCGGCGTTATTCGCCGCGGTTCGCTGACACCCGAGCGGGAGAGGGAGTATCGCGACAAGCTCGAAGAGGCCCTGATGGCGGGCTACAAGGCGCTGCAGGACGGAAAGAGCGGGCTCGATGCCGTGGAGATCGCGATCCGGTTGATGGAAGACTCGCCGCTTTTCAACGCCGGCAAAGGAGCCGTTTTCACAAACGACGGCAAGAACGAGCTGGACGCCTCGATCATGGACGGAAAGACGCAAAACGCCGGTGCCGTCGCCGGGCTGCATCGGGTAAAGAACCCGATCACTCTTGCCCGCGCGGTAATGGAAAGGTCCGAGCACGTGATGATGATCGGCGAGGGGGCGGAGAAATTTGCCGAGCAGCAGAAACTGGAACTCGTCGACCCGAATTATTTCTGGACCCAGCCGCGGTGGGATTCGCTCAAGCGGATCCTGAAACAGGAAAAAGAGCGTGAGGCTAAGTCAAAAGAGGTTAGTGAGTTAACTTATGAAGAGCGAGCTGCGAAATACGGCACAGTCGGGGCCGTTGCGCTGGATAAGGACGGCAACCTCGCCGCCGGCACCTCTACGGGCGGTATGACCAATAAGCGTTTCGGCCGCGTCGGCGATGTGCCGATCATCGGTGCGGGCACCTATGCGAACAATGCCACCGTGGCGGTCTCGGCAACGGGATGGGGCGAATTTTTTATCCGCCTCTCGGTTGCCAAAGACATCTCGTCGCTGATGGAATATCGCGCGATGAGCGTTCAAAACGCGGCCGATATGGTCATCAAGACCAAACTGCAAAATCTCGGCGGCGACGGCGGGGTCATCGCGGTGGATAAATTCGGCAACATCGGCATCTCGTTCAACTCCGAGGGTATGTATCGGGCCTATGTGAACAGCGACGGCAAACCCGTTGTCGAGATCTACAAGGACTAGCCGCCGATAGATGTTATCAGCAGAGATAATAGCCGTCGGCTCGGAACTGCTCACCCCCGAACGGTCGGACACGAACAGCCTCTGGATCACCGAACGCCTCAATGAGATCGGCATCGACGTGATGTTGAAAACGATCGTCGGTGATGATGAGGTGCGCCTTACGGAAGCGATAAAGGACGCTTTCAAGCGTTCCGATATCGTGATCACAACCGGCGGCCTCGGCCCGACCGAGGACGACATCACGCGGCAGGTGGCGGCAAAGGCACTCGGCAGGGAAACGGAATATCGAGATGACATCGAGGTGCTGCTTCGCGAACGTTTTCGGCTCTGGGGCCGCGAAATGCCGGAGATAAACAAGCGGCAGGCGTATGTGATCGCCGGCTCGGAGGTGCTCCCGAATCCCAACGGCTCCGCGGTCGGAATGATGCTTGAGGACGGCGGCAAAACGCTAGTCGTTCTGCCCGGGCCGCCGCGTGAAAATCAGCCGATGTTCGACGGCTTTGTCATGCCCCGCTTGAGCGAAAAGACGGGCGACGTCGTCGTCAGACGGCGCATCTTAAAGGTTTCGGGCATGGGCGAATCGGCGGTCGATGAGGCCGCCGCTCCGATCTATATGCAATATCCGACGGTCCGGACCGCGGTTCTTTTTAATCGAACAGAGGTCGAGATACACCTCTATTCTCGTGCGGCGACCGCGCCTGAGGCTAAGGCCGTTCTGGATGAATTGGCACCGAAGATCGCTGAAAAGCTCGGGATCGCTGTTTTTTCGCTCGACGGTGAATCGATGGAAGAGGTCGTCGGCAGGCTGCTGCGGAGCGCGGGCAAGACCCTCGCTCTTGCCGAAAGCTGTACCGGCGGGCTGATCGGCCGGCGAGTGACCGATGTGGCGGGATCGTCGGAATATTTTTTGGAAGGATTCGTCACGTATTCGAACGAAGCGAAAATGCGGACGCTCGGCGTGCCGAAGGACGTTCTGCAAAAGCATGGTGCCGTGAGTGCCGAAACCGCCGAGGCAATGGCCCTCGGGGCTCGAAGAATATCAGGGGCGGATGTCGCGGTGTCGGTCACCGGCATCGCGGGGCCGGGCGGCGGCAGTGAGGAAAAGCCGGTCGGAACGGCGTTCGTGGGTTATTCGGACGCCGACGCGGTGCGGTCGATAAAGCTGACGCTTCCGGGCGACCGCTATCTGGTGCGGTGGCGTGCCAGCCAGGCGGCGCTGGACATGATTCGCCGGCAGCTTTTAATAACGAAGTAAACATGGCGGGTATTTTTACAAGGATCTACGAACGCTTTCGCGAATTCGGCAAACTGACGCCGGTCGCTCTGATCACCGTGTTTCTGCCGATGGCGGGGGCGGCCGTACTTTTGATGATCGCCTCGCCTTTGAGCTTATGGCTGCGTGAAAATTCAGGGGTCGGGATGCCGCTTTACCTGTTCGGCGTCCTATTTTTTTGCGGGCTTGCACTTTTGCCGACGAATGTTATCGGCATCGTCGGGGGCTGGGCAGTCGGGCTTTACGCGGGGTTGGCGATACTTATAACCGGCGTCGTTGGCTCGGCCGTCAGCTCGTACCTCATTCACTCGCGGATCATGGGCGAAAAGCTCCCCGATGTTGCTCATCGGCATCCGAAGGCGGATGCGATCTATAGCGAGCTGGTAAAACGCGACTGGTGGCGGACGGTCACGGTGATCTTTCTCGTGCGGGCATCGATCATTATGCCGTTTGCGTTCACCAATTTCCTGATGGCATCGGCACGGGTAAGGCTTGATTCGTATGCGCTCGCTACATTTGCCGGGATGTTCCCGCGTTCGCTGGCAATGGCAATGACCGGTGCGGGGCTTTCGGAATTCTCCCTGGATAACCCGGCAGACACTTGGTTTATCGGGCTCGGCATCGCCGCAACCGTGCTTTCGGCCATCGTGATCGGGATGATCAGCCGAAAGGCGCTTGAGAGAATGGTAAAGACGGCGTGATCTAAGGCTTATTTCTCAATAAATAGCTTGCTTTTTTAACCGTTTACCGTGAAAATCTGAAGTAGCGCCCCTCTCCGGACGCCTCGGCCGAATTTTTTGAAACTTTGAATGAGCCGCTACGTGTACGATTAAAGGCCGAACGCGGGCAATACCATTTATTTTCAACTCCCGGACCTGACCACTATGAAGAATAGATTTGTCCTTAGATCGCTATTGAGCCTGTTTGTTATTACCGCGCTCCTTTCGCCGACGTCTGCACTCGCGATGGGTGACGGTAAGAAATATTTCAAACAGGGAATGAAGCACGAGAACGCCGAAGAATGGGACAAGGCGGCCGAGGCTTTTGCACTCGCCGTTAACGACAATCCCAAGAATCCGGAATATCGGCTTCATCTTCGCCGAGCCCTTTTCAATGCATCGCAGATGTTTATGAAAAAGGGCCGAATGCTGGCGGAGGAAAAGGACTTTGAGGGAGCCTATTTAGCCTTTCGGAAGGCGTATGGTTACGATCCGGTGAATGAGTTGGCGCGCTCTGAGATGGCACGGATGGTCAGGCTGCAGGAAGAGGTGCGCCAGGGCGGCGACCCCGATCCGTCATCTGCCGGCGCCGTCAGGCTTGTGCCGACAAGCGGCCAGGTAGACCCGGTCGACGATTTTCAGATTCCGCAAAAGCTCGAAAAGCTTCGCGATGTTCCGTTCCCGAGCGGGGTAAATCTGCAATTCATCGTCAAGGAACTGGCAAAGGAATTGGACCTCAACGTTCTGTTTGAGGCAGAATCGCGGCTCGAAAATCGTCAGGTCAAGATCGAACTTAGAAATGTCACTGCCGCTAAGGCTCTCGATTACATCTTTCTTCAGGAGAATCTGTTCTTTCAAAAGGTCGGGCCGCGTACGATCCTGGTTGCCAGCAACCAGCGCCGTACGCTCTTCCAGCAGCTCGTTCTGCGAACTTTCTATCTTGCCAATGCGAGCCCGAAAGATGTAAAGACGATCATCCAGACGGCGATCCCTGCACAGCCGGGCCGCAGCCAGACGATCGTGCTTGAGGACGAAGCGACCAACAGCGTGACGGTCCGCGATACGGCGGAGAATATCGCACTTATCGGCCGGCTCATCGATTCGCTCGATAAGGACCGTGCCGAGGTCGTGATGGACGTCGCGATCTATGAGGTCAATAAGAACGACCTGCTGCAATTCGGTAACCAGATCGGTACCGGGGGGCAGAACGGCACGCTGCTCAATCTCGGCGGCGTCGGCCTCCCCTATGCACGGCGCGGTTCGACCGGCCCGATCACCGACAACATTCCGTTCCCGGGGCTTGATGTCGCTAGCATCGCCATCGGGCTGCCGATCAGCCAACTGCAGGCACTGCAGAACAAGAACGATACAAAGCTGATCGCGTCGACACAGATCCACGCATTCAATAACGAAGACTCATCCGCACGCATCGGCCAACGGGTACCGGTTCGGACCGCGACGTTCCAGACCGCCAATAACAACTCCGGCGGTGTCGTTTCGGACGTGATCAACTACGAGCAGGTCGGTTTGACGCTTAAGTTCAAGCCCATCGTTTTCCCGAACCAGGATGTTCAGGTCGCGATGGAGATCGAATCGAAAGACGTTTCGGGGGCACAGACCCTGACCCCGATCTTCACCG
>JAEWBM010000035.1 GCA_023391155.1 Acidobacteriota bacterium
CTGAGGGATCCGGAGTGGGCGGTTCAGAATGAGCCAGGCGGGCGAGACCGGCTGGTGAGGGCTCTTGCGGATTATAAGATCCCGGAAGCGGAGCCGGGGCTGATCGCGATGCTGGATGAGCGGGAGACGCGAGAGGTGCCGGTGTATGACGGGCCGAGAGATCTGGCGAACGCTGCGGCCTATGCGGCGAATGCCGCGGCGAATGCCGCGAATAGAGCTGCATCAAATAGCGCGACGGCGTGGACCACGAATTCGAACGCGGTGCGCACACGAAGTGAGGAATATTACCCGTATCGGTCATCGGCGATCATGGCGTTGGCAAAGCAGGCGGACTCGCGGGCGGTGCCTGCGTTGAGGCGGATGTTGGCGGTGACGGAGGACTATCAGAGGATCGGGGTGGTCAATGCCCTGCTCGCGTCGGGTGGTTTTTCGACTGAAGAGAAGGTCAATGCGCTGGTGTTGAGCGCACGCGTTTTCGGGACGATGCAAAGCGCATTACAGAAGGAATTGGGCTCGCTCGGGGCGATATCTACGGAAAACGTAGGGAGTTCGAGACTTCGCGCGATAGTGCAGGCTGCGGTGGAGGAATCTTTCGGTGAGGATTTTGCAAATTCGCGGATGACGCTCGAGGGGATGTTGGGAGCGGCGGTCGCCCAAGATAAGAGCCCGAACGAGGAGCTGGTGCACGCTGTGATGGACCGGATAGAGCGGCTTGAGCGGAGTGAGCCGGCGACTGTGTTGGGGCTAAGGACCTTGGCCGCCAACTGGACGGGGCCGGCTGTTAACACGATGCGGCTGAGGGAGCTGAGACGCGGGAAATCGGATGTGCAGGCGGTGGTTTTGATGCTTGCGGACAGGAAGCGGCTTCGCGAGACGCAGATGAACAACGTGCTTGATGTCGCAGGGGGGCCGAGATGGGCTGCGGCGGTCGGGGCGTGCATTTTGGAAGACCGGATGCTGATGGAGCAGATGTTGGACGCGGGCGGCGAGGGAGCCGCGGGGGTGCTGGCGTGTGCGAGGCTGATAAGGGCACCGCTCGATATTGGCAAAGTGACGGCGGTGATGAACGGGACGGACCCGAGAGCGAGCAAGGCCGCGGAATATTACCTGGAGAGTGAGGATTCGAGCGAGGCGAGGGCGGTGCTGCTGGCGAGGTACCCGGGGCAGGCGAGGATACTGGGGGCGACGACGCATTTTGGTGATCGGCTGGTGATGGCCGAGGGGCTCGGTGCCCTGTTTGCGAGCGTAAGTGGCGGAAAGCAGGACACGGGCTATGGAGCGATGTACGGAATGCTTGGGGGCCAGGAGTTTAAGGCGGCGGACAAGCGGCTGCAGGAAGAGGTGCTGAAGGATGCAGCACTGTTGGGGCTTTATGCATATCAGAACTATAAGGTGCGGATATACCCGAACCGGGTGATGTTTGCGGTTGAGGAGGACGATAAGAGATATCGGGAGAGGCCGATGACGGCGGAGGAATTTAAGTATCTGCGGGACCATCTGACAAAGAGCGAGGCACAGGACCTGAAGCCGTTCGTGAGCAGCTGCGAGTCGTGCGAAACACGGCAATTGATAATGCTGGGGAAAGCCGGAGGGCGGCGGGTGTTCATGAGATCGGAGCGGACGCCGGAATTCTTTTCGGTGCTGGATGGATATTTTGAGGCGTTGGAGGAGGAGCCCGGGCGGCTGCGGTATTCGGCGGAAAAGGAGATCGCGGGGCTCGAGGTGGAGATCGCGGACGAGAATCTTGCCGCGGAGGCGGTGTGGAAAGAGGGCGGAGACCTAAGGGTGCTGTTTAGAGACAGGGCAGCGCGGAAGAAGGTCGAGGAGGAGCTCCATGCGTTTCAGGAGAGGATATATGGCGAGGAGGAGGACGGGCCGGAAGCGACGTGGGAGCAGCTTGAGGCGCTGAGCAGGTCGAAATTGTACGACGGGTACGCGTGGTGGTCGGTGCCGGACGAGGGGGCCCCGAGGGTGACGACGGCTCCGGAGGGGATCGAGTTTCCGCCGGTGAGAGACGGCCTTGCGGTGGAGCGAGAAGCGGGGGCGTGGAAACTGACCGCGACTGGAGTTGAATTGAGGGAGGACAACGGAACGCTGTATTCCGTGGCGAACGGGCAGATAAAACAGTTGGCGGATGGGATTTTTGGCGAGCTGCATCTGAGCAAGGACGGCAGGTGGGCGGCGGGATGGCGGTCGCTTGAGAGTAGGCTGAAAATTGTGAGGATCGAAACGGCGACCGGGCGGACGGTTGAGGTTGGAGACGATGATACGCCGCTATCGGTTTTGGGGTATAGCAAGGATCTGGACCGGTTTGTGCTGATGGTGGGGGGCGATGAGGAACACGAAGGTCATCACTATTCAGGGGGGGAGTTCCGGGAGGCGAAGGACCATGCGGGGCGGCGCTTTATGCTGCTGCATCCGGTGACGGGCGAGCTGAGGGAGGCTCCGGGTGAGGTGAGGCCGATAGTGCAGCAGACGTATCGGCCGCTGCAGGCGACCGGGAAAACGGGGGAATATTGGGCGGCGCTGCCGGACGGTGAGAAGGATGAGACGGTGGTGGGAGTTTATGACGCGAGGTTTATGAACTTTAAACCGGTGACGCGTGTGCCGAAGATGATATTCGACAGCATGGATATGTGGGTGGACGCCGCGGGCGGGCGGATCTACTTTTTGTATAAGGGGCATGTGTTGAGTGTGGCGATGGGAATGGATAATTGATGATGGAGAACGGATAATCAGCGGAATAAGAAAGGGGGGCTCGCGTGTGTTGTGTACGAACTATTTTCAATACAGTTGCCAGTTTTCAGTTTCGAGTTTCCAGTTTAATAGATTTCAAATTTGAGATTTGAGATCTGAAAAATGCGAAAAAGGCCGTGAGAGATTGCGGGCTTTTTGGGTTTTCGTCCAGCTGTCAGCTGTGAGCTTAGAGCTTCCAGCTTTTTCGATATAGGAGCGTAGAAGAATTCACGCAGGGAGCAAAGACGCAGAGAAGTGGTTACCCGCAGAGGCGCAGAGGCGCAGAGACCGAGAGAGAGATCAATGAGAAAGGCCGCCCGGGGAGGCGGCCTTTGGTGTGTTTATAGAAGGTTTAGCGGGAGACGGGGCGGCCTTCGACGTCGAGGATGATGATGTCGCCGAGGTTGAGCTCGCGGATGCCGGCCTCGATCTTGGAGAGATCACCGACGAGCAGCAGCGAGCTTTTGGCCGGCGCGGCGTATTTGGCGGCGATGGCGTTGACCGTGCTGAGCCCGAGCTTGTTAAGTTCCTCGGGTTCGGCCTGGAGCGTGGACATCGGGAGGCCGGCGATCCAGAGGTCGGCGATCTGCTGGCCGATGCGCTGGTAGCCCTCGAACTGCTGGGCGTAGCCGCGGGTCCGGGCGAGGCGGGCCTTGGAGAACTCTTCGGCGGAGATCGGTTTTTCACCGGCGATGTTGCGAAGTTCCTTCATGAATTCGACGACGGATTCCTTGGTCTTGTCGGTCTGGACGCCGCCGCTGGCGATCCAAGTTCCGGCAGCGGAGAGGTGCTGCGGGAAGGCGAAGACGCCGTAGGAATAGCCCTTGTCCTCGCGGAGATTGAGGTTGAGGCGGGTGCCGAAGCCGCCGCCGTAAACCGCGTTGGCGAGGGAGAGTGCGTAGTAGTCGGGCGATTTGCGCTCGGGGGCGGTCAGGATGTGAGCGACGACGGTCTGAGCGGCGCCGGGGCGATCGACAAGGTAAACCTTACCGGGCTCGAAGCCTTGCGTCGCGGGCACATTTATCGCGGGAGCGGGACCGCCGGACCACGGGCCGAAGTGGGTGCGTGCCGCGGCGACGGCCTGGTCGAGCGTGACATCGCCAATGAAGACGAGGGCGGTGCTGCCGGGACGCCAGCGTTCGGCGTGGAACTTGATGAGATCGTCCCGAGTTATGGCCGAAACGGTTGCGGGAAGGCCGCCGAGCGGGCGGCCGTAAACGTGGTCGCGGCCGAAGGCGATCATCGCACCGACGCGGTTGGCGACGGCGTTGGGGTTGTTTTCAGCCTGCTTGAGGCCGTCGAGCGTGAGCTGCTTTTCTTTTTCAAACTCATCGGCCGGGAACGAGGGGTTCATGGCGACATCGGCCATGATCTCCATTGCGGGGCTGAGGTCGCGAGAGAGGACCTCCGTGCCGAGGGTGGCCTGTTCGCGGGAGGCCATGCCGCTGATATTGCTGCCGAAGCTGCCGAACGCCTCGTCGATCTCAATGGCCGAGCGGGTTTCGGTGCCGCGGCGGAGCATGCGGGCGGTCATTGCGGCGACGCCCGCCTTCCCTGCCGGATCGGCGACGGCGCCGGCACGGGTGGAGATGCCGACCAGGACCTTGGGCAGTTCAGGCTTTTCGACGACGAAGATCTCCATGCCGTTGTCGAGCTTGGCGGTCTTGACCTCGGGGGCCCGGAAAGGCCGCTCGGCACCGAGAGGCGGCTCGACCGTACGGTCGAGGGCGACATCGGAGGCGCGGCTGGACTGTTCGGGGCGGAAGCGGACGAGGACGCGTTTGTCGGTGTTGAGATACTGATTTACGGCGTTGCGGAGGCTTTCGCGGGTGACGGCGCGGTGGCGGGCGACGTCCTCTTCGAATTTGCCGGGATCGCCGAGGAATGTGTTGTATTGGTTGAGCACGTCGGATTTACCGCCGAAGCCACCGATGCCTTCAAGGCCGGAGACGAACTGATATTCCCAACGGGTCTTGGCACGGTCGAGTTCGTCGGCGGTGGGGCCCTCCTTGGCGAGGCGGGCTATCTCATCTGTGACGGCCTTTTCAAGGTCTTCGAGTTTGACGCCGGGACGAGCGGTCGCCCACAGGGCGAAAGCACCAGTCAGGGGCTGGCCGCTCTGAAAGGCGGCGACGTTTGACGCGAGCTGTTTATCGTAAACGAGCGAACGCTGGAGCCGGGACGAAAGGCCGGTGGTCAGGATCGTGGCGGCGAGTTCGAGTTCGGCATCGCCGGGCTTGAAGTATCCGGGCGAATGGAAGCCGAAGTAGGTGCGCTCCTGGGGTACGCGGTCGCTGACCTCGACGATCTTTTGGGTCTGGAGCTGCATTTGCGCCTGGACGGGGCGATCGAGTGCGGGGCCGGGCGGAATGGTGCCGAAATATTTTTCGATGAGGCGCTTTGCCTCGGCCGGGTCGAAATCGCCGGCGATGGTCAATGACAAGTTGTTGGGCGTGTAATAGCGTCGGAAGAAGTCGCGTACGTCGTCGAGGTTGGAGGCCGCGAGGTCTTCGTGTTCGCCGATGACATCGGTGTGGTACGGATGTCCGACCGGGAACATATTCTGCGTCATCAATTTATACCAACGGCCGTAGGGCTGATTTTCGAGGCCCTGGCGACGTTCGTTGCGGACGACCATGATCTGGTTGTCGAGTGCCTCCTGGGTAAGGGCCTCGGGAAGGGTCGCGAGGCGATCGGCCTCGATCCAGAGAAGGTTTTCGAGATTGCCGGAGGGGACGGTCGCAAAGTAGTTGGTGCGGTCCTGGTTGGTGGTGCCGTTGACGCCGCCCTCGAGCAGGTTGGCTCCGGCGGCCTCGACGTATTCGAAATATTCCTTGTTGGCGTTCTTTGAGCCCTGGAACATCATGTGTTCGAAGAGGTGGGCGAAACCGCTGCGGCCGGGGCGTTCGTTTGCCGAGCCGACGTAGAACCACTGATTGACGTGGACGACGGGCAGCTTGCGGTCGACGTGGAGGATGACCTGAAGGCCGTTGGGCAAGGTGTATTTTTCAAACTCGATCTTGGGCACGGCGCTGGGCGCGGTCTGCGCCGGCGTTCGCAATGCCGCGACGGGGCCGATAATAAAGGCGAATAGGACGAAAAACGAGACGGATCGTTTTGCGAGATCGATCATTTCTTGAGCTCCTTAAGAAAATCAATTTTGTGATAATTTGATGATACTACTAGGGTCAATACGGCGGGCGGGGGCGGATTGTTTCGTGGAAATGGGCCGATGATGACTATGGCGGGTGAATTTGAGATGGAGATCAGGCGGGCAGAGGCGGGGGATGCGCGGCTGTTGGCGGCACTCGGGACGGTGACGTTCTATGAGGCGTATTTTGAGCAGGACACGCCGGCGGACATGGCGAATTACTTGGCCGAGGCATTTTCAGAGGCCAGGATGGCGGAGGAACTGGCGGACCCGGCGAGCACGTTTTTTATCGCCTTGACGGACGGGCACGCGGTCGCGTATGCGAAGCTGCTGCGTGGAGAGGCGGCGGACGGTGTGGGCGGTGAGAGGCCGGTCGAGCTAAAGCGGATCTACCTGGTAGAGCGGGTGTGGGGGACCGGGGCGGGGACGCAGCTATTGGAACATTGCATGGCCGCGGCCAGGGACGCGGGCCATGACACGATATGGCTGGGTGTGTGGGAAGAAAACGCGAGGGCCATCGGGTTTTATCGGAAGCACGGTTTCGAGCGCGTGGGGACGATCGAGTTTCCGTATGGGAACACGGTCGGGGTGAACCAGGTGCTGGAGCGGAGGCTCTAGGTGGGGGGCTCGGGGTTCACTGCGGTTCAGGATCAAACTTACGATTCGAATCGATAAGATCGTTGCCGCGGGGCGAAAGGTGAATGTTATATTGGAACGGAGCCGCGAGGGATTTGGCCAGAATTGCAGTAATGCAGGCGTAACCCTGATTTCATGGGATATTTATCAAAATCGAAAAGTCTTCTCGCTCTATTGATCGGTACCCTCGTAGTGATATTCCTTTCTCAGCATTCGGCCGGATTGCCAGAATGGAGAAAGTTGACGGGGATTGAGATCACCGACCTTGAAGAAGACGACCATCCCGACCAATTACCGTATTCCGATGTGATCTTTTTCGATACGAATCGTGGAGTAACGATTACGGCAGGCTCCATTCTCCGGTCGGAGGACGGAGGACGGTCGTGGAGCCTTGTCGCCACGAGGGGTTATCTATTCTATGCACTAATCTTATGGAGGGGGCAGCCGTATATTGCAGGGAAAGATGACAAAGATAGCCCAGTTATTTTGACATCGAATGATTACGGGGAAAGCTGGAACGAAATAGAAATAGCTGACGTGAGTCAACCGAATACTGGGAAAAAATTCTCCGCTTTCTACGATATTTGCTTTGATTCGGATCTTCGCGGGTGGATAGTAGGAACACACGGTGCCATAGAATTTAGCTTTGATAACGAACGGCCTGAACTTGAAAGCGTATTCGGTACAGAGGGTCCGCTGTATAACGTTTCATGTTCTGGGAATGGGACTGCCTGGGCTAACAGCACGACGACCTTGTTTCGCTATCGTGACGTTTGGGAAGTTGTTGAACTGGATATCCCGGGTAGTGGGTTTACAGAGTTGTCAAAGGTTGCTTCCAATGATGCCGGCGTCTGGGTGTTCGGAAGCCACAGATCATCAGAAAATGAATTCATTGATAACATCGTTCTCCGGAGTCTAGATGACGGTATCAGTTGGGCGAATCTTAGCTCTCAAATTGACCGCCCGGTAAAAGATATTTACATCCGGGATCGAACCGGTTGGCTAGTTGGATCAGAGGGAAGTATTTACTACACCCGAAACATGGGTGAAAGTTGGCAGAAGATGCCAAGTCCGACTAAAAATACTCTATACAGTGTCTTTTTTCTCGACCAGAAATTCGGTTGGATCAGTGGGGCCAATATGACTATTCTCCACTCTGGCAATGGGAACTGATCAATAAAGTAAAATGCCGAAGCTTTACGCGGCCGAAGGTCTCGCATTAACATGCGCGCCCCTGTTGGAACTCCGCGGTGCTGTATACATGAATGCAGTTTGGCAACGGCCGTTGGGAATCGACCGGGTTCAACTTCCGGCTCCAGCCCACACAGATCGCCCTAGGCGTGACGCCCGGTGCGACGAACCTGTTAAAGCTTGATTACGAATACGGAGCGACGGCCGCGGTCAATAACGGCAACGTGACAAAGCAGACGATCACCTTCCCGACCGTCGGCCAGACGCCCGGGTTCACGGCGGTTAAGGATCAAACTTACGATTCGAATCGATAAGTTCGTTGTCACGAGGCGAAATTGAATGTTATATAGGAACGGACCCGCGAGAGATTCGGCAGGAATTGCAATGATGCAGGTCTGACCCTGATTTTCTAAAATTCTTCAGTAGTTGAGGACTGGGAAATGGCAATCAAGCTTATCGTGTTAGCCTTCATCGCGTCTTTGTCACTGGTTCAAATTAGATCGTGTCACGATCATGAACGTCCAGACAAGGGAAACGAAGTGAGGGAAGTATTCAGTATCAATAGCAATGTTGAGTTGTTGTTCTTTTTTAAGAAAGAAGCTTCGAAAGCTGCAAAGGATGATTTTTTTGA
Organism: Acidobacteriota bacterium; assembly: GCA_023391155.1. Lineage (GTDB taxonomy): Bacteria > Acidobacteriota > Blastocatellia > Pyrinomonadales > Pyrinomonadaceae > OLB17. The sequence continues at coordinate 8,346 of JAEWBM010000035.1, forward strand.
GAATGTCCTTAATCAGCCACATCCTGGTGGCGGGTATTGGCCTCGGGACGGCGTTAAAGCAATGTTCGGAATTGACCGTGATGGCTACGAAGGATTCGGATTCAAGTTTATTGAAGACGCTTCTGAGCAGAATAAACAAGACATTAAGAAGCTACTTTCCGATTCGCCATTGATACATAAGGTGTACGAGAACGTTGTGCCTAATGAGATCGACGACTTGAAGCCGCTCGAAGGTGACGTTAAGAGATAGCATAACAACCTACATCAAATCCTACACCAATGCCGGAATCCAGTGGTTTTCTCTATTCGACATTGAGGGTTAGCATCAGGTATGGGAACTCAACATGGGCAATTCGCCGACAAATGGCGGATTGATGCATCTTTCGTACGAATACGGTGAGTTCGACACGGGCGGGAATATCGACGAGACCAAGAATGCCGGCAACATCGTGCGCCAGACGATCAACTTTGATGGACTCTCGAACCCGTTCGTTCAAACACGAATGAAGAGGGGTCGGGCCTTCATTATTGCAATTCTCAGCACAGCTTCGCCGTACAGTTCGGCTATACTTGGCGTCGATTCGCTAAACCGTTTGAATCGGCGACGGAGAGCATCACGCCCACCGGCGGCTCGCAGTCGGTGTCGTGGCAGCAGACCTTCGAGTTTGACCGCTACGGCAATCGGAATTTGACGAGGCGAACACGACCTTTACCGGCTTTGAAAAGCTCTGCGAAAGCGGCAGCGCTCTTTGCGAGGAGTTGCGGTGAACAATAAACCACCCGCGCCCGCGGGTGGTACTGACAACGGGACCGGGAACGGGGCGTGGGGCGAAGCCCCTGGGGATTCTCCAGTTGCGGTCGGAAAAGCAGAGCTTTTCCGCTCGGCGAGGGATCGGCTACGCCGATTTCGCTATGCTGGTGAGAGGTGATGGTGAACATTACCCCCCCTACCGCAGGTGGTAGTGACACGGACTCGCTCGTTCCTCCCTTTCAGCGTGGGGAGAGGTGATGGTGAACAGTAAACCACCCGCTACCGCAGGTGGTACTGACTGGGACTTGCTCGTTTCTCCCTTTCATTCACCTACAACGCCGAGAACAACAGGTAAAGGACCCCGTCACGTGATCGGGGATGATGGAGGGTCGATCTTGAATGAATGAGAGTACCTCCCAGGTTGCATAAATAATGCAGGCCCGAACCCGTTTGAACTATTTTCTTGACCTTAGCGGATAATCGTGTAAAAGTTTAGGAGTACCTGCAAGCAAAAACAATCGTCCAATTCAGACAGAATTCGACGGCCTCTCGACGGGAAGAGTATGTTCGTCGATAGATCGCGCTAGTGAATCTCTAGCCTAGACGCATGTAATTTTTTATTTAGGTGGTTGAAGAAAAGGAAGTAGGAAGAAAAATGAATCAAGTCCCACGTTGTCCCCAAAAATTTGGAGCTATCCTTGTTGCCCTTGTTGCGGTTTTGGTAACCGCGGCTGCCCCCATTTACAAAATTGGCGGCTCTAAGGCAGAGGTCGTTACTAAGGTTCAGAAAGGCGGTATCGATCGCAAGTCATTGAGAAACATAGAAGCGATCGAGACCACGAGCTTATCGCCGTTTAGCGTAAGTCAAGACACCGGTGAGAAGCCGCAGTCTAAAGTATGGCGGCACGATGATCGTGCGTGGGCAGTGATGCCGAGCACCGCGCCCAGCGAGAGCGGGACATGGATCTGGCGGCTTGAGACCGACAATACATGGACAGCGGTTCTGCGAATTTCGACCGACACCGGAACGAAAGCAGATGTGAAAAAGGTGGGGGACATCGCTCACATCCTACTTTGGGATGGGACTTCAACGGAACTGGTCTCGGTCGAGTACGTACAAGCATCGACGAACTACCAGCTATGGACACAACGTGCCACCGCTACGCCGATAGCTCTTTCAGGAAGTGAAACGGCAACTATCGACATAGACTCGACGGGGCGCATGTGGTTAGCGGCAGACAGCAACACCGACGTCGTCGTTTACCACTCAGAAACACCGTATACAACCTTTAGCGGCCCTATCACGCTCGCAAGCGGAACCAACAGCGACGATATCGCCGCGGTGATCGCACTCCCGGGCGACAAGGTGGGCGTAATGTGGTCGAATCAGGCCGCGGAACGATTTGGGTTCAAAATAAGAAATGACGAGGACCTGCCAGAGGTGTGGTCGGCAGAGGAGTTTGCGGCTTCCGGAAACAATGTGGCGGACGACCACATCAACCTCAAGGCAACGGCGGATGGAACGCTCTACGCCGCAGTTAAGACAAGTTACGACTCGGCAGGCCAGCCGGCAATAGCGATGTTGGTTCGCCGGCCGGACGGTCAATGGGACGACCTGTATCCGGTATCGGACTCAGGAACACGGGGGATCGTGATCCTCAACGAAATAGAGGAGACCCTGAGAGTTATTTACGCATCTTCAGAGGGGTCCGGGAACATTGTTTACCGGGAATCGCCCTTAGGGAAGATCGCATTCGCCCCGGCGGCGACACTGATCTCAGGAAGCCTTAACAATCCGACAAGCGCGAAGGAGAACTGGACGGATAAGGTTGTGGTGATCGCCGAGGGGTCGTCGCAGGCCAGGGGCGTTGAGCTCGGTTCCGTTCCAGGCCCGGGTGGAGGCTCACTGGTAGGCCACTGGCGAATGGACGAAGGGGGCGGACCTGAGCTGATCGACATTTCCGGGTACGTGAATAATGCAGCGATCAATGGTGCGCCCATTTGGGATATGGATGCAAAGGGAGGGCTTTCGCTATTTTTAGGAAGCGGTGATCATGGGGCGGTCGCGGACAACGAAAGCCTCGACATAAGCACGGCGATAACGATGGCCGCGTGGATCAAGCCGAGCGGCGTTGCTGACACCCAATATGTACTGAAAAAATCTACGCAGGGCGCCATAGACGGATATGAGCTTTCACTGGCGAGCAGCGGGAAGGTATTCGTTCGATTCAATCAGGACACCAGTGGAAACACCTACCGAATCGATTCCACCACGGATTACCCCACGAGCAGCTCAGAATGGATGCATATCGCAGCGACTTACGACGGGTCGACGATTAGGCTATTCATAAACGGGGTTGAGGAGATTTCGGCACCAGGCCCGACGTCGATCGCGTTGAACGACCTCCCTCTCGGGATCGGGGCACAAGGAGACGGGTTTCGTAATTTTCGCGGCAGGTTGGACGATGTCCGTCTATATAACGTCGCTTTGCCGGCGAGCGAGATCTTGTCACTGGCGACCAATCAACCCGCAACGGTTGATGCCGGTGAGCCGCAGGAAGTCAGTTTTCCTGCAGCAGCTACACTAGCCGGAAGTGCGACCGATGACGGCAACCCTTTCGGAACACTAGTGACCAACTGGAGCAAAATTTCCGGACCAGGTACTGTAAGCTTTTCAAATCCTAGTGCTGCCGCGACTTCAGCGACGTTTTCAGCACCGGGTGTTTACGTTCTGAGGCTGACCGCCGACGACGGATCGCTTCAACATTGGGACGAGACAGTTGTCACGGTGGTCGGCACCGGACCAACGCTACTGGGACATTGGACAATGGAGGACGGATCAGGGACGGTGATCCACGATGAATCGGGCAATTCAAACGACGGTTCGGTCGGGTCGACCGATCCTCAATTCGTATCGCCCGGGCGTGTTGGCGTTTTCGCTCTACATTTTGACGGCAATGACGCGGTTACGGTTCCGGACTCTCCGACACTAAACCCGACATCCAGTATTACCATCGCGCTGTGGGTGAGACCGAATCGAGCCGGGACGCAGCATATCTTTAAGAAGGGTACAGGCACCTCGGGCGACACGCTTTCGTATGAGATCTCGCTGAGCTCGACGGGCGCATCGAATGGATCGGAGCGAATATTTGGTCGATTCAGGATAGGAGGCACGGATTATCGTGTGAACGCGGACACGCAATACCCGAAAAACGGAACCGACTGGATGCACGCCGCGGCAACATACGACGGCAGTTCGGTCAAACTGTATATAAACGGTGTATTGGAGGATGAGATAGCGGCGAGCGGGGACATCAATATTGTGGGTACCCCGCTGAGTATCGGCGCCCAGAACGGCACAAGTGAGTTTCTCGAAGGCTCGATGGACGACATACGGCTCTACGGAACGGCCCTATCGCCAGAGGAAATCGCAGCTCTCGCAAATCCGGCAGCCGAGAATACCGCGCCGGTCGTAAACGCCGGCACGGACAAGGTCATTTATCTTCCTGATGCGGCGAATTTGCAGGGGGTGGTAAGCGACGACGGCCTGCCAGAGCCGGGCTCGTTAGCGATCGAATGGAGCGTGACGAGCGGCCCGGGTTCCGTGACATTCGGAGACGCCAGCCAGCCGGTTACGACGGCGAGCTTTTCGGTGGTGGGGACGTACATCTTGAAGCTCACCGCGGACGACGGTGAATTTGTTGCCGATGATGAAGTTCAGATCGAGGTGTTGCCGCCCGTCATACTTCCGGATCCCATCGGATATTGGCCAATGGACGAAGGAGCTGGGAGCAGCATTCTGGATCAAAGCGGAAATGGACATGACGGAGCGCTTGCCGGCAATCCGACGTGGAATGCGGATCGAATAAACGGCCCGTACTCGTTAAATTTGGACGGAACGGGAGATTGTGCTTTGGTGGACGATGCACCCGGCATACGCCTTACGGAATCGATCGCCATCGCTGCTTGGGTCCGACCGTCGGCCACTCGTACACAATATATTCTGCGAAAGGGCATCCAGAATGGAGCAAACCCAGGCGGTAGCGGGTATGAACTCTCGCTCGCAAGCAGCGGTACTGCATTTTTCCGGTTCAATCAGACGATACCCGGGAATACGTACAGGATCGATTCCAACGCACCGCTTGCCGTGGGTGTATGGACCCACCTTGTTGGTACATGGGACGGTACAACGATGCGCCTCTACGTGAACGGCGTGGAGCAATCGGCAACGCAGGGATTTACCGGAACCATCTATGCGAACAGTTTACCGCTGGGAATCGGATGTCAAAGCAATGGCGGATCGGTGCTGAACGGGCGATTGGACGATGTTTACCTATTCGGCGAGGCATTGAGTCCGGTGATGATACAGCGAGTTTACGCGAACCGTTCGCCGGAACAGCCGATCGATCCTACCCCGGAGGACGGGGCGGAAGGGGTGGCAACGTCTCCCCAGTTGACGGTAAGCGTTTCAGACCCTAATGCAGATCAGCTTAGCGTAGAATTTTACGGACGGCCCGCACCTGGAGGTTTAAGCAAGAAAATTGATGACGAAGCTCGTTTCCTTGGCACCTCGTTCGACCATATAGGGACGGTTGAAGAAGTAGCAGCCGGAGGTTCGGCAAGTCTTCAATGGGTAGGACTGATGGCCGAAACGGAATATGAATGGTATGTGGTGATCGACGACGGGTTGACGCGAACAACGGGCCCGCTCTGGTCTTTTACCACATTGGCTCCGACATCGGCACCGACGGTGGTTAGCGGACAAGTATTGGATGTGAACCGACGTCCGATTGGACGCGTACGTGTATCGGTATCGAACCTAGCGACGGGCGAGACGCGGACCGCGATCTCAAGCCCCTTCGGATATTTTGCGATCGACGGTATTCGAACGGGTGAGACATACATGGTTACCGCGGCAGTCAAAGGGCGAACGTTTAAACAGGAGGTGATCTTGGTAAACGACAGGATCACGGACCTCGAAATTATCGAACGATAGTTTACTGATGGGTAAGCGTTAGTCGGTTTGGTAGGTGGCGACGCTGGTGGGGGTTTCGTAGCAGCGGACCTTGTAGACGCGGACGCGTTCGTCGCCGACGCGGGTGTTTAGGTATTCGAGAAAATAGCGGGCGATGTTTTCGGCGGAGGGGTTAAGCTCTTCGTCGAAAGGGGGAAGCTCATTAAGATTGCGGTGGTCGAGGTAGCCAACTATCTCGTCCGCCGCTTTTTTTAGGTCGCCGAAATCGATGAGGAGGCCGATGTTGTTGAGCTCGGCTCCGCGGGCGAAGATCTCGACCTTGTAATTGTGGCCGTGCAGGTTTTCGCACTTCCCTTTATAGCCGCGCAGCTGGTGTGCGGATGAGAAATTGCGCACGATCATTACCTCGTAGAAAGACGACATCGTTGTTAGCAGCCGGACCGGATCCGGCTAAGTTCTATCTTATCAAATGAGAAGAAAGATAACCCGCCCGGGCAAATTGAAAAAAAAGTGAAATATTTACGCAAAAATTTCATATATATTCGGTCTATGAATTGACCTGCATTTAATTTAGCGGCGTCATGCCCGTGACGCTAGACCGGCCACCCCGGGAATTTAGTTTCTAAAACACTGAGGAAAAGATGAGCACTCTCAACCTGCCGAAGGGCTTGGTGGAAGAAATTTACGAATGTGCGGGGAGCGCAGACGAAAGCCACTGGCAGCACCTCTATAAGAAGCTTGAAACGGCGATGTCGTCAGGCAGCGGCTGCATCAACTATACAACGCATGCGGATAACCGTGTCGTGCCGATCGCGACGACAAATCCCGCGGGATATGAGGAGTAGCTGAGTACGACATATTTCGCCGGGCTGCCATATCGCGATGTGCTGATAAATCTGAGGCCGGGCGAGATATTTTTGCGGCGGCGATATTTGTCAGACTCGGCATTTAGGCGGACGGCCGCGTATAACGGGCTATTTAAGAAGGTGGGAAAATTTTTCCTGTTTAGCCAATGCCTGTTTACGAATGAGGAGTTTTCGGCAAATATCACATTTACGCGGCCGGAAACGCTGGAGCAATTTGGAAGGGACGAGGTGAATGAATATCGCGAGGGGGGGACGCATTTGCAGAGGGCATTGGGGCTGCAGATAGCGCTGACGACGGCGGCGGGTGAAAAGCGTTTGCTGAGCGACGGCTGGGACAAAATGAGACGGGCGGCGATATTTGTTGATGAGAAGGGCCGGGCGGCGTTTTGCAATAAGGCGGCACGTGAGGCGATGAAACGTGGGTTGTCGGTGAAATTGCAGCGGAACGGCGAACCGGCATTCGGCAGGCAGCGTGAGACACGGCAGCTGAGGGCGCTGATCGAGCGGGCATTTGCCGAAGGCGAAGGAGGGGTGATGATGGTGCCGAGGCCGGAGAACGAGCCGCTTTATGTGAGCGTTGCACCGCACGGAGAGAAATTTGGCCCGCCCGGGATGAGGCGGCGGATGGCGCTGGTGTTGATCAGCGAGCCGGCGAAAGCGGGCGGCGGGGCCGCAGCGGACCTGACCGAGCTGTTTGGATTGACAGCGGCGGAGGCCCGGGTGGCCTGTATGATAGCGGAGGGAGGTTCGATAGCGGAAATATCGGACCGGCTTTCGGTAAGCGAGTTGACGGCGCGGACACATTTGAAACGAATTTTCGGCAAGACCGGGACGAAACGGCAATCTGCGCTGGTCCGATTGGTGCTGTCAATGCCGAACCAACATCACAAAAAGTAATATTGTTATAAAAATCCCCCAAATGGGGGATGACATCGCCTGTGATTTCGGCGAAGATAAGGCGTTTAACAGAATTCACCCGTTCTGGAAAATGCCGATAAACCTCTCACAGATCGGCCGGAGTAACTAAAACACAGAGCTCCCGGAACCATAAGTAAACAATTTGAACACCAGTTTTGCGCGACACCTCTGGCCAGACTAGGCCTACAATCGCGTGAAGCGGGATCGGAAACTCCCATAGTGTGGCCCGAAAAGGGCCGATCAGTGACGAGCGTCCGCCGCGACCGGCAGAGACGCCCGCACATATTCAAGAGAAAGCAAACCGCTTTCTTGTAAAAGGAAATTTGGAGGAATCGCCCATGTTTAGACCCACAGGAGGGGAACAACCCTCTCCGAACTCGACTCTCATACGAAGATCTAGCCTCACAACGCTGATCAATTTAATAATCTTGGCCGTATTTGCCGCAGCCGGATCGATAACGGCGGCGGGGCAAATCACGGTGACACCAGATAATCTGCAAGGCTGGGCTCCGTCCACATCTGACGGAGGCTCAGTTTCATTTGACGCCTTAGCAGGCGCTCCGTCAGGAAGCGGCGCATTGCGGCTGACTGCCGGCGCAACGAATGAATCGCGGGCACGACTCACCCGATCGACCCATGCGCCGATCGCAAGCGTCAACTCGTTGAGTTTTTGGTCGAAATCGATCGGCGGATCGGCGTATGCGGCACCGTCGTATTCGATAGGTGTTTACCTGGACGGTACGCCGGCGACGTTTACAAATTTTGTATTTGAGCCGTACTGGGCGGACGGAACAGGCGGTCCGGAGCCGGTACAGCAGGGTGTTTGGCAGCATTGGGATGTAGCGGCCATTGGGAACCTATGGTCTTCCTCGACCAGAAACGCCGGCGGGTCGTGTATGACGACTGCAGGTGCGGGTGGCCCGCCTTTTTATAGCCTGGCATGGATCAAGGCGAATTGCCCCAATGCGGTGGTTGTTAATTTTTCCACGTACGTAGGGTCGTACAACCCAAGCTTCGACGTTCTGGTCGATCTTTTCAATTTTAATGGGACGGCATTCAACATGGAAGCAGCCGCGACCACGATCGAACAGATCCGTGCATCAGACCTGACGAACACACCTAATTACGACGATTGGTTCTTCTACCAAGATCGATCGGACATCGAAGGTATTGACAATGGTTTAGGCACCTTCGTGGGCGGACCGGCAGTGCCGTTCTATGGTGCCGGCAGTGCACAGATATCCACCTCGGGGACCTCACGGCCGAACATCGCAACCTATCAGTTCGCGAGCACCCCGCTGGATGAGATCACAGAGCTGAAGTTCAGCACATATAACCCGTCTGCAGGAAACGGCGGAAGTGCAAGCCGTTCGGGATATTTGAACTTCAACGTCAGTTTCGATGGTGCCGACACGTGGCAGCGACGGCTTGTCTATGTGCCAAGCGACAACGGAACCGTGATGCAAAACACGTGGCAGACTTGGGACGCGATCGCCGACGGCACCGCATTGTGGCAGTATTCGGGTCCCACCTGGCCAGCGGGAATTGGCGGCGGAGGGGAGCCGGGAACAACCACCAAAACGTGGTCCCAGATCTTAGCTCAATACCCGGATGCTCAAATCCGAGACTCGGATTCATGGCTGGGTGTACGAGTAGGTGAACCTTATGCAGACGGTTACACAGAGAATATCGATCATTTCGTATTCGGCACCACGACCGGCGGAACGACCATATTTGATTTCGAACCGGATGCTTTAGTTGTCGATGATGACTTGGCATGCCCGGGTGCGACGTACAGTACGATCCAAGCTGCGATCGACGCGGCGACCGTGGGAGCTACCATCCAGGTTTGCCCAGGAACGTACAACGAAAACGTTCATATCAATAAGGCCGGGATCAAACTTATCGGCCCGAAAGCGGGCGTAGCTGCGGGTGCGGCAACTCCGACGAATCGCGGCACGGATGAGGCGGTGATCGTAGGAGCGGCCGGACCAAGTGGTGCTGTACGCGTGACGGCGAATGGCGTGACTGTCGATGGCTTTACGGTTCATGCTCATAGTTCTTCAGGCCAAAGCGGTTTTAACTTTGCGGCCGCGAACCATACCTTTGTGAATAATATTATTGACGGCACACAGCAGGGCCCTCACTCCGGCGGATCGTTCAATTCGTCGTTCTTCGGGGGAAGCGTCAATAATATGCGAATTGAAAACAATCGCATGAGCGGTCATCTATACGGAATGTATCTCGATGGAGGGCCGAGTGCAGGAACGGTTTTCGCGAGTAACTATTTCACAGGCAATGGAAACGGAGTTGTTTTGTCGGGTTCGATAGCAAACGGTCTGTCTTTCATCGGCAACACGTTTGACGGCAATGGCACCGCACTGATTCTCGCTCAAGGCGGGCACATGGTGATGAATAACGTGTTCCGCAACAGCACCTCTGCAGCATCGAGCGCGGTCTATCTGTTTCCGACCGCAAGAACTTACGGCGTTGTGGTCTCAGGTAACATCATCTCGAATTATGGATATGGAATCAGAGCACTTGCCGGCACGACGAATCCACCCGCAGGGAGCGTGCATACAGTCATCGGTAATTCGTTCTCGGGAATCGCTAGCCAAATCATCCGAAACGAGAACGCGGTGATGCATATCGATGCATCGGGTAACTGGATGGAGTCAGCAGATCCGTCGGCCGCGGAAGCGGAGATCAGCGGAAGTGCTGACTTTTCGCCGATGCTGACGAGTGGATCGGACCAGAGTACGGCAGTTGGATTCCAAGCCGATCTCTCAAGCCTAAGGGTGCACACGCTTGGCACACAAACCGGTACGACCAGTCGAATCCAAGAAGGCCATAATTTGGTCGCAAGCGGAGGAACCGTCTCAGTTCTTGGCGGTACGTATGACGGAGACGTTAATACAGCCGGTAAGGCGACGACACTTTCTCCGGGTGCGAGTCCTGCGCAGGTTGTCATCAACGGCAACCTGACGATGGATAGCGACGACACTCTGGAAATCGAGATACAGGGAACAAGCCCGAGTTCGCCCGCCATGTTCGACAACTTGGCTGTTAATGGGACGGTAGATCTCGGCGGGGCAACGCTCGAACTGCAGCCTTCGTTTACGCCTACGGTCGGGACGACATTTCGTATCATCGATAACGATGGTTCTGATTCCGTTACCGGGACGTTTGCAGGCCTTCCCGAAGGCGCGACGATCAACCTGGGGTCAACGCAGTATACGATCTCTTATACCGCCGGGACCGGAAATGACGTTGTTTTAACCGCGACAGTGGTGGACTGCAACAACATCTCGGTGTCGACCGGGATCACGACGCTGAGGAATCAGCAGGTGGTTGTTCCGATCATGGTTGACGATCTAACGGGACGGGGTGTTTTCACATCGGATTACACCTTTACCTATGACCCGTCAGTGCTGTCATACGTCGGCAATGACGTTGCGGGAACCGTTGCGGACGGATCGACGATCACGGTGAACAACAATACGCCGGGAACGTTGGTCGTATCGGTGTTCAACGGCAACAGCGATTTCACCGGATCCGGTGTCTTCATGAACATTCGGTTCATGGCCGCCGGCCCGATCGGTTCAACTAGCGGGATCGACTTCACAGGGTTCATCTTTAACAACGGTGTACCGTGTGTTAATACGACGAACGGAAGCGTAGAAATAATCTCGTCCACCGTTTCCGGACAAGTCGAATATGTGAACTCGCCGACGATGAAATTGGTTCCGGGTGCCGTGTTGACTGGTGTTGGCGTTTCCGGCCCGACAGTTTCGGACACGACCGATATCAACGGTGAGTACGAACTCGACGGCTTTGGAGCCGGCGCGTACACTGTCACCCCTTCGAAGAGCGGTGATGTTAACGGTATCACGTCCTTCGATGCCGGACAGGTCGCTCGCCATACCGTTGGGCTGATCACGCTGAACTCGACGCAGCTACTGGCTGCGGATGTGAGTCAGGACAGTATCGTCAACTCGTTCGATGCTGGTAACATCGCAAGGTTCATAGTTGGCAATCCGTCCCACCAATCGACCGGCCAATGGCGCTTCCTGCCAGCGTCGCGCAATTACTCGAATCTTGAAACGGCTCAGCCGAACCAGGATTACGATGCGATTCTGCTTGGCGAAGTTGACGGAAGCTGGACGCCGGTCAGCCCGCTTGCCGAGTTCATGCCGGAGCGGCCTGAGACTAAGGACGATATTCGGTTCATCGCCCCGAGAACGAATAGTTCACCGGGATCGGAGATCGTGATTCCGATCGCAGTGGAAAACATGAGTTCGAAGGGTGTGTTCGATTATCAGTTCGAACTGAGATTCGACCCGAATGTTCTTGAGGCGTCGCATAATGCAGCGATAGCCGAAGGAACATTGAGCGAAGGACACTCCGTAGTGTCGTATTCGCCGGAACCCGGATTGGTCAAGGTGAGTGTCTTTGGCACAATGCCGCTGGAAACGGACGGCACTCTGTTGAACGTTCGCCTGAACGTTATCGGAAGCGAGGGTTCGACTTCGGGCCTGACCCTTTCGGGAACACTCGCGGGTGACGGAACACATAGAGTGATCCCGGTCTCAGGGTCACTTAATGTTGAGAGCGCGGCCGGAGCGACGATCAACGGGACCCTTTACACCGCCGGCGGAATGCCGGTGGCGAAGGGCCGTGTCGTACTGACCGATTCGAACGGTAACACGCGGACCGCACTGTCGGGACCGTGGGGAACGTTCGAATTCGGCGGCCTGGAGTCGGGTTCGCGGTATACGATATCGGTCCAAGGCGGCCGCCATACGTTTGAACCGCGGACCGTCACCGTGGATGGCGAGTTGACGATAGTCAACATGATCGCCATCCAGTAGCGAGCGAATGCTGAAAGGGCGGCCCACCCCGCCCTTTCGGCATCTCGCACTACTTTAGTTGCTCACGCAAGAAATAATGAGGTAACTATGAACTATGCAAAGGGATCGGCGGCACTGGCCTTGCTTATTCTGATCTTCGGGGGAGTGATAAATGCCCAAGAAAAGAAGACCGCAAATGTCGGCAGCCCCTATCTAAACATTGATCTTCCTACCCAGTTCGCTGAAAACGACACTGTCATACTTTATCCTGTGAACCTAGACATCAGCGGTTATAGTTTGGGCGACTTTAACTTTGGTATTACATATGACCCGACAATCTTGACGGCTGACAACACAAGCTGTCAGACATCCGGTACGCTTTCCGGCCAACCGGGCTACGGACAAGCTTGCTACGTGCCGTATCCTGGGCGTATAAATTTCGCAGCGTTTTCATTTGGCCCCACGGTAAACAGCAGCGGAGTTCTAGTAAACATAAGATTTACTGTGACCAATGAGATCAACGCTCCGCCCGGGACGATTACGAATCTCCAGATGGTCGAAGAGTACTTTTATGAGCTCGGTGGACGTGTGGATCCGGACACCATTTCAGTCGATAATGGCGTAGTCGTTGTGGTTGATGAGTTGGAGCCGACGGCTGGGGGGGTTACGGTTGGGGGGACGGCGTTGGGGGCCGATGGGCGTGCGCTGTATGGTGCCCGGGTGACTCTGACGGATGCGGATGGGATGACGCGTACGGCGCTGACGAACCCGTTCGGATACTTTACCTTCAGCGACGTGCCGGCCGGTGAGAGCTATGTGATCTCAGCAACGGCTCGTGGCTATACGTTTGAATCTACATTGATGACGATCGGGGACGAGATCACCGATATCATTTTGATCGGGCAGAGATAAGTCTTTGATGGCGTTCGGGGATGAGATCACCGAAATCGTCTTAGTTGGGCAGAGATTGATCTTAAAGATCGGACTGCTTATTAAGGAGCGGGGCGCTTGGGGGCCCCGCTCATTTTTTTAGGGAGCGGGCGGCGTCGGGGTCGATGGTGCGGAGGTGGAGGTCGCGCTGGGGGAACGGTATTTCGATGCCGGCGGCGTTTAGTTTTTCGTAGATGGCGGTCATCATCTCGCTGCGGAGCCCGACCCAGCCGGTGGCGTTGGTCCAGAAACGCAGTTCGAAATCGATGGAGTTGTCGCCGAAGCCGAGGAAGAGAGCCTGGGGTTCGGGTTCGGGGAATATCTCGGGCCGGGACGCTATGACCTCTTTTAGGAGAGCGATGACGGTGGCGGCATCGGTGCCGTAAGCGACGCCGACCTGGATATCGACACGGCGCTCTTCGTCGGTCATGGTCCAGTTGATGACCTCTTCGGAGATGAGGTGGCTGTTGGGGACGATGACGTCGGAGCCATCGACCTGGCGAAGCACGCTGGCCCTGAGGCCGATGCGCTGAAGCGAGCCGGTAAATTCCTGTATCTGCACCGTGTCGCCGATCTTGACCGGGCGTTCGAAAAGCAGAATGAGGCCGGAGACGAAGTTGTTGATGATGTTCTGCAGGCCAAAGCCGATACCGATGCCGACCGCGCCGCCGATGATTGCGAACTTGGTGAAATCGACGCCGAGAGCTGCGATGGCGAAAAGAAACGCTCCGACCAGGATGGCGTAATGGAGCATGGTGGAGACGGCGTAGCTGATGCCGCCGCCGAGATCGACACGGGGATAGACGTCCTCTTCGAGAAAAAAGCGAACGAGCCGCGAGATGAGGACGGCGATCCAGATAGTCGCGATAAAGAGGAGAATGTTGCTGACGGATATCTCGATGGAACCGATGGAGAATGACCACGCGAGCACGGCGGAGCCGTAGCCGAAGACGGCCTCGCGAATGGCGAATTGGTTGAGAACGACCAGAACCCAGAGAATTACTCCGAGCCAGAAAAGAATGCGGCCGGCGCGTTCGCGGATGAAGGCGCGGTTGTTGCGGATCGCACGCAGTCGGGCCAGGGGCGTAACGCGAAACAGGAACGGCAGGAGGCTGGTGAGGATGCGGTAGGCGACGTAGATGATGATGGCGGCGTAGGCGCTGCCGAGCGTCCCGTTGCCGACTACAGTGGAGAGGCCGACAAAGCCCGCCACATTAGCAATCAAAGCAAATGCAAGCAGGATGAGGGCAACCGGGACAAAGCGGCGGACCGCTGCATAGACGGCATAATGGCGGGCTTCGATCCGCTTTTTGATGCTTTTGGTCTTGAAGAACCAGACGAGGAAGAGGATGGCCCCCAGAAGTTCCGCGGCAAAGATCAGCCTTGCGGCATAGGGTTCGGCGACAAAGACCTCGCGCACGCGGTCGATAAAGTAGAGGACTACGAGAGCGTTGAGGATCGAGTAAAGCGGCCGGACGACCAGGCGGCGGAGGAGTATGACGCCGGGAATGATGGCGGCGGCACCGACGATAGCGGATAGCAGCCGCGGAGCCTCAGGATATACCCAGCCGGTGACGAATGCGGAGATGATCAGGCCCGTGACGACGGGAATCTCGAAGACCTGCGCGGCGTCCTCAAGCTGAGGCTCTTTTTCGACGGCGGGGCGGGCCCGGGGGCGGGCCCAGTAGATGAGGCCGATGAGAGCTATCAGCAAAAGGGCGTGGAAGCCGAAGCGTTCGGGCCGCTCGTTGAAATATTGGCGGAGCAAGATGAACTGCGCGCCGAGCGTTTCAGAAACGCGGGCGGAAAGTTCGGCAAAGGATGATATCCGGCCGGGAGCCCAAATGGGGCCGGCATCGCGCCAGAAGAGATCTGCAAGTGCCTGTTCGCGAACCTTGGCCACGGCCTCGATGCGGTCATCAGCGACTGCCTCGATATCACTTATTCGGCTCTGAAGTGCGAGCAAAGCGGAACGGCGCTCTTCGACCAATCGACGGGTGTCGTCGATGGCGTTTACAGTCTCTGCCGTACGGCCCAGAACCTCTGCGGGTGCGGCGGCGGTGTCGGGAGCGGGAGCGCGGTAAAGCGCGAGCGAGCGGCGCCATGTCTCGCCGAGAGAGGCGAGTTCTGTGAGTAGGGTTTCGAGCTCTGTGAGCCGGGTTTGAAGTTCGTCTCCGCCGGCGGTCAGGTCTTTTCGAAGCGATTGCCAGTCGCGCTCGTTGGCTCGCAGATCATCAAGCGATGGCCCGCCGGCCAGAAGCGTATCGGAGCGGGTGATCAGGGCGTCGGTACGTCGGCGAAACTCGGGTAAAGAATTCGCGATACGAACGATGGCGGGGTTTTCCGCCGCCGCGGCGCGAATGATGCGAAGTCGTGCCGCAACTGCGTCTGCCTCAGTGACCGCATTTGACAGGGCAACGGGCGTCGGCGACGGCGTGGGTGTCGGCGATCCGGCAGCGGTGTTTGAGTTCGACTCTTCGGCCTCTTGAGCCGCGATCGAAAGCGACGTCCCTGTGAGAAAAATGGCCGCGAAAAGCACCGCGGCAGCGGCATTGGCGAATGCAAAAAAACGTGACTTCCCTTTCCCGAGTCGTGATGATCCCATAAATACTGTCCTATAAGTATAAGCATTATAGGCATATAGCGAAAGTTATGGGCATTTTGCGGCCTCGGCGAGGCTAATCCGACGGGTTGAGAAATTCCGAGAGTTCGGCGGTGGAGCTGACGATGCGGATGCGGGGCAGGCTCTGAAGAAAATCGCGGCCGTATGATTTTGTGCGGAGCCGGGGGTCGAGGATCGCGATGATCCCGCGGTCGGAGCGGCTGCGGATGAGGCGGCCGACGCCCTGTTTGAGCGAAATGACGGCCTGAGGGACGCTGTAATCGAAGAAGGAGCGGCCGCCGTTCTCTTCGATGAGGCGTGCCCGGGCGGCGACGATCGGGTCCGTGGGGACGGCGAACGGGAGCTTGTCGATGATAACGCACGAGAGCTGTTCGCCCTGGACATCGACTCCCTGCCAGAAGCTCGCGGTGGCGAAAAGTACGGCGTGGGGCGTTTCGCGAAAGCGGTCGAGGAGGCCGGCCTTTGACATCGAACCCTGGACGAAACAGGGGAAATTGACGCGGGCGGAGACCAGTTCGAAGAGGGCGTTCATCGACTGGTTGCTGGTGCAAAGGACGAAGGCACGGCCGGAGGTAACGCCGAGGAGCTTGACGATCTCGCCGGCAGCAAGCTGGGTGAACTCGGGCGAACGCGGGTCGGGCATTGCCTTGGGGAGGTAAAGGATGGCCTGGCGTTCGTAGTCGAAGGATGACGCGGCGGTGAAGCCGGACGTTTTCTTATCATCGAGGCCGAGGCGTTCGCGGACGAAATTGAACGAGCCGCTGCTGGAGAGCGTTGCCGAGGTGAGGACGCAGCTCTCGACCTGCTCGAAGAGCTTGTCGCGAAGAAGCTCTGAGACATCGGCGGGCGAGGCACGGAGAAAGACGCCGCGGCCGCGGCGTTCGAGCCAATAAACGAAGTTGCGTTCGGCCTGGCTGATGATGAAATCGAGGTCGAACCGCGATTGGCGAGCACGGCGGAGCAGGCTTTCGGCCTCGGGAGTTTCTTCGGTAAATGCTTCGAGCTGATCTTCGAGCTCTTTGACAGCGGCGTCGAAGGCAGTGTGTGCCTCGCCGAGCGGTGACGGCGCCGTGGTGCCGTTCGAGGTGCGGTAGCGGAATGCGTCCGGGAGCAGCGGGTAGCGGCCGTCAAAACGGGCGGAGGTGAACCGCATCCAGAATTGCTCGGCGAGCCCGCTGATCTTTGCGGCAGACTTGGTCAGCCCGCGGGTGGCGACGGGGTCGTAGATGGGAAGAGCGTCGATGTCGCGGACGAGTTCGTCGATCTGGAAATTCGATACCTGAAAGCCGAAGTAATCCGAGGCGATATCTTCTATAAGATGGGCCTCATCGAAGATGACGGCGCCGTAATCGGGAATGACGCGGCCGTACTGGTTGCCGCGGACGCTAAGGTCGGCGAAAAAGAGATGGTGGTTAACGACGATGATATCAGCGGCGTCGGCACGTGCCCGCATACGGGTGATGAAGCAGGGTTCGAAATCGGGGCACTTTTGCCCGATGCAGATATCGCCGCGGGCGTTGATGCGATGCCAGAATGAGAGGTCCTCGGGAAGATCGACGAGCTCACGGCGGTCGCCGGTCTCGGTTTCGCGGACCCAGCCGCTGATGGCGCGGAAATGATCGAGCTGGTCGAGACCGTCGAGGACGGGCTGATCTTCGGCCTTTTTGACGCGGTAAAGGCAGGCGTAATTTGCACGGCCTTTCATATAGGCGGCGGTGAATTTTGTCGGCAGGACCTTTTGCAGAAACGGGATGTCCTTTTCCATCAACTGTTCCTGAAGATTTTTGGTGCCGGTGGAGATGACGATCCGCTTTTTTTGGCCGATGGCGGCGGCGATGGCGGGTACGAGATATGCAAGGGTCTTTCCGGTGCCGGTGCCCGCCTCGACGATGAGGTGGCGCTTTTGATGAAATGCATCCGCGACGCGGCGGGCCATCTGGATCTGGCCCTCGCGGTACTCATAATTATGATGGAAGCGGGAGATGAGCCCCTCGGTCCCAAAAACTTTATCGATCAGATCGACGGACATTGATCAAATAAATCATTGACTGCGCTTTATGTGAAGAACTAAAATTTGAGAGAAGCGTTTGACCATCCAATTTGCCGCGGCAGTCCGAAGCAAACCGACTGATCAAATTCGCAGAGCAATATTGAATTGTAAATGAAAGAGCATTGCGTTGTCGAAACAGACGCGGCCTTTCGCAGACCCTGACGTTTAAAACAATGAAGAAAATGAGACGCATTCCCCAGCGGGCACTCGTGAGCCTGACCGCCCTTGCTGTCGTGACATTAGCCGCAACGGCTCCGGTGCTTTTTGAATCGGAAGCGGCGGCAAGCAAAGGCGAGCGGGCGGACAAATACTCGGATTCACTGCCGAATTACGATATTCGAATGGACAAGGGGTCATTTGAAAAGAGGGCAGAACTGCGCGAAAGGGCCGGGCGGACGCCGGCGATGGCGGCGGATGCGCGAGAGGGTTTTGCACGGGGCGAGGCGAGGCTGAAGCAGCGAGTGCCGAACCTGAAAATAGAGCACGGGCCGGCATTGGGGCAGCCGGAAGTGATCTCAGCTCGGCCGGGGCGGCGTCTTGAAACATTGAGCGGGCCCGCGTCGGGACGCAGGGCGGACGTGCTGCGTAGGTTCATTCAAGATAATGACGAGCTGTTTGGAGGACGGGCGGAGGGCACGCTTGAGGTAAAAGCGGATCATGAAAATCCGGAAGGCGATATGTCGTTCGTGGTGATGACGCAGGAGCTTGACGGGGTGCCGGTCTTTGGCGGCGAGGTAAAAGCGGGGTTCACGAAGCGGGGCGAGATCGTTCGGGTGATCAACAATCTCGCGCCGGGAGTGGAGGCCGGAAGTGTGGTCGCCAATTTCGGCGATGCGGCTGCTGCTGTTAGGGCGGCGAAAGCACATGTCGGATGGGAGAACCGGGATGCAGAGGCGGAGCTAAACGCCGCAGAATCGAGGGAGTTGAAGGCCGTTTTCGGCAGCGGCGATTGGGCGACAACAGCGGAGAAGATGTACTTCCCTATCGAACCGGGAACGGCGGTGCCGGCTTGGCGCGTTCTGCTGTGGGGACGCGACGCGGCGTATTACGTGGTGGTCGATGCACAGGGCGGAGAGATGCTCTGGCGAAAGAACATCGTTGAGGAGCAGACGCAGGCGGCGACGTATAATGTTTTTGCTAACTCGAATGCGTTTATCCCCGTAGCGGACAGCCCGAACCCGATGTCGCCGGGAATCTCGGCCGGACCGATCGGGACGCAAGCCAGCCGGATAAGCCGAACGTTGGTGACGCGGGTCGGCAACGAGGCTCCATATACATTTAATAACAACGGCTGGATGACAGACGGGACGAACACGACCGACGGTAACGCGGTGGAAGCTGGCGTGGACCGCGAGAACCCGCTTGGGATAGACCCGAACGGGAAGCCGGTGCCGACGACGAACCGAGTTTTTGATTATGCATTTAACCCGATGAACCCTTCGGGAGTGCCGGACGCGGGTGAATCGCCGCTGCCTGCGGGCCAGACGACGGGAAACCCCAATGGAGACTGTCTTCAGGCGGGACAGGCTGTGCCAAATGATTTTCAGAAAGCGACTGCGACGCAGCTCTTCTACATAGTCAACTGGTATCACGATGAGACCTACCGGCTGGGATTTACCGAGACGTCATTCAATTTTCAGCATGACAACTTTGGTCGAGGGGGCACAGGGGGCGACCGGATAGCGGCGAGTGCCCAGATCTGCCTGGGAACCAACGGCGGCAGTTTTGGAACGGCGGCGGATGGGAACCGGGGGACACTGAATCTGTTCATCTGGACCGGGCCGGATCCGGATATCGACGGGGCGCTGGACGCGGATGTAGTGGTCCACGAGCTGACGCACGGGTTGTCGAACCGGCTGCATGGGAATGCGATCGGGCTGGCGACGAACATGGCCCGCGGGATGGGCGAGGGGTGGTCGGACTTTTATGCCCACGCAATGCTGAGCGAGCCGACAGATCCGGCGAACGGGGTATATCCGATGGGCGCCTACTCGACCTATTTTGCGTTCGGGTTCTTTACCGGCAACAGTTATTACGGGATCCGGCGGTTCCCGAAGGCCGTGATGTCGTCGACCGGCGGGCCGCAGAGCCGGCCGCATAACCCGTTGACATTTGCGGATATCGACCAGTCACAGATCAACGTTGCGGACGGCGCCTTTCCACAGGGGACATTCGGCGGCAGCGGCAGCGCGGACCAGGTTCACAATGCGGGGGAGGTATGGAGCAGCGCGCTGTGGGAAGTGCGGGCGAGGTACATACAGCGGCTCGGCTGGGAGATCGGTAACCGCAGGGTGCTGCAGCACGTGACGGACGGTATGAAGCTTTCGCCGCTGGCGCCGACATTTTTGCAGGCGAGGGACGCGATCATAGCGGCGGCACTCGGCGGTGGTACGCCGGCCGATGCCGAGGACGTGTGGGCAGGGTTTGCAATTCGCGGCATGGGAGCCTCGGCGTCGATACAGAATCCCGGAAGCGGTACGGGAAACACGCGGGTAACGGAGAGTTTTGACACGCCCAACCTGCAGCAGACGCCTGAGATAACTGTCTCGGACCAAGGCGGAAACGGAGCCCCCGACCCGGGTGAGGCGGTGGTGCTTTCAGTGCCGCTGACAAACAATACGGGTACGACGGCGACCGGCGTAACGCTCCAGCTTGAGGGCGGGGGCAGCGCGGATTATGGGACGATCGCGGTCGGTGCGACGGTGATTCGGGATGTGACGTATGTGGTCGATTCGGGCGCCGTATGCGGAAGCCTGGCGGAATTGACCTTTGACGTGAACAGCAACCTGGGGCCGGTGACGATCGAGCACCTGCTGCCGATCGGCATGGGAGTTATCACGCTCGAGGAAGGTTTCGATGCGGTTACGGCACCGGCGATCCCCGGAAACTGGGGGGTCGGCTCGACGCACGCTCCAATGACGTGGGTGACGACGACGACCGGGCCGGACACGGCGCCGAATTCGGCGTTCGCGGCGGACCCGGACACGGTGGGTGGCGGAACAGAGCTATATTCACCGATATTCCCCGTAAGCGCACAGGCGGCAATGGTGACGTTCAGGCACAAGTATCTGACCGAGCCGGGATGGGACGGCGGCGTGCTGGAGGTAAATATCAACGGCACGGGATGGTCGGACGTGATACAAGCGGGCGGGACATTTCTCTCGAATGGATATAACAGCACGCTGGGTGTAAGCTCACCGAACCCGCTGGGCGGACGGCCGGGATGGTCTGGAGATTCGGGCGGATATATGACAACGGCGGTGCGGCTGCCCTCGCCGACGGGCGGGGCCAATCTGCAGCTAAGATGGCGGATGGGAGCTGACAACAACACGGCGCCCGTAAACGGCGGTTGGAACGTGGATACGGTGAAGGTGTATGGCAGCTATTCGTGCATTATCGTAGACCATTTCGGGAAGCCGCCGTACGATTTTGATGGCGACGGGAAGACGGATGTGTCTGTGTTCAGGCCGGGCGGCGGTGAGTGGTGGTATGGGACGAGTTCGAACGGCGGGCATGGCGCGGCGGTCTTTGGGACGGCAAGCGATGTAATTGCCCCGGCTGATTACACGGGCGACGGCAAGACCGACATGGCGTTCTTCAGGCCGTCGACGGGTGAATGGTTCTTCCTGCGGAGCGAGGATTTCTCCTTCTATTCGTTTCCGTTCGGAGGGAATGGCGACCTCCCGGCTCCGGCTGATTATGACGGGGACGGGAAGGCGGACGCGGCGGTTTACAGGCCGTCGACAGGGACGTGGTACGCCTTCAGATCTTCGGATGTGCAGGTATCTATAACGGGATTCGGAGTCGCGGGCGACCAGCCGATACCGGCTGACTACGACGGCGACGGGATGGCAGACATCGGCATATTCAGGCCGAACGGCACGAACGGAGCCGAGTGGTGGATACTGCGATCGACGGCAGGGTTGTTGGCCGTGCAGTTCGGAGGCAGTGACGCGAAGGCCGTGCCGGGTGACTACACGGGCGACGGCAAGGCGGATGTGGCCTTTTTCAACTCGACCGGAGCCTGGTACATCCTGCGGAGCGAGGACCTGTCATTTTACTCGTTCCCGTTCGGAGTGGGCACCGACATTCCCGTACCCGGCGACTACGACGGCGACGGGCGCATCGATGCGGCGGTGTTCCGCGACTCATCCGCCACCTGGTTCATGCAGGGCTCGACCTCAGGCACGATGATCACCGCTTTCGGCGTCCCCGGCGACCGGCCGGTGCCGAATGCTTTCGTCCGGTAAACGGTGGAAAATTTAACATTTGTTAACCGATGTTTTTTGCTTGGGGGAATTGACGATTTGGCGGAACTCTGCTAAAAATAATGTACATTTTTCATAACTTTTGATTGTTCATTCGTAAATTTCGATAAAAAAACTCTAGTGCCGCATAATAAATCGTGCTCCTCACCTGATATTCCCGACGAGCTATCGACCAAGTTCGGCCTCTAGACCTAACCTCTGCTATTTTTCAATTTGTCATAGTGGTATTCCTGTGCAAGCAGGAGTGCCCGTTTTCGTTTCCGATAGCTTTTAGGAGGGCTTTTAAATGCAACAGAGTAAGAAGACAGTGGGCCGCAAGGGTCTGCTGTTAAGCTTTTTCGCATTGGGCCTGGTGACAGCGATAGCGATATTGCCGACCCAGTTTCAGTGGGAAGTAAGCAGCCAAGGCAAGACAGGTCTGATCGAACGGACCTCGACCCATGTGCCGGGGCTGGAGAATTACGACATCCGAACGACCAAAAGCGAAGAGACCAGCGACCAGCTGCTTCGCTTCCGCGAAGCGAGCGGCAAAACGCCCTCCGCGATAGCGGATGTGCGTGACGGATTTGTTCGAGGAGAGGAATCGCTGAGGACGCGTGTATCGAGCCTGAAGGTTGAATACACGGACCGTCTGAGCATTCCCGAGGTGATATCGCCGGACATGT
>JAEWBM010000032.1 GCA_023391155.1 Acidobacteriota bacterium
GCGTTTGCGGGTCGAGGGCGTCGCGAAGGCCGTCGCCTAAAAAGTTAAGTGAGAAGAGCGTCAACGCCATTGTCACGCCCGGGAAGATAAGCTGCCACGGGAAGATCTGGATGTTCTTGATGCCGTCTGCCGCAAGGCTTCCCCATGAAGCATACGGCGCCTGGACGCCGAGGCCGAGGAACGAGAGAAACGCTTCGGTCAGCATCACGCTGGGCACGGTCAGGGTCGCGTAAACGATCACCGGCCCGAGCGCATTCGGCACAAGGTGGCGGAAAATGATCCCAAATGTTGAGACGCCGGTCGCCTTTGCCGCAAGAACGAATTCCTGGTTCTTGAGGCTAAGGATCTGGCCGCGGACAACGCGTGCCATCGTCAGCCACGACACAAGGCCCAATGCGAAGAAAAGCAGAAAGATCTGGCTCAGGCCTTGATTCCCGGCCCCGCCTATCGCATCGGACATCGTCGTAATGAATGCCGGTGTATTCGGGCCGCCAAAGACCGAAAGAAGCACGATCACGATCAGAATGTAAGGGATCGCGTAGATGATATCGACGATCCGCATCATTATGTTATCGACACGGCCGCCAACATAGCCGGCGATCGCTCCCCAAGAGACGCCCACGATTAGCGAAACTAGTGTCGAGATTATGCCGACCATCAGCGAAATGCGTCCGCCCTGGAGCACGCGAGCCAACATATCGCGTCCCTGGTCGTCAGTGCCCATCGGATGCTGGAGCGATGGCGGGAATGATTTTACCCTTGCGCCGCCGTCGATGTCGGATGGAATGTAATCGGGCGTAAATCCGGTGGCCATTCGAATGATCGCCGGGCCGATGATCACCGCGATGAGCATAATACCCAGCACCACCATCCCGAACACAGCGAGCTTGTTTTTCAGCAGACGCCGCCATGCGTCCTTCCACAACGATGCCCCGGCGACCAGTTCGCCGGACGATTTCTCATGGATGCCGGATTCATCGAGTGTCAGTCGCGGTTCGTCACCGGTGCGGTCAACCATCAGCGTCGAGCCGCAAAAGCTGCAGACCTTAATTCGTGGCCCGTCGGTTTCGATCTTCAGGGTCGCCGCGCATTTAGGACAAGGAATTTCTTTTGTCATATCAGATCAACCTATTCGTACCGGATTCGCGGATCCAGAAAACCGTATGAGATATCAACCGCCAGATTGAAAACCATGATCAGGATGGAGAGAAAAGCCACGATTCCAAGAGTTAACGGCTCGTCGCGGTTCAACACGGATTGGATAAAAATGTTGCCGAGGCCGGGAATGGCGAACACCTTTTCGACCACAACCGTGCCTGCCAGAAGCGATGCCAGAGCCGGGCCCGTGAATGAGACGACCGGGACAATGCCGCCTCGGAGGCCGTGTTTCAGCAAAACCGTTCTCTCATCGAGCCCCTTTGCCCGGGCGGTGCGGATATAATCCGAACGCATTATTTCGAGCATTCCCGCTCGCGTCAGCCTGGCGATGTATGCCATATAGATCGCCGCGAGGGTAAAGACCGGCAGGATCAGATTAGAAACGCCTCCCCACCGCGCCGGCGGCAGCCAGAAAAGCCACAGCGAAAAGACGATCACCAAGATCGGCCCGAGCACAAAATTGGGCACAGAAAGCCCCAACATCGCAAAGGCCATTGACCCGTAATCGAATGCCGAGTTTTGCCTTAATGCCGCGACTATCCCGGCCGTGCGCCCGACCAACAGGGCGATCAGATAAGCCAATATCCCCAGCGTTGCCGAATACGGCAGGTGGCGAAAGATGATCTCGTTAACCGATTGGCCCTGATATTTCAGCGAATCGCCAAAATCGCCCCGAAGGACGTTGCCTATCATAATGAAATACTGGGTGTACCACGGTTTATCGAGCCCGTATTTCTTCTTGATGTTCTCTTCGATGGCCGGCGGCAGCGTCTTTTCATCGGAATAGAAACTGCCGGGTGCCATACGGATCAGGCCCCAGGTCACGGTAACGACCAGCAATGCCATGGGCACAATGATCAGCAGCCGGCGAATTATAAAACCTAGCATTAGTTTTTACTCACTATTCGGTTCCTGCAGCAGCGGCGTCCGCCTGTCCGGCTTCGTTCTGCCGGGTTTCTTTTAACGCTTCCTGTGTCGCGGAGAGCCGGTCGATGTGCTGATATACCCAGTCGTCGGGATTGGTCATAATGTTGTCAACATCCTGGTCCCATTTGCCCTGGTCCGTTTCGATATAGACGAACTTCCAGGGGTGCAGGGTGCCGGGATTCGGGTACAACCCCTTCACGTACGGCTTTTTGATCCAGTTCGTCGCCTGGGTTTGCAGCGGGATCACCGGCTGGTGCTGCATCATAAAAAACTCAGCCTCGGCCAGTTTTTCAAACCGCTTCATCTCGTCGAGTTCCTTATTTGCCTCGTCCATCATCTGATCGAACTTCGGGTCAAACCATCCGGTCGAGCTGTCGTTGTTTTCGGAATAGAAGAGGTTTAGGAACGTGAAAGGGTCCATATAATCGCCGACCCATCCCGCACGTCCCAGCCCGTTATAATCCAGTTCTTTGCGGACATTGAGGAACGTCTTCCATTCCATGTTCTTTAGCGGAACAACTATACCCAGATTCTGTTTCCACTGGGCCTGAATAAATTCCGCCACAGCCTTGTTGCTCTCGGATGTGTTGTAAAGAAGCTCAACATCGCCGGTCGGAAAATTAGGAACGGAAAACGTTCCGTTGGTGTTCTCCTGCACGGGGAATCCTGCGTCGCCGAGCAGCTTCCGAGCCTTTACCGGATCGAACACGCGGGCCTTCCACTCTTCCATCGAGCTGCCGATCTTGGCAAGTTCGCGGTTATACACCTTGGTACGCGCCTCTTCGTATTTCGGGAAGATGCCCTCGGGAGTAAAATCGACGAGCGGTTTGGTCGTCTTTCTAAATGCTGAAAGCGCTTCGCGGTCGACCGCGAGTGCAAATGCCTGCCGCACCTTGAGGTCATCCATCGGCGGCTTGGTCACATTGACCGTGTAATACTCGATGGCGACTTCGGGGAAATTGAGGTATTCGTCCTTGTATTGCTTGACCATCTCGTTCCACGGTGCGGGGGGAACGTGATTGTAAACGGCGTCGACCGAACCCGCTTTATATAGGTTCATCATCGTCGTCGCCTCTTCAAGAGGGTAGAATTCTATCCGCTCCAGTCGGACCATGTCGGCATCCCAATAGGTAGGATCTTTTACTACGATGATGCGGTCGTAAGGACTATGCTCGACGAGCCGAAATGCCCCGCTCGTCACGATATTTGCCGGCTTGACCCAGTTCGCCCCGTGTTTCTCAATGGTGTCCTTGTGCACGACGCGGAAGAACTGGTGGCCGAGCAGGCCGATGAAGAATGGCGCAGGCTGGATCAGCTTTAACCTGAGAGTGTGGTCATCGATCGCCTCGACGCCGAGGTCTTCGGCCTTGATCGGGACAAATTCCGCACCCGCCGCTTCGGCCTTTAGCTTCGGATCTTTCTCGAACGACTCGTTACGGCTCTTTTCGTCGCCCGGGACGGTCAGCCGCTCAGGGCCGTCGATGAACTTGTGAAATTCAGAGTCACTTTGAAAGACCTCCGGTTCCGCGAGCGGTGCTTCCGCTTCCGGCACCGGCTTGGAACCGTCAAAATCACGCTTTAGCAGAAACGTTCCGTCAGGCTTCTTGACGAACGCCCGGGCACCGTTAAAGCCTTCTGAATATTTAATGTAATAGGCGAGATACGCGTTCTTGGCGGCAAGCTCGGGATCGAGCGCCCGCCGGAACGAATAGACAAAGTCGTTAGCGGTGATCGGCACGCCGTTTGAGAAAGTCGCGTCGTTCCTGAGATGAAAGATATATTCAGTACCGTCCGGGTGGACCTCCCAGCTTTCAGCGATGCCGGGGATCGGCTCCATGGTCTTGGGATGATATTCGATCAAACCGTCATAGAGGGCCATCAGGACTCGTGCTTCCGGCTGGCCGGTGGGGACCGCGGGGTCGAGCGATTCAGGTTCTGAACCCGAAATATACCTCAATACCTGCTCATCGGGCGCCTCGGTCTTGCCGTAAAACCTTGATGTCGCTTCTGTCGCACAGGACGTCAGAAACGAGGACACGATCACTAAGGCCAATCCGACGCGAAATACGCTCCAGTCTGCCGCTCGCATAAATTTACTCCTTACTGCTTTCTTTCTGCCTCCTTCGGGGATTAAAGGAGTTGTTCTGATTGCCGATCGAATTGCCCTAAGTTATCACGTTATAACAATTGTGGGCAAGAGAGAGATCTGCGGCCCGCATTCGTTCCACGAACTGCGCCACACGGCCTATCGGCTTTGCAAATGGTCACCCATTACAGGTATTAGGATTCGCTTTCCGACGGTGTCGGTTGCCAATTTTCCTTTATCGCCACCC
The DNA here is from genome assembly GCA_023391155.1 of Acidobacteriota bacterium. Lineage (GTDB taxonomy): Bacteria > Acidobacteriota > Blastocatellia > Pyrinomonadales > Pyrinomonadaceae > OLB17. Next base: position 4,419 of record JAEWBM010000032.1, read on the forward strand.
GCGAAAGCAGCGGTGCGTCCAGCGGATTCGTAACAAATCCGTCCACATACGGCTTCACCAGCGAGAATGAAACGGGAAAGTATAGGGGGATCGCCGTAAGCTCGAACAGCGCGTCGGCCTCGGTAACTATCGGCTCGGGCGTATCTGAGGGCATTGGGGTGTCGACCAACGCAACTGGGTTGGTGTTACTGCCGGTTCGTGGAGCAACTGAATGCCCGAGCAGCTCTTCGATATTGCGATCACCTTCCTTAAGGTCACCAAAGATCGTCCGCATGTTCACAAACTCATCGCTGGTCGACAGCACGGCTCCCCGTCGAAGCACATCGAACTCACGGCCCTTGCGCACATTATCGATATCGCTAAGCTCGCGGACATCGATCTCAACGGTGACTCCCAACGTTTCCCTCCACATCTCGGCAACCCTTTTAGCGACCCGCTGCTGGGTATCGTTTCGGTTCACCACAAATCTGAGTGCCGGAAACCCAAGCCCTTCCGGGTAGCCGGCCTCTTCCATAAGATCGCGGGCCTTCTCTTTATCCTGCTGCAATTCTTTTCTCGACTCGCTGCTGAACGGTGTGAATGAAAACGCGGGACGGGTCGTGCCTTCCAACTCGCCCTCTGCAAGCCGGTCGCGGTCAAGGGCAAGGGACAGTGCCTGCCGAACTCGGCGGTCCTTCAAGGCCGGGCGTTCCGGATTCAATTCGAGCAGGTTGACCGCCGCGAAGGACGTTCGCCGGAAATCTTCGTATGGCGAGAGCAGCTTTAATACCAGCGGCGAAAACTGAACATTTGAGACCGCGTCGAGTTCCCCGCCTCGATAAGCTTCAAGCACCCGTTCGGGGTTTTCTGCGGGCACGAGCCGGACCCGCTCGAGTGTTACGGCTTCACGGCCCCAATACGTTTCGGACCGCTCGAGCACCACTCCGCCGTCATTCGCCTCTGCAATAGTAAATGGCCCATTGGTCGGACTGACTGAGACCGCTGCCGGCGTAAGATCCTCAGCGCCTTCAGGGATCGGACGAAAAATGGGATGTGCGACAAGCTTAGGCAAGTCCTTGTCGGGATGCACAAGCTCGACGACCAATGTCCTCGGGTCCGCTGCACGGACACCGATCTGCGGCTCAACGTCCGGTGACGGCCGGGCCTCGGCAGTCGCTGTCGGGGTAGGTGAAGGCGTGCGGGTGCGAGTCAAACGTGCCGCTCCCAGAACCGAAACGGCAGACGATTCCTCGATACTCTGGGTGTCGGTCGCACCACCTGTGGGCGGCGGCTTAAGCTCCGCCAGGCCGACAATGTTCGCCAGCAGTTTTCGGTGCGCGACGCTTCCCGTATGCTCGGCTGCCCGCCGCCATGATCGGATGAAATCGTCCGGTATCACCGGCCTGCCGTCCGACCACTTAGCATCCTTACGAAGCACGAAGGTCCAGGTCTTGTTGTCCTCGGACGCGGTCCACGATTCTGCAGCCGCGGGGATCTCGGCGAGCGTGACAGGATCCAATTCGGTGAGGCCCTCAAAGACGGCACGCACCAGATCCGTCTCAGGCGGCGATGCAGCGAGTGCCGGGTCCACCGACGTAGGCAGCTTACCGTTGCTCCATCGAAATTCTTGCTTTACCGGCGGCGATGGCTTTGAGAAATATGGCTCAGGTTCAGGCCGCTGCAGTTCCGCGCATCCGACCGCCGCCAACAAAAAAGCGCAGAGCAAACCGACCACCGGCATTTGGTGCCAACGGCGACGGAGGGAATTGCGTGCCTGCTCCCGATTGCGCATTATTCTTTAGATGCGCCGACGAACCCTTTTAACTCGCGGAAAACCTCTTCGGTCTGCCGCCGGGTATCTTCAAAGCCGTAAGTTGTATTTATAAGGTGATCGGCGAACTTCTTTTTTTCGGATTGCGGCATTTGTGCCGAGATCCTCTTTTCGGCCTCTGATTCCGAAATGTGATCCCGGTCCATGAGCCGGCGCAATTGTACATCAGCATCGCACCAGACAACAATCAGTTGATCGAAGCGCTTGTAGCCGCCGGATTCGATCATAAGAGCGGCATCGATCACCGCGATCCCTTCCGGAACTGTCCTTTCCTGCTCGCTCAGCCAGCGATCCTGCTCCGCGAAAACAAGCGGGTGAACTATCGAATTTAACAGCTCACGTTTTTCGACGTCGGCAAAGACGATCGCCCCGAGGTGCTTCCGGTCAAGGGATCCGTCCGGAGCAAGCACCTCTTCGCCGAATTCCTCGGCGATGCGCGCGAGGCCCGGGGTTCCGGGCTCAACGACCTCGCGAGCCGTTCGGTCGGCGTCCAGCACGCGGCACCCAAGCTCGGCAAGCACACCCAGCACGTACGACTTGCCGACGGCGATCGATCCCGTGAGTCCGACCTTCAACATCGGCGGCTAGCCTCCGTGCCGCTTAGCAAGCTTATCGACGTTGTATGCCGCGATCTCTCCGATCGAGAGTCCCAACTCATCTGCACACGCAGAGATGTACCAGAGCACATCGCCCAATTCGTCCTTAAGTTTAGCCCGCGTTTCCTCATTGAGAACGCCGCCATGATCGCGTTGGATCTTCTTAACGATGTTAGCGACCTCACCCGCCTCGCCCGCCAAACCAAGCGTCGGGTATTCCAGGTTGGAAAGACGGCGCGGGTAAAGAGCGGTCTTGCTTGCCGCCTCCTGATATTCTTCAAAGTTCATATTGTATTTTTTAACCGCGGCGTCGAAGTGCCGCATCCAAAGTGTTCTTCATCAGCATGGCGACCGTGAGTAGCCCCACACCACCGGGAACCGGGGTAAAACATCCTGCCTTTTCCATCGCATCGCGCGGATTAACGTCCCCGACCAGAGTGAACCCTCGCTTTTCGATCGCTGCAAGGCGTTTTTCTTGTTCATCGGGTGCAAAAAGGACGGCGACCTGTTCCCTGTCACTAACGTTGTTGATCCCGACATCGACGACGACTGCACCCTCACGAATGTGTTCGCCCTTGATGAAGCCCGCACGGCCGATCGCCGCGACCAGTATGTCTGCCCGGCGAGTGACTTCCGCAAGGTCTTTGGTCCGCGAATGGCAGATCGTCACGGTCGCGCTCTCTTGAAGCAGTAGTGCCGCCATCGGTTTACCGACGATATTGCTCCGCCCCACGACCACCGCATTCGCGCCGGCGATGACGATCCCGCTACGTTTAAGGATCTCGATCACACCTGCCGGAGTGCACGGCACCAGCGCCGGCCGTCCCTGCGAAAGCCGGCCGACATTCATCGGATGAAAGCCGTCGACATCCTTTGCCGGGTCGATCGCGTCAAGCACCTCGTTTTCATCGACCTGGTCGGGCAGCGGCAGCTGTACCAATATGCCGTCAATGTCAACCCGGTCGTTCAAGTGCAGCACCGTCTTCAGCACTGTCTCGTGCGACGAATCCGCCGGCAAGTGAATGTGCTCGGAATTCATGCCGAGCTCCTGCGTCGTCTTTACCTTGCTGCCAACATAAACGGCGGAGGCAGGGTCTTCCCCGACGCGGACGACGGCAAGGCCCGGGCGAAAGCCGAGTTCGGCGACCTTAGTCGCGACCTCGCTCTTGATCGATTCGGCTATGGGTTTTCCTTGTAAAAGTTGGGCCGGCATAAAAACAAGAATTTTACAGGAACTTTACGTTAATTGTCAGTTTCGTATGGCAGAAACGTTAAACACACAGGCAAATTCGGCGGCAGGCATCTGTCAAATAAGGAAAGCGGTTACCCAATGTTATCGAAACTCTCAACCATCATTCTTACGATCACGATCGCGGCATCATCGTTCGCAGTTTCGGGACAGGCAAAAACCCCCGCCTGCTCCGGTAAGAGCGAGACGCGGCTGGCAATATTCCGCAGTGACGCGAGTGTTTGGTATGAGCGTTCGGATGCTTGCACATTTAACGCGATACGGTTTGACGGCGACGGCAACACCCCGGCCGCCGCCGATTACGACGGAGACGGCGTCATCGACGCCGCCGTTTGGAACCCGTCGCGGAACTCCGTCAGCTACAGCAGCAGCCGGACAGGCAAGATGCTGACACACGATCTGTCACAGTTCGCCGGACGCAACGATTCACAGATCATCCCGGTCACCGCCGACTTTGACGGCGATGGTAATGCCGATCCCGCAGTTTGGCACCCCGCCTCAGGCGAATGGTCAATGCTTGCATCTGCCTCGGGCTATGCCGCGTCAACGTTATCCCGCTGGGGCGGGCACGGCGATGTCCCGGTCCCGGCGGATTATGACGGCGACGGACGTGCAGACATTGCTGTGTATCGTGCGGCAGAAAGTGCATGGCTCATTATCGAAAGTTCGAACGGCCGACAAAGCCGCATCGAATTCGCGGCCGGCAAGAACGGCTCACTGCTTCCGGCCGATTACACCGGCGACGGACGTGCTGATATCGCGGTCTTCGACCGAGGCACATGGCAGGTCCGCGATTCCGCGACCGGCAATGTCGAAAAGCTCGTTTTCGGTACCGAGATCTCCGCTCCTGTACCCGGCGACCATGACGGCGACGGCACCATCGATATTGCGGTTTACGAAAATGGAATGTGGTACATCTACCCGTCCAAGGAAGCCGGCTTCAAGGGTTTCGAATTCGGCCGAGAGGGCGAATCCCCGGTATCGGCAGTTAAAGTTTGGGCTGCTGCCTCATCATATTAATAGCAGCCCTGTCCCCCAACTCCGCTTAATGCACTCGCGAGAGATTCTAATAGGTCTCTCGCTTTTTTTCTTTTCCGGCGAGGGGTAAACTCGACATATGTCCACCTTTGCCCGCATTCTGGTCTTTGCGATCGTGCTGTCGGGCTCATCCGTCTTTATATTTACACAGACCGTCCATGACCGGATCCGGAATGCGATGGGGTCGGGCGATCCCTCGGTAGCTTTGCAGGAATTGAAAGCCCTTGAGTCTAAAGAACCGGAAATATTCCTCATCAATAATTACGACTATCTCGCCGCCAGGCTCGCCGAACGGGCCGGCGACCATGCCGAAGCGATTCGAAGATTTGAACTCGTCGCCTCCCGCGAAACACCACTTGCTCAATACGCACTGCTGCATATGGCAGCGATCGCACGATCAAGCGGCAACCTGTTTCTTGAAAGGCTCTATCTGACCGAGCTGTCCGTAAAGTATCCGGATGGCCTACCGGCCAGTTCAGCCGAACGCCGTGCGGCTATCAGCGCATCGGAATCCGGGGATCATCCGCTCACTATCTCAGAGATCTCGAACGGCCCGGTCCTCAGCGATCAGCCCGATTCAGCCAAGGCGCTCCGCGACGAACTTGTCCTGCTCGCCAAGGCACATGAGCGATCCGGAAATCGGGAGAATGCTCGCGAGCTTTATGGACAACTTTTGTCGGAGGCACCCGATCCCGCCCAGCCGGATGATCCATCGCTCGAAGCCGTTCGCGGCCTTGACCGTTTGGGTGGCGATTTAAGCACCCAAGAGCGATTTCGCAGAGCAGGGGTGTATCAGTTCAACCGGGATTTTGCGGCAGCCCGTGCTCACTGCATCGAGATCGTCGACGGCGATCTAGACGAAGAGATCGTTCCTGAGTGTATCTATTTGATCGGCCGCGGATATGCCCAGCTAGGAAACTATTCCGACGCGGTTCTGTGGTTCGAACGTGCATGGGAGCAGTATCCAAATCTCGACCTGGCGAAAGATGTGCTGCTCCAGACCGGCTCGGCATATTCGCGGATCGGAAAATATCGCGAAGCGGTCACGCGATACCGGATATATATCGATCGCTATCCCGATGACGAACGGGTCGACCGGGCCTATTTCAACATCGCCGACATCTCACGTGACCTAGGCGTCGAAAGTGAGGCATTGCGGCAAACGGCGATCGCCGCGGAAAAGTCTAAAGGCAAAGTCGGGGAGGCTCAGGCGGTATTTGCTGACGCTAGAATCTACATCTCGCTCGAAGATTGGAAATCGGCCCTCGCAGCAACCGAGCGCCTTCTCGCTCTAAAACAACTGGGCGGCACCTCGGTCCCCGGCGGCACTACCCGCCCGGAGGCTCAGTTCATCCACGCATTCGTCCTGGAGCAAATGCGGAACTTTGATTCTGCCATCCATGCCTATCTCGCAATACCCGACGGACGGGACGAATATTACGGCCGGATGGCGAATGAGCGCCTGGCCGCAATGGCACAGAACTCCGATTCCGGCGAAGCCATCGCCGCAAAGATCACTTCACTCCAGCCGAAGGTCGCAAGCGGCTCGCTTGATGATCGGCGGATGGCGATCCGGGACGTCCTTCGGATGACGGCGGACCCCGAGATCCGTGAGAGGCTGCTGTCATCGCTCGCCCGCGTTTACGACGCGATCCCCGAATATCGCAATATCCCGTCATATAAGTTCGAGCTTGATCTCCGCGAACCGATCACGGATGCCGACCAAACATTGTGGGCCGGAGGCGGCCGATCGCTCGCCGGCGAATTTGCATTTCTCGGACTCTACGACGAAGCGGCGCCGGAGCTTGAGGTGTCCAATGTCTCGGGCACGGTTAGCGAATATACCATCGCCGAGGCTTATCGCCGCGGCGGTTACCCTCACCGTGCGATCGCCTTCGCCGAGGCGCGGTGGCGGCAGGTGCCGCGTGACTATCAAGTCGAGCTTATCCCTGATGAGGCCGTCAAAATGCTTTACCCGGCGGGATTTCCAATCTCGGCTCGCCGCTATGCGGCCGCGGCCGGGATCGACCCGAGGTTTCTGATGGCGATCGCGCGGCAGGAGTCTCGATTCCGCCCCGAAGTTCGTTCCGCCGCTTCCGCCCGCGGGATGATGCAGTTCATTCCGTCGACCGCCGCCGAGACCGCTGCCGAGCTCAGCATCGAAGATTTCATCCAGGATGATCTCTACGATCCCGACACGGCACTCCGGTTTGCGGCGCAGTATATAAGCGGGCTTTACAAGATCTTTCCCAATCTTGACGAGGCGGTGGCTGCCAGTTACAACGGCGGCGACGACAATGTGAATCGCTGGATCAAACGTTCAAAATCGACCATGCCCGAGCGATATGTCCCCGAGATCGCCTTTGCCCAGACCAAAGACTACACGTATAAGGTAATGTCGAATTACTATAATTACACCATCTTTTACGACGAGGAATTGCGGCCTAGGTAAAGGCCGCTTCGATCTTATGAAACAAGTTTTATTTTTTCTGGTATTCGCCATTGCCGCCGTCGCCGCCGGCTGTGAACAGCAGAGGCAGGAGGCGCCCCGCGGCGAGCAAAAACGCTACGACATTCGCGGCAAGGTGATGTCCGTTGACCGTGCCGCCGGAAAGGCATCGATCGATCATGAAGAGATCCCCGGCTTTATGCCCAGGATGACGATGGACTTCCCTATCCGTGAAGAGTGGGTTTGGGAGGCCCTGACGCCCGGCTCCGAGATCACGGCCGAACTGGTTGTGGACAATACTGCAGACGAGCCTTATTGGCTCCAGAATATTTCCGTCACGTCGGCCCCGGATCCGAATGCCCCGGCCCCGGCGGCCACTCCCGATCAGGTCGGGAAACAGGTACCGCCGTTCACGCTGACCGATCAGGACGGCCGGAAGGTCACGCCGGAGAATTACCGCGGCAAAGCACTCGCGATCACCTTCATCTATCGCGAATGCCCGCTGCCCGAATACTGCATCAAGATGTCGCAGAATTTCAGCAAGCTGGCACTTGAGCTGAACAACGACCCGGCATTACGGGATAAGGTGCGGCTGCTTACCATCTCTTTCGACCCCGCACGCGATACACCGGAAAAACTGCGGGAATACGGCATCGGCTATCTCGGCAATCCCGAAAAGCCGGACTTCACCGTGTGGCAGCTTGCGGTCGGCAGCGATGCCGAGGTGCGCAAGATCGCCGATTTTTTTGGCTTGAAATATGAGGTTGATGAGAACGACAAAACCCAGTTCAACCATTCGCTGGTGACCGCTGTGATCGACCCGGAGGGAAAAGTTGCGAAGATCCTGCCGGGCAGCCGTTGGTCGACCGATCACCTGCGTTCGGAGCTGGAAGAGGTTTTGCCCGAATAATTGGGCCTCTCATAAACGATTTCGCCGGCTACAACGGTCATCGACACGTCCCGAGCATTCGATGCGAAGACGATCGCACTTTCGACATCATTGACCGGTAGCTGCGCCGCGTGATCAAGGGTGACCACCGCAAGGTCGGCCTCCTTTCCCGGCTCGAGCGATCCGACCGCCGCGTCCAGCCCAAGTGCCTCAGCACCGCCGAGCGTCATCACCCGTATGATCTCTCGGGGCGTGATAAAACGCTCACTGCCGGGCCGATTGCGCGCGGCGAGGGCGGCAAACCGGCCTTCTTCTAAAAGGTCGCAAACATTGTTGCTCGCGACCGAGTCGCTTCCCAAGCCCGTCGGCACGCCTGCATCGTTAAACGCTTCGAACGGCGCGTACCCGTGCCCGAATTTCGCATTGCTCTTGGGACAATGCGCAACGCGGGCACCATTCGCCGCAATCCTATCGATGTCGCCGGCAGAAACCTCTACGCAATGTGCAAGCAGCGGCCTCGCGGCGAGAACGCCAAGCCGTTCGAGGTATTCCACCGACGTGCACCGCGGACTGTTCCATTCAACGTCAAAGCGATCGTAGATCTCGGTGAAGAACCCGATGCCGGTCGTCATCAGTTCCGTCTCTTCGACGGACTCCGCCGCATGTATCGTAATGGGGATCCGGTCGATGATCGCCGCCTGGGCGATCATCTCGAAGAGCGATGAGCTGACCGTGTAGGGCGCGTGGGGCGAGATACCTACCCTCACAAGGTCGGTCATTCCATCGGTTAGCTTCTGGAATTTTGCGATGAGGGAGCGAAAATCGTCGGAGGCCGTGCGGTCGTCAGGCGAGAATTCCGTCTCCTGAAAAACGATCCCGCGGAGCCCTGCCCTCTTTAGCGCATCCAGCCCCGCGCTACCAAACCGCCCGATATCGCCGAAACAAGTGACACCCGCCATCGCCCCCTCGACCGCGCCTTGAAACGCGGCCTCGGCGATGTCCTCTTCCGACATCTCGGCACGCAGGCTATTTAGCTTTAGGAGCCAAGATCGGAAGTCATGCTCGACATCATCAAGTGCCCCGCGCAGCGCTGTCAGCTCAAGATGAGAGTGGCAATTGACGAAGCCCGGCAAGATCGCTGCCGTACCCAGATCGACCCTCTCCGCACCCGGGAATCGTGAATCCAGACCATCGGAGGGACCGACTTCAACGATCGCGGAGCCATCCACCACGACTGCTCCATTTGCAATGGGCGCGGATGTGACCGGGAGGACATGATCAGCCGTAAGGATCTTCATTCGGATGAACTTTCGCGATAGCGGTTTAGGATCGAGGACACGTAACTGCGCGTGGAGGCGATGCCGATGCGGTCAATGAACTCCGATTCTGTCATCTGCGACGCGTCAGTATCCTTGGTCCATTCCTCTACTCGGCTTTGCCCGGCGTTGTATGCGGCGAGGGTCATGGCCGTCTCGGCCGGACGGCCGCGAAATCGTTCGCGAAGTTTTTCAAAGTACCAGCAGCCGATCTGAATGTTGCGTTTGGGGTCGCTTAGCAGCTCCGTTACATTCTCGGTCGATTGCCGCTCAAATTCACTGAGCCCCGTTTCCCTAGCCCATTCCCTTGCGACAAGCGGGGTGACCTGCATCAGCCCTATCTCACCGGCATCGCCGACCGATGCAGAGCGAAAATAGGTCTCTTCGTAGATCAGGCTCCAGACAAGTTTCTCATCGATGCGATAGATCCGCGCCTGCTGTGTGATCAGCTCGTCAAAGCGGTGCTCCCAATAATCACGAAAGAAAAACGTGCCCGCAGTGAGGACCACCGCCAGGATAAAAAGGCACGATATCAAGTATCTAAGCATTAACTGGGGTCAATGAATGCGCGGAGCGATCTATTTGTCCGCTCGGGCCCGGCCGCGTGGACCGGTCTTCTTTTTAGCTTGGCCGTCTTTGATCTTATAACTGCCGACGCCGTCCGTGCCCGTTCTTGCTCGCTCCACA
>JAEWBM010000048.1 GCA_023391155.1 Acidobacteriota bacterium
TTACGTCGGTTATGAATGGGTCGACGACAGTTGGGCTCCCCATATCTATAGCATCAATTCCGATGGCACAGGAAACTTGCTGCTGAGCGACAACGTTGCGGATGAAGACCGGCCTATCTTCAACCAAACGGGCTCGCGGATCGCATTTACCCGCTACGACATCAATGGGCGAAAGCGAGTTCATTGGATGAATGCGGACGGCACCAACGTTTCGGGCCCTATCTCGATCGACGGTTTCGATGGTGAGCCCGACCTGTTTTTCGTACCAGACAGCGATGTCGACGGTATCGCCGACGGTTGCGACAATTGTAGGTCGGCCTCAAATCCCGACCAGACGGACACAGACGGCGATGGCCTCGGTGATGCATGCGATCCCGACGATGATAACGACGGATATCCGGATTCAAAAGACAACTGCCCGCTAGTTAATTCCGCCGACCAGACCGACACGGACGGAGACGGGCTGGGCAACCCTTGTGACACGGACGACGACAACGACGGCACGCTTGATGCAGCCGACAATTGTCCGTTGGTAGCGAACGGCCACCGCCTTTTGTTCGAATCGAACCAGGACGGAGATTACGAGATCTATGTGATGTGGGAGAACGGGCTCGGCGTTCAGGACCTTACCCAAAACAGTGTTATCGATCGGCACGCATCGTTCAGTCCCGACGGCTCAAAGATAGTGTACGTGTCGATGCGCGACCACAGCAGCGGTGAGATCTACACCATGAACGAAGACGGAAGCGGCCGTATCCGTCTAACGAATAACACGTTTTCTGAGTCGACGCCGATCTACAGTCCGGCCGGCACAAAGATCCTGTACTCATCAAACGCCTCCGGGAACTCCGAGGTCTATTTGATGAATGCCGATGGTACCGATCCCGTAAATCTGACGAACAACCCACGGGCCGATTACCAAGCATCCTTCAGCCGGGACGGGACCAGAATAACTTTCATCTCGGAACGCGACGCGACGCAGTGGCTGTCGGAGGTCTATGTAATGAACGCAGACGGCTCCGGGCAAACGCGGGTCACCACACACGGATATTCCGGCAATCGATATTCGAGCAGTCCGTCGTTCAACCCGGATGGCAGCAAGATCATCTACTCGATGAACCCGGTGGGCAGCGGACATCTTTCGGAGCTGTACCTCATCAATGTGGACGGTACAGAGCCGGAGCAATTAACAAATTTCGATCACGAATATACCGGTTCTCCGGTTTTTAATGAGGATGGTTCAGAGGTGTTTTTTACGAGCCGGCCGCCAGGCCCAACAGGCGTTGAACTGACCGAACTGTTTCGAATGAGACTGGACGGATCAGAGCTGACGAGGTTGACAACAAATACTAAGACCGAGCGGGCACCCAGTTTCTGGACCGGGCAACGAGACACCGATAACGACGGGACCGGGGACGCCTGCGACGTAGCCGAGCCGGACGGTGACGGTGACGGGGTTCCTGATGCGTCCGACAATTGTCCGGCAGTTGCCAACGCGGATCAGGAAGACTCTGATGGGGATGGAATCGGCGATGAATGTGACCCATCCTTCGATGTCGCAACGCCCCTCGGTTCGGCTGTGAGCATACCAGGCCCGGGTCCGATCGTAACCTATTCTTCGGTAAACGTCGTTGGCACGACCTCGTTCGTTGAGATCGAGGCTCAAAGCAACCAGTTGCCGCAGGGCTTTGCACATTGCCCCACATGTACCGCCTATGACATAACGACGACGGCAACTTATTCACCGCCGGTCAATGTCTGTCTACCCGTGCCAAAGGAACTTTCCCTTGAGCAGTTTCTTAACATGAGGTTATTCCATGGCGAGGACGGGGTACTGGTGGATAGAACAACCGAACGATATACCGCCGACTCGGGCGTGCGATACGTGTGCGGCGAGGTGACCTCGCTTTCACCGTTCGTCCTTGCGTCGCCGCTCGCCCCAACGTCGGCACCGGTGAGCATTAGCGGCCGCGTTTCGACGGCGTCCGGAAAGGGTATTTACGGCGTGCGGGTCAGAATGACCTCCGAAAATGGAGAAACTAGTTATTCGCTGACGAACAGCTTTGGGTATTTCTCCTTCGACGGAGTTCCCGCGGGCGGATCTTATGTGGTAAGCGTCGCGGCGAAACGCTTTACATTCGCACAGTCTTCGATCTTGGTTAACGCCAGGGATAACGTATCTGATGTCGATTTCGTCGCAAACGGGCTATGACCGAGGGAAGCCCTAGGTTGCAGGCCTAGCGCATTTCGAAGGCGTCCGAGTTCCCGTCGGATAGCGTCGATATTTCTGCGAACCTGACGTTATAAGACGGCCGGGACGGCCCGGTTGTTTAACCTGGCCGTCCGTTAAAGACCGTCCAAGGGATTTGTCTCGGACGGTCTTATTTTGTCTCTGGCGTTGCCGAAAGATCCAGCTCCATGAACAGGGTATCGTTGTGGGGGTTGTCGTAGTAGGGTTTGGTCCGGCGAAAGCCGAAGCGGGTGTAGAGCTCGACGGCTTTCGCCATTTTTGGCGGAAACGTGTCGAGCCGCATATGCGTGTAACCGATATTGCGAGCGTCGGCGATGATGCGCTCGATGAGCTGCCGGCCGAGGCCGAGGCCGCGTGCGTTTTCCCTGAGGTAGAGGCGCTTCATTTCACATATGCTATTGCCGAGCGGGCGCATTGCGATGCAGCCGGCCGGTCTGCCATCGACAGTTGCGAGGTAAAGCCTGCCAGCGGGAGGGGCGTATTTGCCTGGAAGCGTCGCTAGTTCATCCTCAAATCCCTGAAAGCAGAGGTCGAGGCCGAGCCACGTTTCGTATTCGCGAAACAGCTCCCGAGCGACCTCGATCTCGGCCGCGTCGACCGCCTGAATTATCATCGAACTTTTTGCTGCTGCTTCCATACGTTCCCTCGAAATTTTAGAAAAGCTTGAATCATTTGCCGGAAAATAATATTGTAATGGGCAAACCTTCCCTGGAAAAACGCCTATGACAATCAATCGACGTTCGTTTATCGCGAATTTCTCTCTGGCTTCCGGCGGCCTTGCGCTTGCGTGCGGAGCACTTGGGCGGCGTGCTCAGGTGCTGGCGCAAACGGGCAACATCAGCGCCTTGCGTGCCGCGGGTTACGGGCCGATCGCTCCGATGGCGGCGAAGAACACGGGAGAGGTTTTCCTTGCCCTGCCGAAGGGATTTGAATACACGGTCTTCGGCAAGATCGGTTCCGAGATGGCAGACGGGCGGAACGTGCCGCCGCGTCATGACGGTATGTGGGCGTTCAAGGTCGGGAAAGAGACACGCTTGATCCGGAACCACGAGGTGGTGAACGGAAGCGTCCCGCGGCCGGACTCGGCGATCGGCACGTCGAATCATTACGATCCGGCCGCAGGCGGCGGTACGACCACGGTGGTGATCGACAACAAGACGCGAACTGCGGAGCGGGAATTTGTGAGCCTCTCTGGGACGCTCGTCAATTGCGCCGGCGGCCCGACGCCATGGGGGAGCTGGATCAGCTGTGAAGAGACGACGATCGGGAAGGAGATACGTACAACCGCCGCTGGGGCGAAGATCGGTGGATTTGAAAAGCCGCACGGGTATTGTTTCGAGGTGCCGGCCTCGGCAAACGGCCCGGTACCGGCGGTGCCGCTGACGGCGATGGGGCGATTCGTGCACGAAGCGGTCGCGGTCGATGAAAAGACGGGAGTTGTCTATCTGACGGAAGACGCCACGACCGCGGGCTTTTACCGATTCCTGCCGGCTCGAGAAAAGCAGCTGGCCCTGGGCGGGAAGCTGCAGATGCTGGCGGTCAAGGGCTGGGAGGGCTATGACACCCGGGCGAACCAGGCGCAGGGTGACAGTGTGCTTGCCGTGTGGGTGGACATCGACGACCCGGACCCGGCATCGGCCGGGGTGGACCCGCTTGCGGTCTATAAGCAGGGCGAGAAGAAGGGCGGGGCGATCTTTAACCGGCTCGAGGGCTGCTGCATCGATGACGAGGGCCGCGTCTATTTTGTTTCGACGGCCGGGGGCAACGCGAAGGCGGGGCAGATCTGGTCATACATCCCGACGTCAGAGGACGAGGGCGAGCTCAAGCTACTTTTCGAATCGCCGTCCAAAGAGCTGGTGTTTATGCCCGACAACATCTGCCATCTGCCGAAGAGCGAAATGCTGCTCATCTGTGAGGACGGGGATTATCCCGGCACGGATGCGAAGAATCACCTACGGATCTTGACGCCCGAGGGCCTGGTGGGCGAATTCGCACAGAACGTAAACAAAGACGCGCCGCGGAGCGAATTTGCAGGGGCGTGTTTTGCTCGGATGGCAAGACGCTGTTCGTCAATCTGCAGACGGCGGGCGTGACGCTCGCGATATGGGGACCGTTTGGGAAGTTTAAAGT
>JAEWBM010000103.1 GCA_023391155.1 Acidobacteriota bacterium
TGCGATCTACGATCAACCATCAAGCTTTTCACAAAAAATCGAATAATTTACGCTTTTGCCCATGCCTCCAAACTGAATAATCACTCCATAGCTCGCGTTTCGAAACTCCGACACTTTTGAGATCCGACCTTCGTTTCGCCTGACCAACCTCCAACCCGATCGGTGGAAATAATCGTCCCACACTAGACGGGCATCTTCATATCGCATATTGGAAAAGTAGAACGTGGATAGAGTGATTCTCTCATCGTCCAACCCGCCCTTCCTCATAAACTTAAAATTTTCCGGGACAGGAACTTGTTTACAGACGCTATCAAGTTCCCCCAATTCCGGATCGTTCTTGATTGCCTCCTCGGTTTGACGCGTTATTTCTTTTTCTGACCATTCAGAATATTTCTTGAAGGAAGGAAACTCCCGTGGATTACACGCTGACAAAAGTAGCGCCGCAAAAAGGACGACAAAAAGCTCACGGACACGGGATCGAATCACCATAACGTTCAAACAAAAAAAAAGACGGCTCCGTCGGCCGTCTTCTTCATCTCGGTTGAATTAGAAACATCAGGCGGCCTGCTCGATGGGTGATATCACATCCAGGATCGGGGCTTTTCGCTCGACCATTTCGCGTGTGATGACGAGGTCCTTTACCTGCTTTTCCGACGGCAGCACGTACATCGACTCGAGCAGGATCTCTTCCATTATCATCATTAGCCCGCGTGCGCCGACCTTTCGGGTGTGTGCTTGCTGGGCGATCGCCTTTAGAGCACCATCGGTGAACTTAAGGCCGATGTTGTCAAACTCGAACTTCCGCTGATATTGTTTCACGAGTGCGTTCTTCGGCTCTGTCAAGATCTTGACCAGAGCTCCCTCGTCCAGCTCCGACAGAGTTCCGACCACCGGCAGCCGGCCGACGAATTCCGGGATCAGTCCGTAGTGGATGAGGTCCTCCGGCTCAAGTTTATTAAACGCCTCGCCGCGTCGCTGTTTGCTGGTTTGCACGTCTGCCTGGAACCCCAGCGATTTATTGCGGAGCCGCTTTTCGATCACCTTTTCGAGCCCGATAAATGCCCCGCCGCAAATGAACAGGATGTTCGTCGTGTCGAGTTGGGTAAATTCCTGCTGCGGATGTTTGCGTCCGCCGCTTGCGGGGATGTTCGCGACCGTTCCCTCAAGGATCTTCAGCAGCGCCTGCTGCACGCCCTCGCCCGAAACGTCGCGGGTGATCGACGGATTGTCATCCTTGCGGCAGATCTTGTCGATCTCGTCGATGTAGATGATCCCTTGCTGGGCAAGGTCAACGTCGTTGCCGGCCGCCTGCAACAGCCGCAACAGGATGTTCTCGACATCCTCGCCCACGTAACCGGCCTCGGTCAGGCTGGTCGCATCTACGATGCAGAAAGGCACGCTCAACTGCCGCGCAAGCGTCTGCGCGAGCAGCGTCTTGCCCGTCCCCGTCGGGCCGATCAATAGGATGTTGGATTTTTGAAGCTCGATGTCCGAACGCCGCTTGGCAAGTTCGAGCCGTTTGTAGTGCTGATAAACGGCCACCGCAAGCCGCTTTTTCGGCTCGTCCTGGCCGATGACATATTCGTCGAGAAATTTCTTGATCTCGGCCGGTTTCGGCAGTGTCGTCCGCGCCGCCGCGCTTTCGCTCTGTTCGTCGTCATTGATTATCTCGTTACAGATGTCAATGCACTCATTACAGACATAGACCCCCGGACCGGCGATCAGTTTCTTCACATCGTTCTGCGATTTACCGCAAAACGAACAGCATAGAAGTTCTTCGGGCCTTCGGAAATTTGCCATAACTTAAACAGTTGTCAGATGTCAGATGTCAGTTTTCAGCTCAATGATAGCCTTCGATCAAAGTGCGTTCTTCGCAGACAGAGAGCGGGCGAGCCCGTTGATCATTCGACCGACCTCAGCGGTCGTTAGAAACAACTTATCTGCCGTCACGTTTTCAATAAATTTCAAGTTTGCTGCGATCTGCAGCTGGGTCTCCAGCTCCATCAATGAACCATAAGCCACCGACAAATGGTAGATAAATTCTTTCGTCGAGTTCCGGCCCTGCCCCTCAGCTATGTTTGACGGAACCGAGATCGCAGCTCGTTTGATCTGGCTAGAGAGTCCATACATCTCCTCTTTCGGAAATGCCGCGACGGTCTTATATGTTTCAGTCACCAACTCCATCGATTTCTTCCAAACAAGGAGTCCACGATATCCTTGGCCCATAAATCAACGAGCTATCTTCTCTCCCGCACTGACAACTGACGACTGACGACCGACAACTGCTCCCTACTTCTCGCGGTGTTCGATAACTTCGTCGATCAGGCCGTATTCCTTTGCCTGCAGCGGCGAGAGAATGCGGTCGCGTTCGACGTCGAGCTCAACTTGTTCAAAGCTTTGCCCGCTGTGATGGGCCAGTATCCGCGAGGTCATCTCGCGCATTCTCAGGATCTCTTCCGCCATGATCCGCACGTCGGTCGCCTGGCCCGTCGCACCGCCCGAGGGCTGGTGGATCAGGACCCGCGAATGCGGAAGTGCAAAGCGTTTCCCTTTCGTCCCCGCCGTCAACAGCAATGCCCCCATTGACGCACACTGTCCGATGCAGATCGTCGTCACGTCGTTCTTAATGAACTGCATCGTGTCGTAGATGGCCATCCCCGCCGTGATCGAGCCGCCCGGCGAGTTTATGTATAAGTTGATGTCACGCTCGGGGTCCTCCGCCTCGAGGAACAGCAGCTGCGCGACGATAAGATTTGCGATCTGGTCATCTATCGGCGTACCGATAAAGATGATGCTGTCTTTTAAGAGACGCGAATAAATATCGAACGCACGTTCGCCGCGAGACGTTTGTTCGACAACCATTGGGACCAATGCCATATAATTCCTCGTATGAAAAGTTTAGGTTTTAGATGAATCGGGCGAAGTTAAGTCATTGATAAATGACCGATTGCCGATTTTACACACATTTTCAAAAATTGCAAGAGATGTTCTCTTCGACTATTTTTCGCCGCTTGATGCCTTCGTCTTCGCGGACTTCTTTTTTGCCGGCTTTTCCGCCTTTTCGTCCGTATCCGCCCTTGCCTTTGCGGCTGCCTTTTTCCTCGGCTTCGCCTCAGCGGCCTCTGCTTCCGGCTCACCTTCACCGTCTCCACTTTCGGACCACGGCCCGTCGGTGACCTTTGCGTGGCCGATCAGTGCCTCGATCGTCTTCCGCGTCCGCAGATTGTTTTCGATCGCAGCCGGGCCACCCTGCTGGTTCAGCGATTCCTTTACTTGCTCCGGCGTCACGCGATAGTACTCGGCCATCTTTGAGATCTCTTCCTCGACCTCCGCGTCTTCGACCTCAACGCCTTCCGCTTCGCCGATCTTCTCAAGCAGCATCGCTCCTCGAACGTCCCGTTCGGCCTGCGTACGCATTTGCTCGAGAGCCATCTGTACGAAATCGTTCTCAACCTTCTCAAGGTCAACGCCCCTCTGCTGCAGATCGCGTGCGAAATTGTTCAACAGATTGCGTGCCTGATTCTCGATCAGCGTATTCGGCACCTCGAACTCATTTGTTTCGATGAGCTTGGCTATCGCATTGTTCCGCACTCTAGCATCCGCATCTGTCACGGCCATTGCTTCTAGGTCCGCCCTCAGCTTTGTCCGCAGATCGCTTAGCGATTCGTAACCCTCATCCAGGCTCTTTGCCCATTCGTCGTTGAGCTCAGGCGTTTCCATCCGTCCGACGGATTTGATGCTCGCCTTGTAATGAACGGTTTTCCCGGCAAGGGCCGACGACGAGAAATCTTCCGGATAGCTCACCGTGAAGGTCTTTTCCTCTTCAGGCTTTACTCCGACCAGATTTTCCGTGAAGGACGCCTCGATCATCTCGTCGCCGAGCTTGATCTCAAGGTCATCGGCCTTGATGGGCTCCGCGTCGGGCTCGTCGTCGAACGTTCCCTCCAAGTCGGCAATAACCGTATCGCCTAACTCCGACGCCCGGTCCTCGACCGGAATAAGTGCCGCTTCTTCGTTAATGCGATTCGCGATCAGATCCTCGATCTGGCTGTCGTCAACCGGCTTGATCCGGCGTGTCAGCTCGATGCCCTTGTATTCCGGCTCAGGTATCTCGGGCATCACCTCAACATGTACATGCAGCTTCAACGGCTGAGAGCCGTTCACCTTGGCGTTTTCGATGTCGTCCACATGGAGGTGCGGTTCAGAAAGCGGCTGCAGGCCGTGTTCCTGGATCGCCTCGGTCACTTTTTCGGGCAGAAGCAGCTGGAGGACCTCCTGTTTTATCTCCTCCTTAAAGCGCATTCTGACCACGTCCAGAGGGGCGAGGCCTTTGCGGAAACCGGGCACGTTCGCACCCTTCGCATAACGCTGGCTTATCTTTGTATACGCGTCTTTTAACGATTCGGCGTCGACCTCGATGTGCAGCTCACGCTGTGTCGACGAAATTTCTTTTAATTCGCTTTTCATTGAAAGGTTCTAAAATTGGTTTTTTATCAATGAAAAGAATATCGAAGAGGGGTTAAAAAGTCGAATTGATGCCCGGCCGGGAAAAAGAGGTTGGTGCCGAGGGCGAGACTCGAACTCGCATGTCTTTCGACGCTAGTTCCTAAGACTAGTGCGTATACCATTTCGCCACCTCGGCATGCCAAATTTGGATTTTAGATTTTGGTTCGCGGATTTGCAAACGCACTCCTCGCCCCGAACCAGGACCATCCGTTCATCCGTTTCTCTATCCCTTATGATTTACTGCCGCCTCACAAATCAGATAAAATAGCTCCATGGCGGAAATGAGCAATTTACAGGTCGAGCTCTTAAGGTTGTATGCCAATGGAATTTCAGAAGAGTCGCTGAAGGAGATCAAAACGATCCTTGCAAAACATTTCGCCGATCGAGCGACGGCCGAGATGGACAGTTTTTTAGACGGGCAAACGTCCGGTGACAGAGTGATGATCGACTGGGTAAACGAGCATGATCGAGCCGAAGATCGTTCTGGACACTAACATACTGCTCGCTTCCATTGGCTCGAGATCGCCTTTCCGATGGATCTTCGATTCCATAATTGAAGGTCGGATAACGCTTTGTATCTCAAACGAGATCTTGCTTGAGTATCAAGAGGTCATCGCTCGCAAGGCTAATTCGAAGGTGGCCGAAAATGTAGTCAATTTCTTAACGATCAACCCTCATTCGGTAAAGGTCGATGTCTATTTCAATTTCGGGCTGATCCGATCGGATCCCTCGGACAACAAATTCGTCGATTGTGCGATTGCGGCAGGAGCAGATCATATCGTATCTAATGATCGACACTTCAGGATCCTGAAAAACATAGAATTTCCAAAGGTCAGCATTTTAAACCTTTCAGAATTCGAACACTTGTACCGATAACGCTCCCTACTTCTTCAAATACTTCCGATCGTACTCTTCCCACGAGAGAGAATAGTCGCGATCCGCGATCTCATCCCGCGCCGCTCCCGGCCCGACGAGCTTCTGTTCCGCTTTTGTGAACAGCTTATACCCGCCATAGCCGATCGCCGCAACGAGGCCGATCCAGAACCCGTACCAAAGCAGCGAAGAGACCACGCCGATCAGCCAAAATACCAGCATCACGCCGAATAGGAGCCCCAGTACTGCCAAGATGAACTTGATAAAATTCATAAGAACCTCCGCCTTATTTGACTATACGAAATTCCCGCCGGGTTGTTCGTGCAAAATTTTCGCCTGTCGTATAATCAGCCTCATCCCGGGCAGAACTTGATGCTCGGCCCGATAATTGATCGAAATGCAAAGTGAAATAAAACGGCCGACGGTGGCGCAGCTCGCGGCGGAACTCGGTGCTGAGCTTCCGGGGAATACGGATGGTGCCCGACGGGCATCCGTCGATGATGTCACCCACGACTCCCGCCAGGCCCGCGAGGGAACGCTCTTCGTTGCTATCAGGGGCGCCACCGTGGATGGCCACCGCTTTCTCGACGATGTGATGCGTCGCGGTGCCGTGGGAGTTATATCCGAATCGGATCCGCCCGCCGGCTTCGGGGGTGCGTGGCTTAAAGTCGCCGACGCACGCGTGGCTTTGGCAAAGGCCGCATCCCTCGTCAACGGCGAGCCTTCGCACCAACTGGACCTCATCGGTGTCACCGGCACGAACGGAAAAACAACCACGACCTATTTGTCCTATGCACTTGCCGAGGCCGCGGGCGTCAAACCCGCAATGCTGACGACCGTCGAGTATCGCATCGGCGACCAGAGTGAAGAGGCCGTCAGAACAACTCCCGAGGCGAGCGATACGAACCGGTTCCTGCGACGTGCTGTGGACAGCGGCTGCGGTTTTGCCGCGATGGAGGCTTCATCGCAGGCGATCGATCTCCACCGCTGCGACTGGCTTCGGTTTCGCGTCGCGATCTTCACTAACCTGACGCAGGACCATCTGGATTACCACGGGACGATGGACAACTATTTCGATGCAAAGAAAAAGCTCTTCGACGGACGGCTTGGCGAGGCTCCCGGGGCGAGTGTGGTCAACATCGATGATGAATGGGGACGCAAACTCGTTGGCGATCTGACGAAACAGGGCCAGCACTTCGTGACCTTTTCTCAAAATGCAGCATCAGCTGCCGACCTCGTCGCCAAAGATGTCAAAGTGAGCCTGCTCGAGGGCACGTCCTTCACGATGTCCACGCCCGCCGGCGAATGCCTCGTCACGTCACCCTTAGTCGGTCGCCCGCACGTCTACAATATGCTTTCCGCGTCGGCTGCGGCTCTTGAGTTGGGCTACAGTTTGGAGAATATTGCGGCCGGCCTTTCAAAATGTGTCGGCGCTCCCGGGCGCTTCGAACGTGTGCCGAATGATGCGGGACTGGCCGTCATCGTCGATTATGCTCACACCGACGATGCTCTGCTTAACACGCTTCAGACTGCACGTGGGCTCGCGGAAGGACGGGTCATCACCGTATTCGGATGCGGCGGAGACCGCGACCGCACCAAACGGGTTCCGATGGGACGTGTCGCCGGCGAAAACAGTGACATCGCCATCATCACATCGGACAATCCCCGCACCGAGGACCCGTTGAAGAT
>JAEWBM010000038.1 GCA_023391155.1 Acidobacteriota bacterium
ACAGCAGGCAGGGCTTTTCACGGGGCCGCTCTATACGATATATAAGGCTTTGACCGCCGTTGCGGCCGCTGATCGGCTGCGTGAGCAGGGGCTCAATGCCGTGCCCGTCTTCTGGGTTGCGGATGAAGACCACGATTTTGCAGAGGTTTCGCATACATTCGTCGGGGACGGCGAAGGCGGGCTGGCCGAGATCAAGGTCGACCCGGCGCGGGCGAGCGGCGAGATCCCCGTCGGTTATATCACTCTTGACGCAAAGATCGACGCGGCCGTAAGCCGGCTTTTTGAATCGCTTCCGAGCACGGAGTTTACCCGGGAACTCAGGCACGAGGTCGAATCCGCCTGGCAATCGGGAACCGGTTATGCCGAGGCCTTCGCTAAACAGATGACGGCGATGCTCGGCCGGTTCGGCCTTGTAATGCTATCGCCGTCCGACTCGGCAATGAAGCGGCTCGCGGCATCCATTTACGCCGATGCAGTAAGACGTTCGCGAGCGATCGAAGAGGCACTTATTGCCCGAAGCGAGCTGCTCACCGAACGCGGCTATACGCCGCAGGTGCTGATCGACGAAGGGTATTTCCCGCTCTTCTATCACACCAATGACGGTCGCCGCGTCGCCTTGAAACGCAACGGCGAAAAGGTCCGGCTAAAGGGCGAACGCGAGGAATTCACGCTCGATGAGCTCGCCGGCATCGCCGAACGCGAACCGGAGCGTTTCAGCCCGAATGTGATGCTGCGGGCGGCGGTGCAGGACTATCTGCTGCCGACCATCTGCTACTTTGGCGGCGGTGCGGAGGTCGCATATTTTGCTCAGAATTCCGAGACCTATCGCATTCTCGGCCGTCGGCCGTCGGCGATCTTTCACCGTCAGTCGTTCACTATAATGGAGCGCCGGCATTCAAGGATCCTCGACCGCTTCGGGCTCGGACTAACGGACCTTTTTGCAGGCCGCGACGCTATCGCGGCAAAAGTTGTGGATGAGGATATCGGCCGCGATACGGCCCGGCTTATCGCCGATGTCGAGGAGCGGATCAACACCGAACTCGCCCGGCTGGACCACAGATTTTCCGAGATCGACGTTACTCTAGCGGCGAACCTTGCCACGCGTCGGCGGAAGATCATTTATCATATCGCGGCGCTCAGGGACAAGTTTCGGCAGTCGGCGGCGAACGGGGACGAGGTGACCCGGCGTCGGCTGGATTCGATATTCGCCGGCCTCGTGCCCAACGGCGGGCTGCAGGAACGCACCCTTAACGTGACCGGTTTTACGGCGCGATACGGTTCGTATTTCATCGATTGGCTGCGCGACAGCATCGACCCGGACGAACGCGGCCACCGCATCATCAAGCTCTAATGAACAAGATAAAGATCCTGCCCGATAACCTCGCGAATCAGATCGCCGCCGGCGAGGTGGTCGAGCGCCCGGCGAGCGTGATCAAGGAACTTGTCGAGAACGCCATAGACGCCGGTGCGGGCCGGCTGCAGGTCGAGATCGAACTGGGCGGCCGGCGATTGATGCGCGTCTCGGACGACGGCGAGGGGATGCTCCGCGATGACGCGGTGCTTGCCTTTGAACGCCACGCCACCTCAAAGATCCGCGATATCGATGACCTCGGCCGGATCGGGACGCTCGGTTTTCGCGGTGAGGCGTTGGCCTCGATCGCCTCTGTGGCAAAGGTCGAGCTGGTTACAAAGACCGAAGCGGATGCGGCCGGAACGCTTGTGCATATTGAGGGCGGACGGCTGATGGATGTGAAGGACGCGCCGCGTGCACGCGGGACGACCATTGCCGTCCGCGACCTCTTTTTCAACACGCCTGCACGGCGAAAATTTATGCGGTCCGAGGCGACCGAGAATTATCACCTCACCTCGATCGTTACTCACTATGCGCTCGCACATCCCGAGATCGCGTTCACGCTTTTGAATAACGGCCGCGAGGTGCTGAACGTCGCCCCGGCCCGCGATCTCCGCGAGCGGGCGTTTCAGATCTTCGGCTCGGGATTGCTCGACAGCCTGCTGCCGATTCGGGGTGGACGGGATTACGTGGCGGTCGTCTCGGGATTTATCTCCGCACCGCGGGAACGCCGTACCACCAAAGATTCGCAGTATTTCTTCGTAAACAACCGCTTCGTTCGTGACAAGACGATCGCCGACGGGCTGCGCGAAGGCTACCGCTCCGTGCTGCCCCATGGCGTTTACCCGGTCGCATTCCTGTTTCTCGACATCCCGCTCGAAGAGATCGATGTTAACGTTCACCCGGCAAAGACCGAGATCCGTTTTCGCCGCAGTGAGGCCGTAAAGGACGCGATCGCCGAGGCGGTTCGCGATACGCTGGCTAAAGCGGGGATTCGCGGAGAGAATGAGGAACTTCGGATCCACCGGCCGTCGGAGATCGCAGAGCCGCGATCGACCGAACCGGCCGAGAAATACGAAACCGATGCCATCCCGGCCGAACCCGAGGGGGAATCAAGCGCGACATCCGCTGCTGCCGCCGGTGGGCATTCCTCCCCTTCGCAGGAGCCGCCGACCTTTACCGAATTTTCGCTGTTCGCGGGCGGCGGAGGGGAGCCGCTCAATTTTTCACAAGATTTCGAAAGCGCGGCCACGCGCAGGGCAGAGGCTGTCGAGCCCGTGCCTCCGGTTCCGGTTGAACGGGTGGAGACAGAAGCCGCATCCGTCGAACTTCCGCCGATGGATTCGGCGCTAAAGGCCGTCAAACCCGCCGAGGTGGAGGCGGTAGCGGCACATTCCATCCGCCCGATCGGCCAGCTCCACGAGAGCTTCATTATCGCCGTCGATGACGAGGGGCTGCTGCTCGTCGACCAGCACGTCGCACACGAGCGGATCTTATTCGACAAGTTTCGAAAACGTGAATCGGACCGCCCTGTCGAATCGCAGAATCTGCTTCTCCCGGAAACGCTCGACCTTTCGCCGGCCCAGGCCGAGGTCTATCAGGTGATCGAGCCGGAACTCGCGGCACTAGGTTTCGGGCTGATGCGGCTATCGGGGCGAACGGTGGCGATAAAGTCGGTCCCGTCGGATATACCCGCTTCCGAGGCCCGCAACCTTTTTGCGGAGATCCTGGACGCTGCCGAGATCGAAAAGCGGGGCAATCCGAAATGGTCGCTGCGCGACGGCATCGCGGCCAGCCTTGCCTGCAAGGCGGCGATCAAGATCAACATGCCGCTCACCGACGAAAAGATGCATTGGCTCATCGACCGGCTGCTGCTGACCTCGTCGCCGACGACGTGTCCGCACGGCCGGCCGGTTATCCTGCGGCTGACAATGAAGGATATCGAACGCGGGTTTCATCGAACATGAACGAACAAGAACCAGTGAACGAGACCGAGGAATATCCGGACGAGTGGTGGTACCGCGTGTATGCCGCTGTGATGCTGTTCACCGTGGCGGTCATCGCCTTGCTCTGGTTCTTTTCGCGCTATTTTTCGGGCTGATCATCTGATGCATTATCTCGATTGGGCCATCGTCGTCGCTTATCTGGCATACGTCATTTGGGACGGCATCCGGCTTTCAAAAAATACCGGCGATGCCGAGGGGTTTTTCCTCGCTAACCGCAGCCTGCCGTGGTGGGCGGTCGGGCTTTCGGTGATGGCGACCCAAATGTCGGCGATAACGCTGGTCGGCACGACGGGGCAGGCGTATTCCGACGGGATGCGGTTTCTACAGTTCTATTACGGGATGCCGCTCGCGATGGTGATCCTCTGCGTTACGGTCGTGCCGTTCTTTTACCGGGCAAAGGTCTTCACAGCTTACGAATATCTCGAACGCCGGTTTGACCTCAAAACGCGAACGCTTACCAGTTTCTGTTTTCTTATTTCGCGCGGCCTCGGGGTCGGGGTGATCATCGCCGCGCCGTCTGTCGTATTGTCTATCGTACTTGGCTGGAGCGAGGTGCTGACCATCTTCGTCATCGGGATGTCGACGACGATCTATACGATGTTCGGCGGCGTTCAGGCCGTGACTTGGACGGACGTGAAGCAGATGTTCCTCATCTTTTTCGGGCTGTTCGTCTGTATCTTCGTCATCGTTTCACAGTTTCCCGCGCAAGTCGGGATGACGGACGGGCTCCACCTTGCCGGGGCACTTGGCAAGCTCGAGACGGTCGACTGGAGCTTTGACCTGACCGAAAAATACACCTTCTGGTCCGGGACCATAGCGGCACTTTTTCTGTTCCTCTCCTATTTCGGATGTGACCAGAGCCAGGTCCAGCGTTTCCTCACGGCGAAGTCGGTGAGCCAGGGCCGGATATCGCTGCTGATGAGTGCGTTTCTGAAGATCCCGATGCAGTTCATGATCCTGCTGATCGGAATCTTTGTATTCGTTTTCTATCAGTTCGCGCCGCCGCCGATGATCTTTAACGCGGTCGAGGAAAAGCGGATCGAGCAGACGGCGGAGTATCCCGCACTGCAGCAGAAATTCAGTGCTGCGCACGAGGCACGCGCCGCCGCAGCACTCCAATATGTTGAGCGTAGGGACGACGGCTCACGGCAAGCCTATATCGACGCACAGAAAAATTTCACCGGCGTTCGAGAGGAGGCGGCGACACTTGTAAAGACGGCCTCCGGCAACAGCTCGTTCACCGATGTGAACTACGTCTTCCCGTCGTTCGTCGTGGCAAATATGCCGATGGGCGTGATCGGGCTGATAATCGCGGCGATCTTTGCCGCGGCTATGTCCTCGATCTCGTCGGAACTAAATGCGCTGGCGACGGCCTCAACGATCGACTTTTACCGCCGGCACATAAAGCCCGATGCCGGCACGCGCGAATTCGTGCGATTCGGACGGTTTGCGACATTTGTCTGGGGCATCTTTGCCTGCATCGTCGCGACCTATGCCACCAATCTTGGTTCGCTGATAGAGGTCGTGAATAAATTCGGCTCATTCTTCTACGGGTCGCTGCTGGGGGTCTTCATACTGGCGATCATCATAGGACGTGCCCGTGCACGCGGAGCCTTTTTTGGCCTGTTTATCGGCATTGCAACCGTCTTTCTGGTTTCGATGGTGAACTCTGAAGGCGGGATTTACTATCTTTCGTTACCGGCTTTCGGTTCGAACGTGTTCGTCTCGCTGTCAGATCTCTCCATGATCGGCGATCCGGGAGGGAAGCCGGTTATTGAATTTCTCTGGCTCAATCTCGTCGGGGCCGCTGCAACTACGCTCTCCGGATACTTGATCAGCTTGACCGTTAGTAACGATTCAAAATGAGATCTATTGTGTACAGGGCCCTCGCGGGATCGCTCCTATTATTTTTCGCTCTCCATTTTCCACTTTCCATTCGCGGCCAGGTTCGGCCTGTTTATGACCGAGGCGCGACCGGGCTGGGGCAGATGCTGAAGCGGCTGCAGACCGTTGCGAGCGCGATGCACATCGGGGCGCACCCGGATGATGAGGATTCCGGGCTGATGGCGTATCTCGCCCGCCGGGAGCAGGCAAGGACCGCCTATCTTTCGGTCACCCGCGGCGACGGCGGGCAAAACGTGATCGGCGAAGAGCTTTCAGAGGCCCTGGGCGTGATCCGGACGGAGGAGCTGCTGCAGGCACGCGTGCTCGACGGCGGGGAGCAGTTCTTTACCCGGGCGATGGATTACGGTTTTTCGAAATCGCGCGAAGAGGCGGCCCGGATGTGGGGCGAGCGTGAGATCCTCGGTGACATGGTTCGCGCCATCCGGCTTTATCGACCGCTGGTCGTGACCTCGCGGTTTTCGGGCACCCCGGCCGATGGGCACGGGCACCATCAGTTTGCCGGCTATATGGCGCCGCTGGCATTCAAGGCAGCCGGCGACCCGGCTGCGTTCCCCGAGCATCTCAAAGAAGGACTCGAGCCGTGGCAGCCCTATAAGTTCTACATCGGCCGCGGATTCGGATCGACCGACAGCGGGGGAATGGTGGAGCTCAACACCGGCAGCTTTGACCCCCTGCTTGGCCGGACCTATTTCGAGATCGCAATGGAGGGCCGCAGCCAGCATAAGTCGCAGGAGATGGGCGTGCTCGAACTTCGCGGCCCGCAAACGTCCGCACTCCGGCTCGTGGAAAGCCGCATCCCGCGTGCTGAGTTACAGTCCGGCGTATTCGACGGCATCGACGTTTCGATCACCGGGATCGCCGCACTCACGAACAATGACCAGCCGGAATTTAACAGGCACCTGACCCAACTCGAGGCAACAGCGGCCGAGGCACTTCGCTCATATGACCCGTTCGCACCGGAAAAGCTGATCCCGATACTCGCTCGCGGATATAAGCAGGCATACGACGCCGAGTGGTCGACCAGGATCAAGGCGTCGAAGGCGATGATGCGGCAGAAGCAGTCGGAATTTGCCGAGGCACTGAGAATGGCGGCGGGCGTGGTGGTTGACGCTCTAAGCGACCGGGAAACGATAGTTCCCGGTTCATCGGCGTCGATAACTATTAAGGTCTTTGCACAGGAGGATGCACCGGTCGTGGTGAAGGACACCCGCCTCCGCGTCCCCAAGGGGTGGCAGGCCGCAGCGGCCAACGCACAGCCCGAGCAGCCGGCAGCCGGATTCCGCCCGCGGGGCGAGCCGTCGCTGCACACGGCCAATTTCACGGCACGCGTGCCGGAGGACGCAAAGCCGACCCAGCCGTATTGGCTCGAAAACGAGCGGCAGGGAGCGAATTTTGATTGGTCAGACGCGGGAGATTCAAAGACATTGCCGTTCGCACCGCCGCTGGCAGAGGCCGAGGTCGATGTCGAGATCGGCGGCCAAACCGTGACGCTTAGCCAGCCGGTCGAGTACCGCTTCGCACACGACACACGCGGCGAGATCCGGCGGCCGCTTGCGGTGACACCGGCCGCGACCATTGGGCTTGAATCCGACCTCCTTATCGTGCCCGCTTCCGGCGGGGTAAAGACCCACCGCATCGTTACGACCGTCACCAATCGCTCGGCGGGCGAACTTGCCGGCACGGCTATGCTTAACGTGCCGGAGGGCTGGTCCGTCGCCCCGTCATCAGTGCCGCTTAAGCTTGCGAGAAACGGCGACAGTGCTACGTTCACGTTCGAGGTGGGAATCCCTCCCGGGACCCGGCCGGGAACTTATTCGATAGCGGCGACGGCAGAAGCTGACGGCAGGCGTCATTCGCTCTCCGTACAGGAGATCGCCTATCCACATATCCAAACACATCGCATTTACAAGCCCGCAGAGGTTAGGGTGCACGTGCTCGATCTCGCCGTCGCCCCCGTCAAGGTCGGGTATATCATGGGCAGCGGCGACCGCGTCCCGGAGGCGATCCGCCGTCTCGGCCTCGATGTCACGATGCTCGGCGAACGCGATCTCGCAACGGGCGGCCTGTCACAATTCGACACGATCGTCGTCGGCGTCAGGGCGTCGCAGACGCGGCCCGATATGGTCGCAAACAACGACCGATTGATGGATTTCGTCCGCGGCGGCGGCACACTGGTTGTGCAGTATCAGCAGCACGAATATTCGCAGCAAAACCTCCCGCCTTACCCGGCAAGTTCGACCGGGGCCGTCGCGGGCGTCCGGGTCTCGAACTCACGGGTTACCGACGAAGATGCGCCGGTGACGATTCTTGTGCCCGAACATCCGATCTTTAACTACCCGAATAAGATCACCGACGCCGATTGGGACGGGTGGGTTCAGGAGCGGAACCTTTACGGATTTACGACATGGGACGAGCGTTATACGCCGCTGCTGGAATCACACGATGCGGGCGAAGCAGAGAACAAGGGCGGGATGTTGTATGCCAAAGTGGGCAAGGGCCACTATGTTTACACGGCATACTCGTGGTTTCGCCAGTTGCCGGCGGGAACGCCCGGCGCTTATCGGATCTTTGCTAATATTCTGAGTCTGCCGAAAGCTGAAGATCGGCCGTGATCACTCAATGGTCGCAAGAACCTCGCCGGTGGCGACGGTCTGCCCGTCCGCGGCCCTGATCTCGCGAACGGTGCCGTCCTTTGGGGATTTGAGCTCGTTCTGCATCTTCATCGCCTCAACGACGAGGATGCCGTCGCCCTTCGAAACTTCGGCCCCGGCCTCGACCAAGACGCGCACAACCTTTCCCGGCATCGCGGTCTTTATCTCTGCAAGGCCGTCGCCGTGGTCATGCGCGGCGCCGGACCCGCGAAGCCGTTTCGGGTCAATGATACGGACTGCGGTCTCGCGGCCGCGAAGCCGAACGGAATGGGCTCCGCCGGGTGATGGGGGAGCGGAGACCGATGCCTCATAGACCCTACCCTCGTACTTAAAAAGGTAAATGCCGGCCTCGGGTTCAGACGCCTCGATCTCATAAGCGCGGCCGTCGACGACCGCGTGGAGCCCGCCGTCGGTTTCGGTGATCTCAATGTCGCGGGCCTCGCCGCCGATCTCAGCCTTTAACTTCATTAGAAAAGATTTTACCCGAAAAAAGGGCGGCCGTTGAGCCGCCCTTGAGCTTTAATTGCCTTTGCTTTCTACGCCGATTGGCCCTCGCCTTTTACGCGGTTAGGCTGCGGCGTTGTGCGGAGATACGGCTTGACCGTCTTAAAGCCGGCAGGGAATCGTTCGCGGGCTTCCTCGTCGCTGACCGCCGGAACGATAATGCAATCGTCGCCGTCTTTCCAATTGGCCGGCGTCGCCACCTTGTAATCGGATGTGAGCTGGAGCGAATCGATGACCCGAAGCAATTCGTCGAAGTTTCGTCCGGTGCTGGCCGGATATGTCAGCATCAGCTTGATCTTCTTGTCCGGGCCGATCACGAATACCGAGCGGACGGTCAGCGTGTCGCTGGCGTTCGGA
This sequence comes from Acidobacteriota bacterium, assembly GCA_023391155.1. Lineage (GTDB taxonomy): Bacteria > Acidobacteriota > Blastocatellia > Pyrinomonadales > Pyrinomonadaceae > OLB17. The sequence continues at coordinate 8,775 of JAEWBM010000038.1, forward strand.
TGGATCATATCGTAAAGGTCGGAAACTTTGTGGTCCGGATCGCCGATCATCGGAAAATTGACGGCGTTGCCCTGCGTCTCTTCGATATCCTTTTCCCACTCAATGTGCGAATCGACGGGATCGACGCTGAGGCCGATCACCTTAACATTCCGCTTGTCGAATTCGGGCTTAAGCTTTGCAGCCATTCCGAGCTCGGTCGTGCAAACCGGCGTAAAATCTTTCGGGTGCGAAAACAGAACGCCCCAGCTGTCGCCGAGCCATTCGTGAAAATCGATCTCACCCTGCGTTGTCTGCGCGTTAAAATTGGGCGCTTCGTCCCCTAATCTGAGTGCCATAATCTAACCTCCATTCCAAGTGTGTGGCGGTATTGTATCAAAAGCGTGCGGGGTTAGGAAGAGGCTCCGTCCCTGCCGGTCACACGAGCGGTTCTTCCACCGCCTTAGGGGCTTTGCGAAGGCGAACAAGGTGGATCCGCTTTTCGTCCGCCCGGAGTATCTCGACCTCCAATCCGCGGAGTTCAAGCTGTTCGCTGTCCTTGGGGACGTAACCCGCTTCGCTGGTAATCAATCCCGCAATGGTCGAGAAATCGTCGTCTTCGATCTCAAGGTCGAACAGCCGCTCTATCTTACCGATATCGGTCGAACCGAGCACGTCATAATAACCGCCCTCTCCCTCGATGATCTCGATGATCTCCTCTTCCTCGATGTCCTCGTCCTCGATCTCGCCGACTATCTCTTCGACGATATCCTCGACGGTGACGACGCCGGCGATCCCGCCGTATTCGTCGATAACGAACGCGATCTGGATGTGGTTGACCTGCATATTCTTGAGCAGGTCAGCCGCGGATTTCGTCTCGGGAACAAAATAGGCAGGCCGCAGCAGTTCGGCGACCGGCGTGTCTTCCTTTGCAAGTGCCCATGCCTGGATCAGGTCCCTTACATAGAGCACCCCCTCGATATTGTCGATGGAATCGCGATAGACCGGGAGCCGCGAATATTTTTCCTCGACTATCAGATCCCGTGCCATCCGCACTGTCGAATCGATGGGGAGAGCCACGATCTCGGTGCGAGGGGTCATTATTTCGGCAACGCGGGTGTCGCTGAATTCAACCATCGATTCGATCAGCTCGCGGTCCTTTTCTTCGATTATGCCCTCGGCCTCGCCGACCTCCATCAAAGCGTGCAGGTCGTCGCTGTTGTCCTCATCACGCTCCTCGGGGG
>JAEWBM010000160.1 GCA_023391155.1 Acidobacteriota bacterium
CGGTTCGCCAGCTCCTCCGCCGCTTCCCGAAAAAATCCGGCCTTTATCCGTGCGGTCGCGACCTCGTGGTCGAGTGTCGGAAAATTCCCGTACCTGCGCGCTGCAATAAGCGTCCGTTCGGCTTCGACGGGACGTCCTTCGAGCATCTGGCCCCGGGCAAGAGCGATATGCGACCAGATATATCTCGGCTCGATCTCGATCGCCCGCCGAGCGAATTCGATCGCCCGGCTGCCGTTGCCGGTCGCCGCAAAGCGATATGCAGCACCGGCCAAAAGCGTAAGGTTTTTCGGATCGCGTTCGAGAGCGGCCGCAAGTTCGGCCTCGGCCTCAGCCGTTTTCCCGGATTCGAAAAGGGACAGGACAGAACCGGCGCGGGCGAGAGGGTCATTCTCATTTGTCGTTAGGACCCGGGCGTAAAGTTCTGAGGCCTCCGCTGCATCACCGTTCGCCCGCCGCATATCAGCGAGGCTGCGGATCGCTTCCGGGTCGTTGGGTGCGAGCTCCACCGCCTTCTCATATGCCGCAGCTGCCCCGGCAACATCAAAATTCAGCCGGCGGGCCATCCCCAGCACCTTATGCGGGGCCGCCTCCTCCGGTGCAAGCTCGATCGCCTTTTCAGCCACGGCGATCGCCCGGTCACCGTTCTCGATGCTGATGTAAAAATTCGACAACATCAACAATTGCGCGGGGTTCTCTTCGGCGATCGTTTCCAGTTGGCTTGCGACCTCCAGAGCTTCTGTTCCGTAGCCCAGGTAAAACAGGTTCGCCGGTATCTTTGCCAGAACATCACCGAAAAGACGGTCCGGAGCCGGGCGGGGAGCCTCACGTACCGTTTGTTTGAACAGCGCTATGCCGGCAAGGGTGTTGCCGCCGCGCAGCGTCTCATCTGCAAGCGAGGCCCGTGCGATCACCAGGGCTTCCAGCGCTTCACCGAGCCGCGGATGCTCGCCATTTCCATCGCGAAATTTCTCCAGCGCTGTCGCTCGCTGTGAAACGTCGGCTATCGCCATCACTTGGTCCAGATCGTTCTCGGAAGTTTCGGCGGGGGGCGTGGGTTCCGGGCTTGCGGCGTCCTGCTGTGCGAAAGTGCCGACGGCCAGCAGCAGGCAGAGGATCGCGATAATTACTGCATTCATAAATTCCCCGTGTTCTGCAATACTAAAGCAAAATAATAGCACGAAATTGCATTTGTCCCCGTCCGCATCTATTCTCACAAACGTATGCCGGAATTGGATGAGGTATGGTCGCAAATGGTAGCGCGGGCGCTCGAATCGGCCCGCGCTGCCGGGCACGGTGACCTCCACGATTACCTTTCTCTTAGAGCCGCGAACGACCTGCTTCGCGAGGCCGGGGTCCGATGGCTTTTCGAGAGTTTCATCGAATTGGCAGCCGACCACACGCGGCGGTCAGCCAGCGTCGAACTCGAACGCCTTGAGCCCTTCAGCTTCAAGCTCGCATCGTCCAATATCGTCGGTTCGGCGCTGGAACTGACCCAAGGCGTGCGTCGCCTTTCGATCGCCGCCGGATGGACGCGCACGCCGCGGGACGGCGTCATGCGCGGCGGGGCACTTGCCGCTGCGCGAATAGTTCATTTCGGGATGCCCAAAGCGACCGAATATCTTTATCTTCTAAGATCGGGTGAAACGCCGCACTGGGCCCGCGCGATCGACCTGCGGCCCGGCCCGACATTTGCTGGTAACGAGCTCAGGCGGCACTTCGAACTGTTCGCTTCGTGATCGGCCCGCCGTCGCACGGCTTCCGATTTTGCGGGATCCGTATTAAAATGAAAGCCACGGATCGTTTATTAATAGGAGATATTTTTTAGAGTGAGATCAGAGCTAGAGAAATTGATCGATCTGCAGTTAACGGACACGGACCTGCGTCGATTAAAACAAATTATTGAGACCGCTGATGAAAGGCGTGCTGAGATTGAACAAGAGTTCGAACAGCACGCTTTTTCCATTCGTGAGGTGCAAAATCGCCGTGAAACGCTTTTGGCCGAACGCGCAGAACTTGAGGCGAATATCGCCGCCAATAAGACATACCTTGATCGGGCAGAGCGCAATCTAAAGCATGCCCAAAATCAGAAAGAATATGAGACCGCTATGCGCGAGATCGACGCGCTGCAGAGACAGAACACCACCTTCGAAACCCAGATAGTTGAAAAAATGGGCGCTGTTGAAGATGTTGATAAAGAGCTTACCGAACGTTCGGATGAGATAAACACCCTCGATTCCAAACGTGAAGAGGCCCTAGCCGGATTCGATGCGGAGGTTACCGCCGCCCGCTCTGAGTTCGAAGAGAAAACTAAAAAACGCGAAGAGGTCTTCAAAACTCTTCCCGCAAACCTTGCGTCGGTCTATAATCGACTTGCGCAGCGCAGCCGTGACGGGATCGCCGTCGCAGAGGTCGTTAACCAGTCCTGCTCAGCTTGCTTTATGTCCCTGCGGCCCCAAATGCAGCTTGAGGTCAAGCGCATGAACGGGATCGTTACCTGCGAAAGCTGCACCCGGATCCTGTACATTACTGCACCGGCCGAGCAAAGTGAGGCCACTGCCAGCTAGTTTCCTCCGCGAAGTTCTGTTACTTCGTTCACCCTAGCCCCTTTGTTAGAAGGCAAAGGGGCATTTTTCTGCGCATATCGCGTGCGTGATATGCGATAATACTAATTCGGCGAGCTTCCCAAACCCCGCTCGCCGACGGGCAGAGTCCTTCTGTCTCCTTTAAATAAAATGAAAAAATATATCTTCCTTGCAGTATTCGTGCTCCTCTGCGGCTCATCCGCGATCGCACAGCCCAAGTCTCTCGAAACGGCCGCTCGTCAACTGAAGTCGCTCAAGGCTGACACCCGGATCACCATTAACCATGATCCCGCGTCCGGAAGCGGGCGGATAATGTATGTCGCTGAAAACTTTTCGGACTCTCAGGCTTCAAAGGCCGGGATCCGGGCAATGAACTTCGCCGCCGGCTTTTTCTTCGCCGGCAATGAACTCAGCACGGCCCCCGACCCGGTAAAGCTCACCTTCTGGGCCAAAAGCAAAAAGCCGCGGTTTGCCGATTCGCACTCGTTTACGGTGTATGTTAGCGGCGATGTATTGGAGTTAGGTGAGGCCCGGTATGCCGCCAAGCCAGCAACCGGCATGGAATATCTGAACTTCGAACTCTCGCGCGAGGTGCTCACAAAGATCGCGAACTCCTCTAATGTCCGCTTCACCCTCGGCAGCCACGAATTTACTTTCACCGCGGGCCAGTTGAAAGGCCTCGCAGCCCTGCTTCTCGTCTCGGACCCGGCTTGGGTCGGATGATCACTTGCACCAGTCTTCCGAGATCTTCGATTCGACCTTGACCGAAACGTTCTTAAGAAATTCCCTGCCCGCCGTTTCCATGGCTCCTTCTAGCAGGCCGGCCATTTTCTCGGCATCCGCGGCGTCGCATTCGATGATTATCTCGTCGTGCACGATATTTACCAGGCGGCCCGATGTACCGCGCAAGTCGTCGTGCAGCAGACGAAGTGCCCGTTTTAGGATATCCGCCGACGTTCCCTGGATCGGCATGTTCACCCCATAACGGCGCGCGGCCGAGATCTGTTGCCGGTCCCCGTCCTCGAATCTTAGCCGCAGCAGCCGGTCGCTCCCGGTCCGAGCAAAGCGCTCGCTTATTACCCGGTTTCCGGCGTCACGCAGGTAACTGTCGAGCCCGCGGTATGCAGCAAAATACTTGCGCATCGTGTTCTCCGCATCGTTTTGCGAGAGCCCCGTCATCAGCCCGAACCTCGACGCGCCAACGCCGTAAACGATCCCAAAGTTGAGCCGCTTGGCGAACGAACGCTGCTCGGGTGTCACGCTGTCGGGCTTTACGCCAAACACCTGCGCCGCGGTTGCCGTGTGAAAATCAGTTCCCCCGGCAAATGCGTCGATCAGGTTTGTGTCCTGTGAGAACTCAGCCAGGATCCTAAGCTCGATCTGCGAGTAGTCAGCGATAACGAACCGGCGGCCATCCGGTGCCCTGAAACAACTGCGGTATTCCTTGTCGTGCGGTATCTGCTGCAGATTCGGGTTCGAGCACGAAAATCTTCCCGTCGGAGCCCCGATCTGCCGAAAATCCGCGTGTACCCGCCCGGTCGCGGGCTCGATGAACTCCAATATATTCTCGCCAAAACTCGTCAATGCCTTTTGTGCGGCACGATACTCGAGCAGCTTCGCTATCACCGGATAGTCCGCTGCCAGCGGCTGCAGCTGCCATGCCCGTGTCGTCTCCGGCACCGGCACTCCCAGGTTTCTCAATGCGTCAGAGACCTGCTGCAGCGAGTCGAGATTGATCTCGGCACGGCCGAATAGCGAGGCCTGGGCTACACCCGCCGAGAGCATGTCCTGCAGTTCATTGGCGGCGCTTGCCTGCGCGGCCTTTACGCGTTCGAGCTGAGCGAGCCATAGCTCACGGTCCAGATAGATCCCGTTTAGCTCCATCTCGGCGATCGGCATCACGCAATCAAATTCGAGCGCCGCCGCCCGCTCAAGATCGTCGTTCTTCAACCGGTCGGCCATCTGCTCCCTGAGGGGCAGCAGGATGGCGGCGTCCCTCGCTGCATATTCGAGCTGCGAAGCGGAAAGCTCGTTCGCCCCCCAATCGCTGACCTGCTCAGATTTGTCCAGCTCCGTGCTTAAAAAGAACTGCGCCGCATCAGCAAGCGAATGGCGTCGTTCGCTGTCGCCGGCCGCTATCAACTGGCTCGCCAGGTACGTGTCAAAGATCCCCTCGATCTCACACCCCAGATAATGCCGAACCCATTTCGCATCGAACTTTGAGTTATGCGCGATCTTGACGATCTTTGGGTCCGAGATCAGTGCCCTGAGCGGGGCAAGCTCCGAATTTTCCCGAGGGCCCGCCCCGTTCGAAAACGCCCGGACATCGATTATTACTGCCCCCCGGCCGGTACTGAACTGAACCAACCGAAGCTCTCCGTGGTACGGGTCCAGCTCGGTCGTTTCGGTATCGAAACCGAGGACCGGCTCTTTCGCAAGCTCATCGCAAGCTTTTTTGAGAGCCTCGGCTGTGTTGATGAATTGGGTATAGATCTCCATATTTTAGGGCCGGGGTCGGGGTACTGCTCAATTGTATTTCGCCGCCGGGCCAATGGCAAAAGAGTCTGGAATTTTATGCACCGGAGATTTACCAAACCCTTTATTTGGTCTATACTTTTCTAGAGTTTGCACCTTTGGAGCCCTCGACAGAGGCAATCCGGGATCGCAGCAAACGATAGAGGATCTTTACCGCAACTGCGGGCAATTGACAGATTTTTCAGGTTGAGCACTATCGATTTGATCAGATAAGTGCTCCCTCAAAAACCGGCGAGCAAAGGCCGCCGTGATTGAAACCAAGTTCGTGCGTGAAAATTGAGTGCTTCGCTATAGCCGCGGCGTGACCCGTCGAGGGCCTTGATCGAAGAGTAGATGTTTCCGCTAGATCTGCCGGCCGGCGACGGCCGCGGAAAGCCTGTCCTGATCCCCATCCATTGCCGCACATTTCGAATGCTCCGCCGCCGGGCAAACAAACCGATCGAAATTTGAGGACAAGTCTATCTTTATGTCGAAAGAAATGATCATCAGCGTCAACGGACGCGAAAAGAAGATCGCCATTCTGGATAACGGCCGCGTTACAGAATTTTATATCGAACGCGGCGAAGAAAATACCGGTATCGCCGGGAACATCTATAAGGGCCGGGTTCAGCGCGTGCTGCCCGGCATGCAGTCGGCATTCGTTGCCATCGGCCTCGAACGCGATGCATTTCTCTATGTCTCCGACTTCTTCGATGAAGAGGAAGAGATCGAGCGTATCGTTACTGAAAAGTCGAAGAAAGGCTCTCCCGAAGAGGCTAAACGCGAAGCTAATGAGCGGATCGAGCGCGCACGCGTCGAACGCGAAAAACAGATGGAATCGGCCCAGGAAATAATGGAGCCGCTCAGCGAAGACTCCGGAGAAGAGGAAGACAAAGACGAGAAGGCCGACGAAAAGAAAGGCCGAGGCCGAAAAGGAAAAGCCGAAGAGAAACCGGACGCCAGAAGAAAACCGGATAAGCAGGAAGCCAAAAAGTCCTCCGCAAAGAAAGATGATGTTGACGATGAAGATCGGATTCCCGCAAGCGACGAACCCGTTTTCGAGTTTGACGATTCCGGTTTTGAACGTGTCATCGACGACGAGGAAACCGGCGAGCTGTTCAAGGACGCGTATATGCAGGAGGCGATCGTCGATCGTGTCCGGGCAGTTGAGTTCGACATGGAAAGCACCGATGAAGCTCCGGTCGGATCGCTGCTTGAAACTCTGACCTCCGACGAAAGTGCCGGATTCGAGCGGATTGCTGATGAAGAAGAAGACGCCGAGGCGGCAAAACCCGCTAAGGGCAAAAAGCCCGCAGCAAAAGGCAAGGCAAAGACGGCCACAAAGCGTTCTACTAAGAAATCGGACAAGGATTCTGACGACGCCGAAGAAAAGCCTGCTAAGAAGACTGCTTCTAAGACTACGAAGACAAAGAAGACCGCGGCGAAGGCCAAGACCGCAAAGTCCGGATCGAAGGCCACTAAGTCATCTTCGAAGTCGGCAAAGGACGAACCCATAGCCGACGGCGAGGCAAGCGTATCCGAGCCCACGGAAAAGGCTGAAA
>JAEWBM010000073.1 GCA_023391155.1 Acidobacteriota bacterium
GAGCGACGAGGCGGTCGCCGCCGGCCGCGTCCGAGCACACGACGAGGACGATTGATCTCACCCACAGGCAAATGAAAAGGCCCCCGGTTCGAAAACCGAGGGCCTCTTTTATTTGGTTAGCCTGAGCTTACCAGCGTTTTCCGCCGCCATAGCCGCCACCGCCGCCGTAGCCGCCGCGTCCGCCGCCGCCACCGCCGCCGTAACCGCCGCGTCCACCGCCGCCGCCCCGATTTTCTTTCGGTTTAGCTTCGTTGACCTTAAGCTCGCGTCCGTCGACCTCTTTGCCGTTAAGCTGTTCGATCGCCTGCTCGCCCTCTTCCTTCGAAGCCATTTCAACAAAGCCGAAACCGCGTGAGCGGCCGGTGTCACGGTCTTCGATGATGTTGGTCGATTCGACTGTGCCGATCTCGCCAAAAAGGTCGTTGAGGTCCTGATTCGTTGTGTTGAAGGAAAGATTTCCTACGTAAAGTTTCATTGTCATTTTAATATCTGTTTGCCCCGCCTAACGGAGCGTGTCAAAAGAAGTTCGAATCGGATCTGCTTTGGAGAAAATCTCGGCGGCGAGTTTCGGTTTCGGATGCTCAAAAAACTGCAAGAGCGACTTCTATAATTAACGGAACCACTCTCTAACTGATCCAAAAACCGTTTTTGAAAAGCGCATCACATTGATGCGAGAGATGGATTACTTATCTAGGATGCAGTAAACCCCCGGAAATTGCAATAAAGTTTTGATGTTATTTTTTCGGGGCTGCCCAACGGTCCCAAAAGAGCCTGGCCGATTCGGCGATCGCACGCTCGCGAGTTTCAGTATCGGCCTTTGAATCTCCGACAAAAACAGCGATCAAAAGCATTCGTCCGTCGGGCAAGGTGATGATGCCCGCATCGTTCGTGGCGGCGGTGATGCCGTCGCGCGTACCCGAAGTGCCGGTCTTGTGCGCCACGTCCGTGCCCGCGGGCAGCAGGCCCTTTAGCCGCTTAGGCCCGGTGGGCGTTCCGCGCATTATCTCCAGGAGGTACAGGGCATGCTCCTTCGTGATCGGAGATTCACCCGCCTGAATTTTGTCGGTCGTCGATGCTTCCACGAGCACCTTAAGAAGCTGTACCGCACCGCGGGGAGTCACCGCGTTCGCATATTGCCTCTCGTCGTCGCGGAAAAACTCTGTATGTGAATAGACCACCTTGATCCCGTCAACGCCGACGCTGTCGATATATGCCTGCACTCCCTTGGCACCGCCGGCTACTCGCTGAAGGATATCCGCCGCCGAACCGTCGCTTTCGGACATAGCCCAGCGGATCATCTCGTCGACGGTCATCTTGCCGCCGTCGGGAAACTTTTCCCGAATAGGCGAATGCATTCCGGCCGGTACAAGCTCGTCCTTTGTGAATTCGATCGTTGAATCCAGCGAAAGCTCGCCGGCCTGCACCCGTTTTAGAACGGCCATCGAGATCGGGAGCTTGACGACGCTCTGCATTGCGAAGGAGTCCGTTTCATTAAGCCCGGCGTGGCGGGCCTCGTCGCCATAGATCTCTGCGTACACACCCAATTTGCCGCCGGAGGCTGACTCGATCTTTTTTAATGCTTCGGTGACCTCTGCGTCGGGCGTCGCAGACGCGGTCGGGGTCGCAGTCGAAGTTGCGTTAATGGCAGGCGAACTGCCGCTTTCGACCGGGGCACATGCGGCGACAAAGATGAATAAGGGCAGAAGAAACGAAATTCTCATTGCGATCTTAATAGCGTGCCGTTTATACCGGCGTCAAAAGTAAATGCCGAGTCACCCGTGGCAACGACCAATTCCCCCTTTGCGGTAAAGCAGAGGCCCACAATGCTGTTCCCGGCAACGAACTGTTCTATTTCGAGTTCCGGCGAAATGCGAACGACGCCATGGCGGCCCCGGTAACAGGCTGCGAGATAGAGATTGCCGCCGATGTCGAACGCCAGCCCCTGCGGACGCCCAAAGCCGCGAACATAGGTTTCGACCCCGCCTTCCATATCGACCGCATAGACCGCGTCGTAGCTCGCCAGCCCGGGAGCCGTCACGTAAAGCCGGCCGTCGGGCCCGAAGGCAATGTGATAAGCAGCTACGGAGGGCTCAAGTTCCGCAAACTTTTCGGCACGGCCAACGGCGGGCACCCGGTACAGAGAGCCCGAGCGGTCGCCTACATAAAGCGTTCCTTCGCTGTCAAAGGCGATGCCCGTCGCGATGCCGAGGCCGGTTACATATGGAATGGCCTCCTCGCCGCGTTCTATGGTGTAAACTTCCCCGGCCGCACGGTTCGATACGAACATCTCGCCCCGCGGAGAAAATGCTATTCCGGTTGGGTTCATCACCTCAACCGGCAACTCGTCAATATAACCATCAGTCTCGATCCGGTAAATAGTATTTGGCAGCTGTATCCCCCGCGAACCCGAACGGGTGAGCACGACCGAACCGTCTGCCGGGTCCACGGCGGGGTTCGCAACGATGTGCATTGCGTCAGCGATGCGGTTACCTATGAGCAGGCTTCCCGCTCCGGTCTGTCCCTCGACCTGCACCTCCGCTCGCCCCGAAACATCGTCCGGAACCTCGGCCAACACTCGCTTTGATGATGCAGCGATCACCCGCGCCGGATTGCCGCCGATCAAACATTCTGGACGCGTCACCGCTCCCGAGCCGGATCCGGTTAGGATCTCGATCTCAGCCCCGGGGATCGCCAGGCGGGGTAAAATATTCAACGAATTCTCTGCCATGTCTTCGCATTCGAGTTTACGCCCGAGACGGGCGGCTGTCTAATAACGCCGGATTCAGGCAGAAAATGATTGACGAGGCGGCCGGTTAAAGGTTAAACTTCTTTTGCATCGGTTTAACGTTAGTTAAGCCGCCTCACTTCTCGAGACCCATACCCGGTAATGATCGGCTACGGCCGTTCCAACGTTCTAAATTCCCGTCTTATGCTTAATCGAATCGACGATCTTCTGCGCATGGCAATGAGTTTTGGTGCATCAGACCTGCATCTGCGTGCCGGAGCGATCCCCGTGATAAGGGTCAACGGCGAACTCCGCCCGCTCTCCGGCGCGATGAAACTCACTCAGGAAGAGACGCTCGAGATGGCGTTCTCGATGATGTCGAACCGACAGAAGCAGCATTTTCGTGATGTATTTGAGGTAGATATCGGCTACGGGGTTTCGGGCCTCGGGCGATTCCGCGTAAATATTTTTCAGCAGCGCAACTCGATCGGCATCGTCGCCCGTGTCATTTCAGACACAGTAAAGACGTTTTCAGAACTCGGCCTCCCGCCGATCTTAAACACGATATCCGACGAGATGCGGGGGCTCATCCTCGTCACCGGAACGACGGGTTCAGGTAAATCGACAACGCTTTCCGCGGTGGTCGATCACATTAACGAAAAGCGTAATTGCCATATCGTCACGATCGAGGACCCGATCGAGTTTCTTCATAAAGATAAGTCTTCATTCATCACCCAGCGGGAGGTCGATGTCGATACCCGCTCATTTGCGGAAGCTCTCCGCGGCAGTCTGCGACAGGATCCGGATGTGATCCTCGTCGGCGAAATGCGTGACCTTGAGACGATCGAGACGGCGCTGGTAGCTGCCGAAACAGGCCACCTGGTGCTGTCTACGCTTCACACGCTGGATGCACAAGAGACCTTGACGCGTATTATCACGGCGTTCCCGCCTTATCAGCAAAAGGCGATCCGGCTGCAGCTTGCGGGGCTGCTGAAAGCGGTCGTTTCGCAGCGGCTGATGAAATCCGCCGGCGGCGACACCCGTGTTCCTGCGGTCGAAGTTCTGATCTCAACGCCGCTTATCCGCGATTACATTCTGCATGAGGAAAAGACGGCATCGATACGCGACGCGATCTCGGCCGGTACTTCGCAGTATGGTATGCAGACCTTTGACCAGTCGCTTTTCTACTTGTATTCGGCCGGGATGATCACCCTGGAAGAGGCACTTCGCGGATCGACAAATCCGGACGAGTTCCGTCTGCGGCTCGCGGGCATCCAGAATACTTCTGCGATGGCGAAGGAAGAGATGGAAAAGAACAGCGGGGTTGGCAGCATCAGCGATCTGATCGTCAGAAACTGATCTGCCCCGCCACCGGAAACCGGAAGCGCCCGCACGGCTATTGCCGCCGCGGGCGTTGCCATTGGCAAAGTATCGAGCCGACAGGAGCGGGCCGTTATCGCAAGTGGCCGATTATCTTAGGCGAAGTCTTGACATAAAAGCACTTTGACGTGTAACTTTTAGGTTTATCCGGTCGAGTGAACAGGTTGTTGAATACAATAACAAAAACGTATTTGCGCGAGGCAACAATTTAGTTGCTTCAGGATTGATCCTTAGCGACTTTCTCGCCTCCCTGTAACCCCATCCGGCACGAAAGAAGATCGAACGAAACGGCCTGGAAAACGGCCGACGATAGATATTGAACAAAACTAAAAAGGAAGACGACGCACATTTAAATGGCAATTGAGGTTAACAACGAGACTGAAGAGACGAAAACCGGCGAAACTTCAGCTCCTAAAACAGACAAACAAGACGCGGCCGCTCAAAAACCGGTTCAGGCCGCGGAGGCAGTTTCGGAAAATTCGGGCGAGATCGATTTTGCATCGATCCTCGAGCAATTCGAGCAGGAACAGGTGGTCTATCATCCCGGCGAACTTGTCGAAGGCAAGGTCGTAGGGGTTTCGGACCATGGAGCTCTGGTCGATTTCGGCTATAAGAGCGAAGGCATAATCCCGAGTGATGAGTTCCCGGAAGGGGTCGAGAACTCGGTAAAGGTGGGCGACCAGGTGGAAGCTATCATTAAGAGCATCCACACCGGCGACGCGCCGCCGATGCTCTCGCGTTCCGACGCTGTGTCGCGCAAGGTCTGGAATGACCTCGAAGAGGCTTTTAATAATGACGCTGCGGTCGTCGGCAAGATCGTCGACAAGACCAAGGGCGGCCTGAAGGTCGACCTGAACGGCGTCGAGGCGTTTTTACCCGGATCGCAGATCGATTCGCGTCCTATCCGCGGGCTCGATTCTTACATCGGGCAGGACATCGAGGCGAAGATCATCAAGTTTAGCCGCCGGCGCAACAACATTGTGCTGTCGCGCAAGGTGATCACCGATGTCGAGATCAATAAGCTTAAATCCGAAACGCTGGATAAGATCGACGTCGGACACGTTGTCGAGGGCGTGGTCAAGAACCTGACCGAGTACGGAGCCTTCGTTGACATCGGCGGCATCGACGGGCTGCTGCACGTGACCGATATGTCATGGGGCCGCATACAGAACCCGAGCGATATGTTCAAGCCCGGCGACAATGTGCAGGTCAAGATCCTCAAGCTCGACCGCGAAAAGGAGAAGATCTCGCTGGGCTACAAACAGCTTCAGCCCGACCCCTGGTCAACGGTGGTCGAGGTTTATGAGGTAAATTCGCGGGTCAAGGGCAAGGTCTCGTCGGTTACTGAATACGGCATCTTTGTCGAACTCGAACCCGGTGTTGAGGGCCTGGTGCACGTTTCCGAGATCTCTTGGTCAAAGCGTTCGGCAAGCCCGAAACGGCAGTTCCACCGCGGCGAAGAGGTCGAGGTACAGGTGCTTGGCGTCGATACCGAAGAAAAGCGTATCAGCCTTGGAATGAAGCAGCTTCAGGAAAACCCGTGGGAGACGGTTGCGAACCGCTTCCCTGTTGGGTCGAAGATCCGCGGCAAGGTGCGCAACATCACCGACTTCGGTGCTTTCGTCGAGATCGAAGACGGCATCGACGGTTTGGTACACGTTTCGGACATCACCTGGGCCAAGAAGCTCAAGCACCCGAAGGAGCTTTTGAAGAAGGACCAGGAGGTCGAGGCGATCATCACGCATATCGACACGGCCGGACAGCGGCTCTCGCTGTCGATGAAGGACCTGACGCCAAGTGCGTGGGAGGGCTTCGTCGCCACCCACAAGCCGGGCGACACGGTTCGCGGCAAGGTCTCGCGGTTCACGAGCTTCGGCGTTTTTGTCGAGTTGGGTGAAGGCCTGGAAGGGCTTTGCCACATTTCGGAGCTTGCCGAGGAGCGTGTTGAAAAACCCGAGGATGTCGTTCAGATCGGCCAGGAACTCGATTTCAAGATCCTGCGAATCGAGAACGAGGACCAAAAGATCGGCCTTTCATTCCGTGCGGTCGGCAAGGACGACGAACCGATCCTCGACGCTCGCCAATACTCAAGCGTGGCAAAGGGCGGCATGGCATCGCTCGGCGAGTTGGCGAACTTAAAGTTCGGCAGCAGCGAGGAAGAGCCTCCTAAGGAAGAGTCGAACAAAGAGAAGAAGCGGGCGAAGAAAGAGGCGGCAGCTGCCGCCGAGGAATCCGAAACGGTTTCCGAGACCGCCGAGGCCCCTCAAGCTGAGACGGCGGCGGAACCTGCCGCAGAGGAGCCCGCTCCGGTCGAAACCGCTGAAGAGGCTGCATCCGAGGCCGAAACGGCCGCTGCGGAAACCACCGAAGAGGCGCCTGCGGCTGAGACCGGCGAGACCGCTGAAGGTGAGAGTAAAGAAGTAACTGAAGCGGCGGCCGAGACCACCGAAGCCGCCGAAACTGCTACGTCGGAAACCGAGACTGCCGAAACCGATTCGGAAGAGGCAGCCAAAGAGGAATCCGATAAAACTGCGGCGTAACACCCGTGCGGGTTGTTCGCCTTTCTTGAGTCGGGAGAATTGAAATGACGAAAGCTGATCTGGTCGAACGCGTTGCCGAAGAGGCTGAAATGACCAAAAAGGATGCCGAACAGCTGGTCGAGATCGTTCTCGACAGCATAATCGACACCTTAAATGCGGGTGAGAAAATTGAGTTGAGAGGGTTTGGCAGCTTTCGCGTGCGGGAACGCAACTCGCGAAAGGGCCGCAATCCGAAGACAGGTGCGGCCGTCGACATTCCCGCGAAGCGGGTGGCCTATTTCAAGCCCGGTAAAGAACTGAAAGAGCTGATCAACTCGTAGACCTAACTTTTATAGTATAAAGGCCGCAGACGCCCCGGGGTGCCTGCGGCTTTTTCTCATCTTAGATCGTACTAGCCGGCCGGTTCTTTCTTCTTGCGCCGTGCGGGTGGCTCGTAGGTGGAATGGACGGCCTCGTCCTCGATCTCGCCGCCTTTGCTGATCGGAATATCGCGGGGATCGGCATATCGGAGGCCGCGCTCCTCGCTGTCGAGTTCAGAAGGAACGATCTTGTACTGACCCGACTGTCCCGGGGGCGGATTGTAGCCGGGATAATCGACCCGCGAATGATATATCGCGACCAGCGAGCGGATCATCGATTCGCGGATCTGCGTCAATTCCCTCAGCGTCAGGTCGCATTCATCAAGCTGATCGTCGCTGAGGATCGCGTCGATGATCTTCGTAACGATATAGCGGATATTTTCCGGTGTAGGCTCCGCCAGGCTGCGGGCAGCCGCTTCGCATGAATCGGCGATCATCATTATCGCCGCCTCGCGAAATTGAGGCTTCGGCCCCGGATAGCGAAAATCGTTCTCGCTGATCTCGTCTTCCTCGCGTGCCTCAGACTGCGCCTTTTTCAGAAAATAGTGCAGCGTCCGCGTGCCGTGGTGCTGCGGTATAAAATCGACTATCCGCTGCGGCAGCCCCATTTCCTTCGCCAATTTCGTTCCGTAGGTCACGTGGCTGATGATGATCTTCGCGCTCTGCACGGGCTTCAGCCGATCGTGCGGATTCTTTCCGAGCTGATTCTCGACAAAGTGTTCCGGAGCGGCCGACTTACCGATGTCGTGGTAAAGGGCGCCGATCCGCGCAAGCAGCGCATTTCCGCCGACGACACGGCAGGCTTCCTCGGCAAGCTGGCCCACAGCGTGCGAATGCTGGTTCGTGCCCGGGGCGCGAAGGGCAAGTTGGCCCAGCACAGGCAGGTCGGCGTTCGAAAGCTCAAGAAGCTTTACGTCCGTCAGCACGCCGAACAGCGATTCAAACATCGGGAGGAACACAGCAGTAACAGCGGCGGTGATAATGCCGCTCGCCAACCCGCACGCGATCGCAAGTAATATGGTGTTAAGAATGAACGGCTGCTGGGTAAATGCGATGATCGCGATCGCGGAACCGGCCGAGGCGAGCCCGATCAGCGTTCCCGCGATGGTCACAGTCTGCCGGCTGCGGTAACGGCCGATGCCGTAGGCGGCGACCGACGATGCAATGATCGCGTAGATCGTAAACTCAAGCCCCCGCGGTGCCATAAAGCCCGCCAGCAATGCACAGAAAATGCCGGTGAAAAAAGCTGTTCGCCTGTCGGCAAGCAGCGCCATTATCAGGCTGCCGAAAGCAAACGGGACCGCAAGCGTCCAAAGGTTCGGGTCGTTAAGAGGCGCACGGACGTTCTGAAGCGCCGTAAATTCCGCAACCCGCATCAATATCGCCATCAGCACCGTCTGTACGACAACGATCGAACCGAACAGCGTGAAGGTCATTTGCTCAGAAAGTGCGAGGCGCGGGACGATGCCGCGATGCTCGATGAATTTCCACGCGATCCAAAAGAGCGTTGAGATCAATACAAAAAGGCCGATGAACTTGTTGACCCGGCGAGTTGATGCCCCATAACGTTCCAGCGCGGAGAGCTGAGCCAGAATATCCGACGTGATCAGTTCGCCCTCGCCCACGATCTTTTGCCCGCGTTTCAGTGTTATCGTTCGCGGCTCGACGCTCTGTGCGGCGGCGGCTTTTTCGCTCTCGGTCGCTGCGCTGTCATAGACGAGGCTAGGCTGGATCAACGGTGAAAGTGCCGCATAAAAAGCTTCCCGCTCCTGTTCAGAAAAACTCCGCACCTCGCCCAGAGCTTCCTTTAGCCGGGCCCGCGCCTCTGAGACCGATGTCATGGTCAGCTCCGGCCGCATCGCCTGGCGGATGTCCGTCGGACGTTGTCGGTCGACGATCCGGATCTCATCCTCGAGGTACTGTCGATCCTGATCGCCGTAGATGTCGCCGCCGGCGTGTTCGCGCAGGATCCTTTCGATAGATTGCAGTTCGTTGCCGCTGAAGCGTCTTGCCCCAAGCACCCGGCCGAGTTCCGCACCGCCGGCCCCCGTCCATTGCACCTCGGTCGCTGCGTTAGCGTTCGCACGCGCCTGAGCCGGTGGATCAGCGCGGCGCTGCAGATCTTCCCAGGCCGAACGGAAGCTTTGGATCGCCTCTTCCGCACGCCGCGGTTCGAAAATAAACATCGGCGTGATGGAATTCATCACCGCCGCGCGTGTGGTTTCGGTCGCCTCTTCATCGACGACCGTGATGTCGGCGGGCGAGACTATCGTCTCGCGAGCGATCTCGCGTTCGGCATACGCCGCTCCCGTCTGTGCCTTCCAGAACGGATTTGAAACGAGAAGTGTTGTGATCAGGGATAGAAGCCCGAAGCCGATCCAGAAACGCTGATTCACCGAGAGCGCATCATACGGCTTCCGTATGACCGCGCCAACCTTTTGGCGCCAGACCGTAAAGGGGGATTTAAGATCCTGGATCCGTTTGCTCATGATGTATCAGGGTCAGGCCGTTCGGGCGAGTTCGATATCCGTGCCGCCCGTCAGCCTGCCGATCTTGTCGATCATCGGGCCGAGCGTCTCGCTGCGAACAGCTGAAATTGACACGCAATCGACATTCTTGTCAAGCATCACCTGTCGGCAGAGAGCTTCGAGCTCGGCCGGTTCCGCGGCGTCGGCCTTGTTCAGGACGATGAGCTGCGGGATGGAGTCGAACCCCAGATCGGACAATATCTTATCGACTGATTCGATGTGCTGGCGGGCTCGCGGGTTGGCGGCGTCGACTACATGCACGAGCAGGTCGCTATCCTCGATCTCTTCGAGCGTTGCCCGGAAAGCGGCGACGAGGTCCTCGGGCAGGTCGCGGATAAAGCCGACCGTGTCGTTGATTATCACGTCTTGATCGATCGGCAGCCGCAGCCGCCTCGATGTCGGATCCAAGGTCGCGAACATTTTCTTTTCCGCATAAACCTCGGACCGCGTCAGGGCGTTTAACAGGGTCGATTTCCCGGCATTCGTATATCCGACCAATGAAATGATCGGCAGCTCTTTCTGAACGCGCGACTTTCGGCGTTCCTGCCGCTGACGGCTAAGGCCGGTTACCTGTTTCTCGAGCTGAGCGATCCGGTCGCGGACGCGCCGGCGGTCGGTTTCGAGTTTCGTTTCACCGGGCCCACGGCCGCCGATGCCGCCGGCCAAACGAGAGAACGCCGAGTTCTGGCCCATCACCAGGCGAGGTAGTAAATATTTCAACTGCGCCAGCTCTACCTGCAGCTTGCCCTCGCGAGATTGTGCACGCTGGGCAAATATATCGAGGATCAACTGCGGCCGGTCGATCACCTTAAGATCGGTCGCCTCTGAAAGCACCCGCACCTGCGTCGGAGATAGCTCCGTGTCAAACACGATCAGGTCAGCCCCGAGCTGCATCGAACGGACGAGCAGCTCCTCGAGTTTACCGCGGCCGAGCACGGTCTTCGGGTCGATCTTGGCCCGCCGCTGGATTATCTTGTCCAGCACGACGACGTCTGCCGACGCAGCCAGCTCAGCAAGCTCGGCCATGGATTCCTCAGCCTCGTCAATATAGCCGGTGGTCACGCCGACAAGCAGCACGCGTTCGCGTTTCGGCTTCCGCGTCTTGGCGGTCCGGCGGATCCGTGCCATCTCATCTTCGAGCGAGGTTATAAGTGCGGCGAAATCGGTGTCGAGCTGTGAGGGTACGGCCGGCTCGAGAAATTCATACGGCTCGGCATCGCCGTTCAACGCCATATCGGCCGCCGATGAAGGCAGTAAATGAGCGGAGTAGACCATGTCCGGAAGGCCCGTCTTGCGGTCCACCTGAATTATCGACATCAGGTCAAGCCGAAGAAGTGCGAGGTCCGTAAGGTCGTCGCGGGTGAGCTTTTCACCCTGCAAATGAGTGTGAACGCACCGCAGGCCGCGGAATCGGCCGGCTGCGGCACGTGCACGGCCGAAATCGGGCATCTCGATCCCCTTTGCGTTGCCGACCATTACGTACTCGACCTGCCCCTTTCGATTGAGCAGCACGCCGATCTGGCGGCCCGTCTCGTGCGAGATCTCGCACATCTGGCGAGCGAGTTCCTGGGAAACGATGTCACGCTGGGGGACGCGCCGCGTGGCGAGCCGCTCAATGCGCTTTAACTGATTGTGCTTCAGGCCTTTGGTAAAGCCCGTTACGTTAGCGATAGACTCTTTGCCTCCTTTCTTGATTATAACAGACGTCATTTGGAAGCGGGACACTTGCCCGCCCCGCGACTGTTTGCAGAGGGCATCGTATTTCGTCATAATTTTTGTAACAGAATGTCGAATTATTCAACGCCAAACGCCAGCTACAGCATCACCCTTCGTCTAAAGATCCAGAACAATCCCGGCAAGTTGGGAGAGGTCACGACCGCCATCGGGAGGACCGGCGGCGACATCGAGGGGATAGATATCGTCTCGGTCGGTAAAGACTTCTTGATCCGGGATTTCACCATCAACGCCGCCAGCGAGACCCATGATCAGGAGATCCTTGCATCGCTCGACACCATCGACGGCGTTGAGGTGGTTCACGTGAGCGACCGAACCTTTTTGCTCCATCTTGGGGGCAAGATCGAGGTCAATTCAAAGATCCCCCTCAAAACGCGTTCGGACCTGTCGATGGCCTATACACCGGGCGTGGCGCGGGTTTGCCAGGCGATCCATAAAGACCCGGAAAAGGCCTTCAATCTAACGATCAAAAAGAACACGGTCGCGATTATCTCTGACGGCACTGCCGTGCTCGGGCTTGGCGACATCGGGCCCGCGGCGGCAATGCCCGTTATGGAGGGCAAAGCACAGCTCTTCAAGGAATTCGGCGGCGTGGACGCCTTCCCGATCTGCCTCAACACCAAGGACCCACATGAGATAGTTCAGACGATCAAGAACATCGCCGTCGGTTTCGGCGGAATCAATCTCGAAGATATATCGGCACCGAGGTGCTTTGAGATCGAGCAGCGTTTAAAAGAGGAACTGGATATTCCGGTATTTCACGACGACCAGCACGGTACCGCTGTGGTCGTCTTGGCCGCACTCCTGAATGCCCTAAAGATCGTCGACAAGAAGATCGAGGATATCAAGGTCGTGGTCAACGGGATCGGTGCTGCGGGCGTCGCATGTTCACGCATCGTTATGGCCGCGGGCGTCAAGAACATCGTTGGCTGCGACACCACGGGCGCGATCTACAAGGGCCGCAAGGAAAACATGAACTGGGTGAAGGACTGGTATGCCCGAAATTCGAACCCCGAGAAAGAGACCGGGACCGTTCGGGATGTGATCAGGGGAGCCGACGTTTTCTTTGGGCTTTCAGCACCGGGAGTTATCGAGCCTGACGACCTGCGGCATATGGCAAAAGACCCGATCGTGTTTGCGATGGCAAACCCGATTCCGGAGATAATGCCCGAAGATGCAGTGGGCCTCGCTGCCGTCATGGCAACCGGCCGATCTGATTATCCCAATCAGATCAATAACGTACTCTGTTTCCCCGGTATCTTTCGCGGAGCGCTGAACTGCAGAGCATCTAGGATCAACGAACAGATGAAGCTCGCGGCGGCAAAAGCCATCGCCGAGATCATCGCTCCGGACGAACTCCATCCTGACTATATCATCCCCTCCGTCTTTGACCGCCGCGTCGCCGAAGCAGTAGCCGAACGTGTCGAGGAAGCTGCATACGAATCGGGGGTCGCCCGTCGCTCACGAGCCACGAGCGATTCGGAATTCTAGCCCGTCTCCCAAAATCTTGCCTTTTTACGAACTTTCGGTGTAAAATCCATCCACTCAACATCATACGGACCCCCAGCCCGTAATTTCTGACGCTCTAAGCGTTTACACGGCCCATAAGGCGAGTTCTCTTTCCGAGATCTGTCTCTGATAATGGGTCCACCACCATTCACTTGAGGAGGGATAATGTCTAAAAAGTTCGTAAATTTCTCACTTTTAACACTGCTTATCGCGGCGTTCAGCGTCGCTGCATCGGCCGCGACCTATACGGTCACCAAGACCGCCGATACAAACGACGGCACGTGTGATGCCGATTGTTCATTACGCGAAGCGGTCGCGGCCGCAAATGCCAGCGCGGATGACGACACGATCGTCTTTTCGAGCCTTTTCGATTCGGAGCAAACTATTACGCTTGCGGGCACCGAGATCGTTTTCGCCGCTAACGGCAGCCTGACAATCACCGGCCCCGGGGCTGCGCTGTTAACCATTAGCGGAAACAACGCCAGCCGGATAATATCAACCGGCCCTAATGTGGTGGCGAACATCTCAGGGATCACGTTTACAGCCGGCAATGGTGTGGGTGCGTTGAACTCGGGCCGCGCGGGCGCCATTTATAATGCCGGAGGAACGCTTTTGATCGAAAGCTGTGTCATTACCGGAAACAGTGCTTCGAACGGCGGCGGCTTGAATAATGCTTCTGCCGGGTCGCCTGCTGTTCCGGGTAATTTAACGCTAAGATTTACCACGGTCTCAAACAACACTGCGTCCGGCAGCGGCGGCGGTATGCAGAATTTTTCGACCAGCACGATAATCATTGACCGTTCCGCATTTATCGGGAACGTAAGCAACGGTACTACGGGCGGCGGAGGCGGCCAGTTTAACGGCGCCGTCCGCATCACCAATTCGACGTTCGCAAATAATAGTGCCCCTTCCGGCAGCGGCGGCGGGATGCAGTCTAATGGGACAATCGGCGCGATTATCACAAATTCGACATTCTCAGGAAATTCGTCACTTAATAACGGCGGAGGTATCCACCGAGGCAGCACGAACGTTAACTTCTTCATCCGTAACACGATCGTCGCGGGAAACGACGGCACTGCGGTATCACCGGACATCACCAACTCCGCCGGCGGGATCCAGTCGCAGGGCAACAATATAATCGGCGTCACCGGCACCAGTACGGGCTGGATCGGAAGCGATCTGCTAGATACAGACCCGATGCTCGGCCCGCTTGGCTCGAACGGCGGTCCCACGCAATCGTTCGTCCCGATGCCGGGCTCTCCCGCGATCGATGCCGGTCAAAACTGCGTGCTTGACCTTTCCTGCGCAGCGAACAATCCGCCCGAGGCGGTGGTGACCGATCAACGCGGCATTTCCCGTCCGCAAGGGCCCATCGTTGATATCGGTTCCGTCGAGGTCGAGGCGGCCGGAGCACCGGCGGTTCTTGGCGGCCGCGTGCTTTTCCGGGGGGTCTATGGCCTTCCGAATGCCGCGATAACGGTAACCGACGGAGTAACGACCTGGAGGGGCCGGACCTCCAGCTTCGGCTACTTCCGGTTTGAGGGACTTCCCACCGGTATCACCTATACGATAACAGTCTCCGACAAGAGGGAATCCTACGGTTCGCTCGATGTGGAGCTTAACGGAGACACGACGGACATCGAGATCACTCCGGCAGCTCTCCACAGGGACAAGTAATACTCAGATAGTTGAGTCAACTGGGGCGGCTCGATCTTTCGGGCCGCCTTTTTCGTTTGACAAGGGTCCCAAATCATTCGTACTCAGGAAATAATGTTGTATCATCAAAAAACGGTCGTCCTGCCTCCGATCTGCTTTTCCGGTGTCGATTATGATCGCTGCTCGCTTTAATGACCTTTCCGTAGAAGAGATCGCCAATTCGCTGACGCACGGCTTTGGGCTGCTGCTCAGTATCGCCGGCTTTATCTTCCTCGTTTCGCTCGCGATCACGAACGGCGACGGATGGCATATCGCCAGCAGCGTTGTTTACGGCCTCTCGCTGGTAATTCTCTACGCCGCTTCCACCGTCTATCACGGGACGGTCCGGCCTGAGCTGAAACTCAAGCTCCAGATCGTTGATCATTGCTGCATCTATCTCTTGATAGCGGGCAGCTATACGCCGTTCCTCCTGCTCGTTATTCGCGACAGCCTGGGCCTGGGGCTTTTGGCATTTGTCTGGGCGTTTGCCGCGTTTGGGATCGCGATGAAGATCATATTCGGCAAGAGATTTAGTGCCGTCGGCGTGGTCTCATATCTCGCGATGGGTTGGATCGGTATCATCGCCGTTCAGCCGCTTTACCTTGCGCTTGGCGGCCCCGCCCTCGCTCTGATCGTCGCCGGAGGGCTGAGCTATACGATCGGCGTAATATTCTTCGGCTGGCACAGCATCCGCCATCATCACGCCATCTGGCACGGGTTCGTGCTCGGCGGAAGTATCTTCCATTTCCTTGCAATTTCACTATTCGTACTTCAGTAAAGGATCTCCTCCCGCAATGAACAAATCCATCCAGATCGGGACCTGCGGCTATCGGACGAACAAGCTCGAATATGCCGAAAGCTTAAAGTGCGTCGAGATACAGCACACCTTTTATCAGCCGCCGATGATCAAGACGCTCGAACGCTGGCGGGCCGAGATGCCTGAGGGGTTCGAGTTCACCCTCAAGGCATGGCAGCTGATAACGCACGAAAGTTCGAGCCCCACTTATAAGCGGCTCAGACGCAAATTGACCGAGCAGGAAGCCGAAGAGTCGGGCTTCTTCAAACCGACGCCGATCGTTGATGAGGCGTACGATGTGACGATGGCGTGTGCAGAGGCGCTCGGGGCGCGAACCGTCCTGTTTCAATGCCCGGCCAAATTCACGCAAACCGACGAGAACATCTCTCGCATGCGGAAATTCTTTAAGTCCCGTAAACGCAAAAAACTCAACTTTGCATGGGAACCGCGAGGCGGCTGGGACGCGGAAGTCGTCCGCGAACTATGCGAGGAGCTCGACCTTTGGCATGCCGTGGACCCCTTTAAGACCCCGACAACTACACCCGACCGCTGCTACTATCGCCTGCACGGCGTTGTGCGATGGCGTTATACGTATGAAGAAGGGGAGCTTGAGGAACTGGTGTCACTGCTGCCCCGCAAAGGCCTTTCCTATGTTTTCTTTAACAACGTGACGATGTTTGAGGATGCATTGAGGTTCGAGCAGATCTTAAAAAACTCTTAATTGGCTGCAAACTTATATCCCATCCCGTGCACGGTCTGGATAAATCGCGGGTGCTTGGGATTTTCTTCCAGTTTCTGCCGCAGCCACGCGATGTGGACATCGACGGTGCGCGTCGACGGCATCGCGTCATATCCCCACACAGCATCGAGCAATGCGTCTCGCGAGTGGACGACGCCGCGATGCTCGATCAGGTGGTGAAGCAGCTTGAATTCCATCGCGGAAAGATCGACGGGCTGCTGCCTGAACACCTCCGCTCGTTTGAAATCGATGGTGACATCACCGAACTTGAATTGCCCGGCACCATTCCCGTTCGTGCCGTTCGGCGATCGCCGCAAAAGAGCCTCGATCCGGGCGAGCAATTCCATCACCTCAAAAGGCTTGGTCAAATAATCGTCGGCCCCCAGCTTTAGGCCCAGGACCTTGTCGATCGTCTCGCCCTTTGCCGTGAGCATCAGGATCGGCGTTGTGATCCCCTTTTGCCGCAGGTCGCGGCAGATATCATAGCCGTTCTTTTTCGGGAGCATCACGTCGAGCAAGATCAGGTCGAATTCCGCCGTCGACGCAAGCTCGCTGCCCCGCTCGCCGTCCGGAGCCGAGACAACCTCATAGCCCTCGCTCGTAAGCCGATCGGTCAGCGTAAAGATCAGGCCCGCTTCGTCTTCAACGAGCAACACTTTCATTGGACCGCCTCCCGAATAGCGGGGATCTCGAGCGTGACCTTCGTCCCCCGGCCGGGCTGGCTGTCGACCGAGATCGTTCCCCCATGCGCATCGACGATCTCCTTGACCAGCGAAAGCCCAAGGCCGTTGCCGTGGATCTGGGCATCGATCACCTCGCGCGAGCGGAAGAACGGTTCGAATATCCGCTTCACTTCCCTATCCGATATCCCGATACCTTGATCCTCGACCGAGATCTTGACGGTATCGCCGCCATTAAATGCCGCCACTGTAAGCTGCGGATCGCTGCCGCCGTACTTGATACCGTTAGAGATGAGATTGCGAACCGCGCTCGATAATGCCTCGGCGTCGCCGCGAACCCCCGGCAGCTTGCCGATGTCGGCCACGATCGAGCCGTTTCGCTCATTGACGAGGGGCATCGAGCCCTCGATCGCCTCACGAACGATCTCGCCCGCGTCGACCGGCTCCATTTTAAATGTGCGTTTCCCCGACCGTGCCCCGGCGAATGACAGTATTTGCTC
>JAEWBM010000074.1 GCA_023391155.1 Acidobacteriota bacterium
ATCTACACGTTTAGTCCGTTCACTTAATTTTCGTCTAAGGCGAGCAGATGAACTGACAAGACCTCGTCAAAGACTAACCCGGCTGACTTTAAGCCGCGTCCGCAGGTGGAGAACGCGCCCGAGCCCGAACTGAGTTATGCCTTATCCGGTCGCATCAGGCGGACTTCCGGTAAGACATTGCTGTAGCTAAAGTTAATTAGGCAGCAAGAGCTAATTCTTGATTAGCATTTGTGTTTTGCAAGTTTTTTTAACGAGCTCACCTACAAAAAGCCCGACGTGCACTCAAAGATCTATACAAGCCCCTGTCGAAGCCTGTCGCCCCCATATTGAGAGGAACGTTAGTTTCCGATATTCAGATGAAAAAGGCAAGGTTTGGGATGCAAAAGAAAAGAGGAGCCCCTTGCCGGAACTCCCCCCTCTCACGGTGTGGTGTGTAAAGACTATTTCTAATCGCCGCGGTCGCCGTGGCCGGGTTTCACTTTGGTCTTGGCGGTCTGCCGCACGTCTTGGGACAGTGAGCGGCTGACGTCGGTGCTCTCCTTAAACTTGCCCTCGTCGTCGCGCCGGACGAACCGTTTATCCGTTCCGGTATCGATCAGTTCTCTTTTGCCTGCTTCAGAATTGGTTGCCATAAACGTCACCCCTTGTATGCGCATCGTGCGCTTTTCGTTACAAGTTTATGTGAGTGCAAACGCCGTGCCTTAAAGGTCGATCTTTTCGTTGGCACCCCACTCGGCGGAGGTTCCGGTGACCAGCGCTTTAACGAATCCGGCGAGTTCGATTAACTTGCCCGATTCGGCCTCCCAGTATTCGGCGCTTTCGACATCGATCTTTAGCAGGCACAGCTTCGGATCGTCGAGCCCCTCGGGGAACCACGCCTTGAGCACCGGGCTCCACAGCTCCTCCATCTTTGCCTTGTCCCGGCTGACGGCGGCCCGCCCGGAGACTGAAACAAACGTGTCGTCATCCGGTTTGGAGTATGCGATGTTCACTCGGTTGTCCTTTTCGATCTCTTCGACCTTGTGCGTCTCGTCGCTGGTAAAGAACCAGAGATTCCCCGCGGCGTCCATATCCTGGGTGGACATCGGACGGCTGCGCAACTGGCCGCCGTCGATGGTGGTCAGCATGCAGAAATCGATGCCCTCGGTCAGCTCGGTAAGTTTCTTTATCGATTCTTCTCGTGTATTGGCCATGGTTATTTTTTGGTTGCTCCTTTCTTAGCCGAGGAAGACTTTGTCGCCGCCTTTTTCTTAGCACCGCCGGATGAGGCCGATTTCGACGCGGTCGATTTTTTGGCCGTGCTCGAAGCGGATTTCTTTGCACCCGACTTGGAAGCTGTTGACTTCTTCGCCGTGCTCGACGTCGACTTTTTCGCACCTGACTTTGAACCACTCGACGATTTCGATCCCGCCGATTTCTTTGCGGTCGAGCTTCCGCTTTTGGCCCCGGTTGAAGTTTTCTTAGCTCCGCCCGTGCTCGACTTTGATGTCGATGAGCTCGACTTCTTTTTCGCGCCGGTGCCCGAGCTCTTTGTCGAGGATGTCGACTTCTTTGTTCCGCCGGATTTGGCAGAGCCCGATCTTGCGGTCGACTTAGACGCCGAACCGCCGGATCTCGAAGATGATCCCGACTTTGACGTTGACGACTTTGACGAGGTCGAACCGGTCTTCTTTCCCGAAGAGGTTCCGCGTCGAGCGGAACCCTTGGTTGCGGCCTCGCCCTCCGAGACCATCGCCTCTCCGGCGCCCTGCAGCGCTCCGGCCGCGGCCCCGGCAGCGGCACTGGCGATCACCTCTCCCGCAGTGGCCGCCGCAGCCGAGATCACGTTGCCGGCCGCATCCTTTGTCTTTTGCACCAATCCTTTTTTATTCGAACCTTTTCTTGCTGCCATTCTCCTATTCCTCCTTGATGTATGCACTCAATACACTGCCCTGCCATACTGCAAGAGCTGTGCCGAGACGCGAAAACCGAGCTCCCCTCAAGGACAGGGGTGACAGCCGAAGGACGTCGAGATGTTCGGTGTTTGCCTTTTATGCCGCCGTCTACGACGGCTCCGGGGTGTGTTGCTCGGTACCCACATCTTGCGATGTGGGCTAATCAGATGGCATCGGCTACGCCGATTCGGTCATTTGGAGGATCGGGGAAATGGAGGCTGCGATGATGAGAAGATCATTGCGTCATCAATTCAGACCTCGTTGCACCGGCTGCTTCGAGTAGAAACTCTAACGCACCCCACGCGAATGGAAAGCCCTCCACCTTCAGATCGATGTGAAGAGTCCGTGGGTCTATCACTTTACTGTCCCACCAATACCAGCTTCTTTGATCAGCCCTGAACCAATACGAAAAACCCCTTGGGGTCCACATATGGGATAGCTTTGCGAATCCGGCGGGCGACCGGAGCATTGTCTCAACCTTGCCATCACTCAATTCGGGTGCGCACGACGCAACGAACCATTCGGGCAAAAAAGTCTCGGCATCTTCACCGCCGCCCTCCGTAATAGCGCAAAGAAGCACCTCTTTGACGCGCTCCAGCACATGACGGGCATAGCCGTCGCAGGTGACGCAAACCGTGGCATCCATCAAAGATGTAGTGTCCACATCTATGTTTTCCCCTGACGACAATCGTGCGAGTTCAAGGCTAAGTTCCATTGGAGTTATCCGCAAAACTTGAGAGCGGGACTATTCGTCTTCGACGTACTCACTATACAAGTGTAAAAGGTTATCGAAAGCTTCCTGGATCACTAGTAAAGCGTTCGCGAAAGTCGGTCCACTCAATTATTATCTCACCCGTCTTCAGCCGGTGAGCGAGCCACGTTAAGAAAGGAGTCATAGCGGAATGGTATTGCCGCGGATCGACATCCGCGCCGATGTCAAATCCCTCAAGGAAACTTGCAGCCTCATAGAATGAGGCGGTGGGAGTAGACAACCCGGGATGCTTACATAACGCCTCGACAATTTCGAGAAAATCGCGTTCGGTCATAGCTGTGACGTCCGGTCCGCGAAGTAACGATAGATGTAATCGCACGCATCGGTTTCGTTATCGAACGAGTGGAAGTCTTCCCTGTTTCCCTTTTCATCGAAATAGAATACTTCCCATCTATTATAGTTCTGGTACAGAACCACGCGGTCCGGTAGTAGTTCGCCGTTGAGGGAATAGAAACCCGCTCGGACGCCGAGCTCGGCCAATTGTCGCTCAAGTTCTTGTTTTTTCATCGGTGCGTGTGAGCATTTATCATCACCAAATCGGCGGAGCCGATGGCATTTGTGTAGCCCACGTCGCGAGACGTGGGATGGGGCATCCGAAATGGCCGAGCCGTCGTAGACGGCGGCATTCTTATGAGCGGCCCGCCGGACAGAAACGCAAGTGTTAACGAGCGTGCCTAGGTCGGTACAGCGGGTGGTTTCAAGTGTCCCGATATTTAAGCCACCGCCAAACTTTGTTTGACCAAAAGCTTGCCATCGTTAATGTGATCGGGATCTTACTCTCATTGACGATGTCCCATTGCGCTGCCGCATTCAAATGAGAAACGTCGAAGAAAATCTTTTCCTCACCTATAAAAGCAAACTGGAGAAGATCTGAGTTCGGGAAGCGTAGGTCCTCGAGAGCTAAAATCCTGAGAAACGGGTCTTCGACTCTCAGGCCGTTATAGTTGAAAAAGAACGTTCTGACTTGCTCAGGAAAGGTAACACTTAACCGGTGTTCGGTCTCAGAGATCAGCGCATCAGATGCCTGTCCGCCTAAAACGTACTCAAACCCGAGCTGCAATGACAACGTGTTTAACCTTTGTTTGAAGTATCCTATTTGCATCTGATGGCTCGCAGTTGACCAACGTTACCTTGTATCGTTCGAGCGACCGTTCACACAACCGCGGCGTCAGTACCACTTGGGGTAGCGGGTGGTTTAACATCGCGCCGTTCCCAGGTATGCCGCCGTCTACGACGGCTCCGGGGTGTGGCGCTCGGTGCCCACATCTTGCGATGTGGGCTAATCAGATGGCATCGGCTCCGCCGATTCGGTCGCTTCAAGGCGTGCTGTCTTACATCCGTTACAATCTCGTAGAGCGACTATGTTCCATAACGCTCCCCGTAACGGGCGGTACCGCTTTCGCAGAGCCTGTCAAAGCGGGCATTGGTCATATTCGAACTTTCAATCTTTAGTCAACATCTTTTCAACCTCAGGTAGGTGTTTGTGCAATAATCGGCTAACCGGCGCGATCTTATTAGCATACTTATAGTTTTTTTCGATAACTCCCGCCGAAGCTAATCGGTCCATAATCTCATAAAAGCCGATCCAGGAGTCCGGCTCATTAACGCGCGTAATATCTAAAAAGAAATCCGCCCTATCGTTAATAAATCGAATTCTAATTCTTTTCGATTCTGCTATAAGGACATTGCCGTTATAGTCGTCCGCAAGGACCGCACATTTAAACCCCCATCTGTCAAACAGATACGAAAAAAAGTGATGAACGTTTTCCTTTAGCGATGTCATCATTCCATCTTTATGACGGTCGGAGCTTTATGCGGCTTGGGAGTTAGCGATGAGGGTGGGGTAGGCGCCGGTCCAGCAGGCGGTGCAGGTGGAGTCGGGGTCGAGGCCGATGGCTTCGAGCATGCCTTCGTGCGAGAGATAGCCGAGGCTGTCGGCGCCGATATACTCGCGGACCTCCTCGACGGACATTTGGGCGGCTATGAGGTCCTCTTTCCGGGGCGTGTCGACTCCGTAATAACACGGCGAGATCGTCGGCGGGCACGAGATGCGCATATGTACCTCGGCGGCGCCGGCCTCGCGGACCATTTGGACGATCTTTTTGGAGGTGGTCCCGCGAACGATGGAATCATCGATCAGGACGATGCGGCGGCCGGCGATAAGATCGCGAATCGGGTTCAGTTTTAGCCGCACGCCGAATGAGCGGATAGATTGGGAAGGCTCGATGAACGTCCGCCCCACGTAATGGTTGCGGATGATCGCCTGGCGGTAGTTGATGCCCGATTCATTCGCATAGCCGATGGCGGCGGCGACGCCGGAATCCGGTACGGGAACGACCAGGTCGGCGTCGACCGGGTGTTCGACCGCCAGTCGGCGGCCCATTTTGTGGCGGGATTCGTTTACCGAGCGGTCATAGATGATCGAATCGGGCCGCGAAAAATATACGTGCTCAAACGCACACGCCGAACGCGGCTTTGGCGCGAACGGCATCGAGGAATGCACGCCTGCCTCGTCGATGATCAGCATCTCGCCCGGCTCGACCTCGCGGAGATATTCGGCATCGATCAGGTCAAATGCGACCGTCTCGGACGCGACGCACCAGGCGCCGTTCAATTTGCCAAGCACCATGGGGCGAAAGCCGCGCGGGTCGCGTACGGCGATCAGCGCCTGCGGCGTTAAAAAGAGCAGCGAAAATGCCCCCTCGGTGTCCTTGAGCACGCTCTCGATCGCCTCGACCACATTCGCCGCCTTGGTCCGAGCGATGCCGTGAAGCAGGGTTTCAGTGTCGGATGTAGATGAAAATATTGCCCCGGCGGCCTCCAGCTCTTGCCGCTTTTGCCCGGCGAAGGGCAGGTTGCCGTTATGGCAGACGGCGATCTGGCCGTGCTGGCAGGTGACGAGGAACGGCTGGACCTCTTTGATAGTGTTGCGGCCCGAGGTGGAATAACGCGTATGGCCGATGGCCGCTGCCCCGACAAGGCGGTTAAGCACATCCTCGGTCAAAACATCGGCGATCAGCCCTTGAGAGCGGTACTGATAAAGGTCGCGGCCGTCGCTCGAGACGATGCCGCACGCCTCCTGGCCGCGGTGCTGTTGCGCGAAAAGCCCGAGCTGGGTGAGCGTTGAGGCCTCCGGATGGCCGAAGATGCCAAAGATGCCGCATTCCTCGTGAAATTTGTCGAGAACCAGGTCCATCAATAATATTTTACGCGCAGATGTTTAAGAGTGCACGGGGGCGTCCTGAGCGTCTCATGCCGTCTCACCGGTCTCACCCGTCTCACGGTCTCCCCGTCTCGCGCGCGCAACTGAGACGATGATGCATTTTGATGTGGGCGTGAAGCTCCGCTTGGCAAAACTCCCGAGCGGCACGAGCGGGTTGGCCTCAGGAAAGTACGCCGCCGCGCAGTCCGGCGGAATGTCGTACGGGACGACCGCAAATCCCGTTACCGACCGCTCGCCGTCATCGAAATGGCTGGTGATGTCGACCAGATCGCCCGCGGCGAGCCCGAAACGCTCGATGTCGCCGTCGTTCATGAAAATGACCCGCCGGCCGCCGCTGACGCCGCGATACCGATCGTCGAGCCCGTAGATGGTCGTGTTGAACTGGTCGTGCGAGCGGATGGTGGTCAGGAAGAGCCGTCGCTCAGGAAGCTCGACCCGCCGCAGCGGGTGTGCCGTGAACACCGCCTTCCCCGTCGGCGTCGGGAAGACGCGCTCCCGCGGGGGATTCGGGAGATAGAAACCGCCCG
Organism: Acidobacteriota bacterium; assembly: GCA_023391155.1. Taxonomy (GTDB): domain Bacteria; phylum Acidobacteriota; class Blastocatellia; order Pyrinomonadales; family Pyrinomonadaceae; genus OLB17. The sequence continues at coordinate 6,457 of JAEWBM010000074.1, forward strand.
GGCGACGAATGCGTTCATTGTAGTCCTCAAAACCCGGCACGACACGTTCGATGGCATCGCGGATGCGGTCGTAATCCGCCGACATCGCATCCCAATCCACGGTGCTGCGGTCGTCGAGCACCGCCTTTGCAAGGCGGCAGACGATCCACGTCTCGCTGCGGAGATGCTCCGACGCGGGTTCGAGGACGCCCTTGGACATCTGAACGTTGAGCATCGTGCTCTCGGTCGAGACGAACTGTTCGCCCGAGGCATGGCGATCGATCTCGGAGCGGCCTAGACACGGCAGGATGAGCGAGACCTTGCCCGGTGCGAGCGCCGTGCGGTTGAGCTTTGTGATCACCTGAACGGTTAGATCGCAATTCGAAAGAGCGGCCGAGACCGCCTCGGTGTCCGGCGACGCGGCGGCAAAATTCCCGCCCATTGCGAAGAACACCTTTGCCCGGCCGTCGCGCATCGCGGCAATGCTCTCGACCGTGTTGTAGCCATCGTGCTCCGGTGTTTTGAATGCGAATTCGCGTTCGAGATTTTCGCGAAAGACGGGGTTCATTTTCTCCCAGATTCCCATCGTGCGGTCGCCCTGCACGTTGGAATGCCCACGGACGGGGCAGAGCCCGGCCCCCTCCCGGCCGATGGCACCGCGCATCAGGTGGAGGTTGACGATGTCTTGTATCGTGGCGACCGCGTCGGTGTGCTGTGTAACGCCCATCGCCCAGCAGGTGATGAACGAGTCGGCCTCGGCGATCATATCGGCGGCCTCCTCGATCCGTTCACGCGTCAGCCCGGATACGGCGGTGATCTCTTCCCAGGTGACGGTTTCGAGAGCGGCGGTGAACTCGCCGTAGCCGGTGGTGTGCTGATCGATGAAATCGCGGTCGAGGATCGTGCCGGGTGCGGCACGTTCGCGTTCGAACAGCGAGAGCATGAGTCCCTTGAGCACGGCCATGTCCCCGCCGATGCGGACGGGCAGGTGCAGGTCGGCGAGTTTTGACGGGCGAAAGCCGAGAATGGAAAGCGGGTTTCCGTGCTGCGGGTTGGGGTCGACGAAGCTGTTGAGCCCAACCTCGGGCAGCGGGTTGATCGAGATCATCTTTGCCCCGGCGGCCTTCGCCGCCGCCAGGGACGAGAGCATTCGGGGGGCATTTGTGCCGGGGTTTTGGCCGATGACGATGACGAGATCGGTCTTTTCGAAATCGGAAAGGCGGATCGACGCTTTGCCGAGGCCGATCGATTCTGCCAAGGCGACGCTGGTAGATTCGTGGCACATGTTCGAGCAATCCGGCAGATTGTTTGTGCCGAACTGACGGATGAATAGTTGGTAAAGGAACGCCGCCTCGTTGGAAGTTCGGCCGGATGTGTAGAAGACGGCCTCGTCGGGCGACGCGAGGGAGTTGAGCCGTTCGGCAATGAGGCCGATCGCCTCATCCCAGCCGACGGGTTCGTACCGGCCGGAGCCTTCGCGGCGGATGAGGGGTTCGGTAATGCGGCCCTGCGCGTTGAGCCAGTGGTCGTCGCGGGCGGCAAGCTCGGCGATGGAGTGCTTCGCAAAGAACTCGGGTGTGGCCTTGCTGCGGGTGCCTTCGTCGGCGAGGACCTTGGCACCGTTCTCGCAGAACTCGGCCATGGTGCGGCGGTCCTCGGGGTCGGGCCAGGCACAGGACTGGCAGTCGATGCCGCCCATCTGGTTCAGTTTGCGAAGGCCGCGCGTCCCGCGGACGAGGCCCATCTTGCCGTAAACGTGGCGGAGCGCGTTGGTCACGGCGCGAATGCCGGCGGAAGACTCCGGCGGGTCGGTGATCTTGAGGTCGAGGTCTGTTTGATCGTCGTTTCTGGTCATCTCAACGGGAAGAGGCTAGTACCTATATTTTCACGCAAAGCCGCAAAGACGCAAAGGACCGCAGAATCCAGGCGAGTCTGATCTAGCGGTCGACACGCTCGTGGCCGCTGTAGATGTTGAATCGGCGGTCGCGGAGGAAGCCGATGAGGGTCATGCCGAATTCGCGGGCAAGGTTGACGGCGAGGCTTGAGGGGGCGCCGACGGCGGCCATCAGGGGGATGCCGGCCATGAGAGCCTTTTGAACGAGTTCGAAGCTGGCGCGGCCGCTGACGAGAAGAATGCGGTCGTTGAGCGGGGTCCGCCCGTCGATGAACTTTCGTCCGATCACCTTGTCGAGGGCGTTGTGGCGGCCGACGTCTTCGCGGAGAACATCGAGCGATCCCTCGGCGTCGAACATGGCGGAGGCGTGCAGTCCGCCGGTTTGCTCAAAGACGCTCTGGGCCGAGCGGAGCGTTTCGCTGAGGCCGTTGAGGGTGTCGCGGCTGATCGAGATCGAGCCAGCGGGGAGCGGGGGAGCGCCCGTTCGCAGGGCGTCGATCGACGATTTGCCGCAAACGCCGCAGCTGGAGGTTGTGTAAAAGTGCCGTTCGAGGCGTTTGAGGTCGAGGTTGACTCCGTCCTCGAGATCGACCCGTATCGTATTTCGTTTGGTGTTTTCTTGGCGGCCGTTTTCGTTCACCCCGGGTCCGCAGTGGCGAACTTCGCGGATCTGATCAGGGCGGTGAATGATGCCCTCGGTGAAGAGAAATCCGACCGCAAGTTCGGGGTCGTCGCCGGGCGTTCGCATCGTGATGGAGATGGGATTGTGTACCCGCCGGCCGCGGACCGAATAGCCAACGCGGATCTCGAGGGGCTCTTCAACGGCGAGGAAGTCATCGACACCTTCGGCAACGGAAGCCCCCACCGAAATCTTATGTACGGCGGCCTTAGAATGGGACGGATCGCTTTTCACGAAAGGATTGTATCAGAGAAGGTTTTTTTATTTCGAATGACCGATACGAGACCTTCGCAATCTTGTCTGACCGCTGTCTTCAAACATATACAAGTTGATCAGTGAAGTTATCGGATGCGAATCGCGTGAGAACCGCGTCGATCCGTTCGGCGATGACCTGAGGCGGATTTACCGCAGCGATGATGATGCCTAAGTGGTGACGACCGTCGTCGAAATACCGAACAGCTAAGGCTTCGAAATCTACACGATTGTGAGTTACAAGAATAAAGTTCCCCCGCCGGGCAAATGCAAGCTGTTCTGCGTCAGTCCCGCCTTTCAAGTCTAGGCCGGTGACTGTTGCTACCGTGTAGCCCCGCGAGCGCAGAAGTTCGGCTACCAAGACACTCACGTCTTCGTCGAGGAAAAGTCTTTTGAGTGGGGTCATTTCTTTATATCGCCCACGCTCTTATCGAGTTGGTCATCAGTGATGGTGTGAGTCTCAATGAGCGAGTCGATCTCATCCTGATTGTCGTAGTAGTAACTCATCGCCTCAAAGACCTGAGAGAGCGTGAGGTGCGGAAGTGCGTTGACGATGTCATCGGGGGTGTTTCCGATCTGCCAGTACTGTACGATCGTGCGGACGGGGGTGCGGGTGCCGCGGATAATCGGTTCCCCGCCCTGAACTCCCGGGGCTGTCGTTATATATCGGTACTGTACCGTGGTCACCATAATTCGATTATAGATCATTTAGCCATCGGCGGGAATGATTTTGCCGCGGCATTCGCCGAAGCCGATGCGGCGGAAGCCTTCGCGTTCGCAGTAGCCTTTCATAATTATCTCATCGCCGTCCTCGAGGAAGCGGCGCTGTTCGCCGGAGGGCAGATCGATGGGTTCCTTGCCGCGCCATGTGAGTTCCAAAAGGCAGCCTCGTTCGTCCTTGCCCTTGCCGCTGACGGTGCCGGAGGCCATCAGGTCGCCGGTCTGCAGGTTGCAGCCGTTAGACGCGTGGTGCGTGAGCATCTGGCCGATGGTCCAATAGAGATCCTTTGGATTGGAGCGGGAGAGCATGTGCGGTTCGATGTTCCCGTTCCGCATTTTCTCGGTTTGGATGTAGACCTCGAGTTTGATGTCGAGCCCGCCGAATTTCTTGTTCTGCTCGTCGTTGAGGTAATCGAGCGGCTGCGGATCGTCGGGTTCGCGCTCGAAAGCCGGTACGCGGAAGGGAGCAAGCGCTTCCATGGTGACGACGAAGGGCGAGATGGTTGTGGCGAAGCTCTTTGAGAGGAACGGGCCGAGGGGTTGATATTCCCAGGCCTGGATGTCGCGGGCGGACCAATCGTTGATCAGGCAGAGGCCGAAGATGTGCTGTTCGGCTTCGGAGATGGGGATCGGCCGGCCAGGCTCGTTTCCCTGCCCGACAAAGAAGCCGAGCTCCATCTCGTAATCGAGATTTTTTGCGGGGATAAAGACCGGCGGCTGGTCGGGATCGCTGCGGTTCTGGCCCTTGGGCCGCTTGATGTCCGTACCGCTGACAACGATGCTCGAGGCGCGGCCGTGATAGCCGATGGGGATGTATTTGTAGTTCGGCATCAGGGGGTTATCCGGCCGAAACATAGATCCGACATTCGTGGCGTGGTAGATAGAGCAGTAGAAGTCGGTGTAGTCGCCGATGTCAAAGGGTAAGAGCTCACTGACAGCCGAACGCTCATGCAAGAACGGCGTTAATCCTTCTTGCAGTTCAGAGCTCGCGGTCGAGCTGAGAGCCGCAGAAAATTGCTTTCTAAACTCGCTGGAAATATCGAAATAGCGTGGGGGCGGCAGGTTTTCGAGATCTTGGAATACGAGATCGAGCCGGGCGATTTCGGAGCTCCAGGCATTGATCTCCAGAACTTTGTCCCCAATAGCCAGCCCGATCACTCTCTCGCTTTCATCGTTAATGAACCGGCAAAACGGCAAGTTCTGTATTGGAAAATCCGTATTCGGGGTGTTGGCGGATTCGACCCAGCTTTTCAGGTTTGGGTCGTGGGTTTCGTTGATTTCGTACATAATCCTCAATGTCCCTGTAAGGGACCAAGCTAATAGCGTCGGGTGAAACCCGACTAAAATCCATATACGTTACCGTCCCTGAAAGGGACGAACATCAATCCCAGACAAATCGCTCATCGAAAACAACAGAATACCGTTTCAAAAAATATCGAAATTCGTCCTCGAACGAATCCTTGTGATGGTGTTCTTTCTGATGGCTAATATAGTCCTTTACCGAGCCGATCTGGGTTGGGCCGACTGAAAATGCCCCGTAGCCATCTTGCCATTGGAATCGTTGGGTTCCATATTCCTGAGTCTTGATCCAAGACGAACTGTCTCTCTTGATATGTCCGACAAGTTCGCTCAGGGTGATCAATTTACCGAGAGAGATCAGGAGATGTACGTGGTTAGCAGTGCCGCCGGCGGCGAGCAGTTTGCAGCCGTGATTATTTGCGATGCCGCCTATATATGCGAAAAGACGATCTTCGACTTCCGGCCGGATCATATTGATACGGTTCTTGGTCGAGAAGATTACGTGTACGTATAGGCTGACGAGGGTCTGGGGCATTTGGCTCGGTTCGTCGCCTTCAGCGACGGGCTCGTGTATACGTTGTCATCGGGTTTCACCCGATGCTATTAAATTTGTCCCTTTCAGGGACGGAATTGCTTGGGTCACGTTAAAACGGGTTTCACCCGATGCTATTGACTTTGTCCCTTTCAGGGACGGAATTGATTGTGTCACGTTACATCGGGTTTCACCCGACGCTATTTACATCGGGTTCCACCCGATGCTATTAAATTTGTCCCTTTCAGGGACGAATTGATGGTGTCACGTTCCATCGGGTTTCACCCGATGCTATTAAATTTGTCCCCTTCGGGGACTACCAGTAATTTCCACCGGTTTCTGCCTGTTCGCAAATTTGCCTTTACAGCAACCCCAAGGCTCGAAGGTCGGCGACGGGTTCGTCGAAGGAGCAGGAGCCGAAGGAGTTCATGCCGCGTTCGCGGAGGAGGCGGAGGTGGGCGTTGGTGAGGTGGTGTTCGCCACGCCAAGCGACGCCGGCCTCGGTAAAGGTGAACGCCTCTTCAAATTCCTCTTCCATCAGCTCTTCGAGCAGCGAGGGGCGATAGCTTTCGCGGGCAAAGCCGGTCATCATCAGCATATTGAGAAAGCCGTGCATGGTGCCGCGGGGAGCGTCCTCGGCATACGTGAGCGGCTTGAAGCAGCGAAGCGGGTGATGGAGCCCGGCGGTCGCCTTAAATGGCACATTGGCCGCCATGCACGTGCGGACGAATCTGATAACCTCTCGCGAAGACGGGAAATCCGCATTGGTGACGCCGCCGGTGCGGATCTTTGCCCGCTGCCGCCGCATCGAAAGGGCCATCACGAGATCGACAAAGCTCTCGCCCATCGAGATCTCGAAAAAGGCCCGCATTCCTTCGGGCAGCAGCGTGACGGTGTTTTCGATCTTGGAGACCGTGTTCGCCTTGACCTCGAGTGCGTCGATCAAGGCCCGCTCGCCGTTCTTTTTATTAAAAGCTTCGACCGCCTTGATCGTGCTGTTGATGTCTTCGCCTGCCAAAACGCTGAGCCGCCAGGGCGTTGAGCTATCGGCGAGCAGATCGCCGCTGCTGTCGAGAAACTCCTCTAACCGGCTGACGGGCAAGATAAATGGGCCGAGCATCCACGAAAGGTCGCTACTGCGATAAGTGGCATAATTGAGCACGGCTTCGGACATCGACAATTGCGATGGCGGAAACAGGCCCGCATAATCAATAAGGCCGGTGATCAGAGCACGGACAGATTCGATAGGTTGAGAAGCCTCGGCGTGGGCGTTCATGGTATCGTTTTGCGATAGATCCTCGATACAAAAATCATAATGTTTAATGGATTTTTTGACAAATATCTTTTTTGAGCGGCGTGGCG
>JAEWBM010000058.1 GCA_023391155.1 Acidobacteriota bacterium
GATTTGGGATCAAGCAGGCCGTGATCGACGCGGCGAGAGAAAACCTCGACATATCAGCTCAAGAGGCGGAGGCGTATCTGCAGAAGCTGCAGACCGAGACCAAGCGGGCCGAGGACCTGCGGATCGCGTTGGAAGAAGAACGGGAGGCGACCGCGATGAAATACGCCGGCCTGGAGGTGGAGGCGGTCAAGAAAGAAAGGGCTCGGCAGAAGGAGTTTGAACGCGAGCTGGCTGAAACGGTTGAATCGTTTGAGCGGCAATCGAGGGCATTTATCGCAACGATCGAGGACAAGGCTCTTAAGAACAAGCTGGACAAGGAGCGTTCGGCGAGAAAGGCAGAGATGAACCGGGCGGTCATCTCAAAGATCCAGTCACCGACAGCCGCGTCGGCCTTTGCCGCACCGGCGGATACAGGCACGAAGGGGAGTGTGCCCTCGCCCGGCGAGCTAGCCGTCGGGTCAAAGGTCGTCACCACGTTCGGCAAGGTCGGCACGATCGAAAAGGTCGACAAGGACTCGGCGGAGGTTTCCGTCGGGAGCATCCGGCTGCGTGAGAAATTGGCGGACCTGCGCGTGGCGGAACCCGCGCATCTGGAGGCCCGGCCGGCAGGGCGAGAGGCTTCGTTTTCAAAACCGATCGACTCACCCGACGCCGCCGTCGAACTGAACCTGATCGGCAAGACCACCGCCGAGGCCGAATACGAACTCGACCGCTTTATCGATGAGGCATATATGGCATCGCTGCCGCGGGTGCGAATAATACACGGCTTCGGAACCGGTGCACTGAAAAATTACGTCCACCACTTCCTAAAAAACCACGACCTCGTCGAAAAATTCGCCTTCGCCCCGGCAGATCAGGGCGGAAATGGGGCGACGGTGGCGGAGATGAAAATATGAACTTTCTCACGATATTTTGATGATAGTGGTACGGTACATTTCCATCCATTTCGCGATCGCCGTATTTTCCACCTTGGCTATCGCTCAGACCGAAGGACCACTTATCTTGTCTGACCAATCCGAGAATACGTTTTGTTCGGACGATTTCCGAGCTAGATCGGATTCGTTTATGCTCGAGCTGCAGCAACGTCCCGGGTCGATAGGCTATATTGTCGGGAGTGCCGATTCTACCATTCCGGGGAGGTTCTATAAGTACTTTAAGGCCTTTCAACAGCATGTAGTTTTTCGCCAGTTCGACACGAACCGGATCAAATTTTATCGTGCTCCAGATGGCAGCTCGATGCAACTCGACTACTGGATCTCCGCGGACGGTATTACGCAGCCGGAGCTGCCGGAGGCCTACCGACGCTCGGCAATAACGGATGCAACACTTTACGATTCGAGCTCGATAACTTCAGTTTCCGTCGAGGGGGTCGAATTCGGATTCGAAAGTGAGGAGCCTTGCGACTGGGGCCTTGATCTGAGGCATTTTGCGATGACGGTGAATGCTAACCCAAAGTTGGAAGCCTATTTGATGGCCTCTGCTGGGAGTCGATCCACGGTTAATTTTGCACGGCGAGCCTTGCGTCTTACCGTTCGAGAACTGTCGGAAGATCATGGTTTGTCGGCACGAAGGGTCAAAACGAAATTCGTCGGCGTTCGTGAACGGACCGAGATGCAGTTGTGGATCGTTCCGATGGGGAGCCCGGTGCCGGAATTTAGAGAAGGGACGCTGCGGTAGTTTTATGCGATGTCTTTGCCTGATTTTTGGACTTGTGTTTTCCATCGCGACGGGCGGTTTCGGACAGTCGTCCGAAAAGCCGGTTCTCATTGACCAATTCGGTGAATTACCCTGCGACGATAGAATGGCTCGTTTGGACCATTTCTTCGTCGAGCTGGCCAATCATCCCGATGCGGAAGGATTTGTAGTGATAAGCCACTCCGCCGGCAACCGAGTGGAAGCCGTATTTCAGCAAAGGATGATCGAGCGATATATGCGGTTCCGCGGATTTGATGTCAACCGCATAGATATTGAACGGTCGAGCAGCTCGAATGACCTGACGGTAAGTTTCTGGCGGATTCCAGCCGGGGCTCCGAAACCCGAGCACACCCAAGACACCTCATTAGAGATCATTGAAAAAACAACGCCGTTTCTTTTTGCCTCGGAAGAGGTTTACGGTCAGGTGGAATGCTCGAAATTCGACATTGAGATCTTCGCTAAGTTCTTGAAAGCTAATTCCGCGGCTCGAGCCAATTTGGTTTTTCGCGATCGATCTACACGAGACGGGCGGCGAAGGGCGGACGAGATCCTGTCAACGCTTATCGGACAATATGGAATCAAGAAAAATCGTATCCGCACATTCTTCGTCAAGCCCCGAGCCGGTTCCTATGAACCGATCACCGAATTCTGGTATCTTCCCTAGTGAGTGCTCTACGACCAATACTTCATTGATGATCTAAAAGAGCGTGCCGACCTGGTGCGGATAATCGAGCCGTACGCTCCGTTGAAGAAGAAGGGGGCGAACTGGATGGCATGCTGCCCTTTTCATCAGGAAAAGACGCCATCGTTCTCGGTCAATCCGTCGAAGGGCTTTTATAAATGCTTCGGGTGTCAGAAGGGCGGAAATGCCTTTACGTTTCTGATGGAGATGGAGGGGCTGAGCTTTCCGGAGGCCGTGCAGCGCGTGGCGGAGATGACGGGCGTGCCGCTGCCAGAACCCATCGACGACCGCCAGTACGAGCAGACAAAGAAACGCCGCGAGGAAAAGAAGCAGCTCTCTGAGCAGGTGATCGAGCTCAACCGCACGGCGCTCGAGTTTTGGGAGAGCGAGCTTCAGGCTAAAGGCGCAAAGGCCAAGGCGGCGAGGGAGTATCTCGATGGACGCGGGATTTCGGATGAGGTCCAAAAGCAGTTCCGGATCGGCTTCTCGCCGGATTCCTGGGACGCATTGCTTGCCCATCTAAAAGCCGGTGGCGCCGACGAAGAGATCATTAAACAGAGCGGGCTCGTCTCTGTAAACGAAGAGAAAGACAGGGTTTTCGACCGTTTCCGGGGAAGAATAATGTTTCCGGTGCTGGATGTTGCCGGCAACCCGGTGGCGTTCGGTGCCAGGGCGATGGGTTCAGACGAGCCGAAATATCTGAATTCGCCCGAGACCCCCGCCTACGTTAAAGGCAAGCATCTTTACGGGCTGTTCAATTCCAAAGAGGCGATACGGCAAAAAAAGTTCGCGATATTGGTTGAGGGCTATCTCGACCTGATCGCGCTTTATCAATTCGGCATCACCAACGTCGCGGCGAGTCTCGGGACGGCATTCACGACCGAACAGGCCAAGTTGCTCAGCCGTTTCACAAAACGTGTCGTCATCAACTATGACGGCGACACGGCCGGGATAAAGGCGGCTCGGCGTGCGATCGAGGAGCTGTTGCCGCAGGACCTTGAGATCAAGGTGCTTGTTTTGCCCGATGGCCAGGATCCCGACGATTTTGTCCGTGCGAACGGTGCCGAGGCCT
>JAEWBM010000054.1 GCA_023391155.1 Acidobacteriota bacterium
ATTCGGTATTTGCGAGGCTTCCGGTAGTGATGAGCGAGACCACATCCTGTTGCGGCAGTGCAGGGCTCGAACGTACGGTCGCGTTAAGATCTTCGGTGTCCGTCAATGGCCCGGAGAGATTCACGAAGACCTGGTAGCCCTGGATCTCGGTCTCAGCCTGCAGATAGACGATGGGTTCGATGGCGGTGTTCGGCGGAAACTCCAGCACGCCGCGCTGCACCTCATAACGGTCGTTCCGGAAAAAGACCGTACCGCGGTTTGCGGTGATCCGGCCCGAGATCTGCGGGTTATCGGTCGTGCCCGTGAGCCGCAGCGATGCCGAAGCCGTCAGGTCGGCAATATTATTTCGAATAATTAGCGCGTCGCGACCCTCGATAGAGAGGTCGAAGCGCGTGGCCATTAATCCTCCGCCGCCCCCGCCGAGCGATGCGTCATTGCGGCCGCCGACAATGTTTGCCAGATCGATATCCTCGCTGTATATCGACCGGCGGGCAAGGATAGAACCGGCGATGAGCGTGGTCAATTGGCCGTCGATCCGTCGTCCCGAAACCTGGAGCCGGGCGTCGCCCGTCGTGATGAAATCTTCCGGCAGCGGTACGGTGATATTGTTTCCGTTCAACGAAAGCTGGTAGGAAGAGATGCTAAGATCATCGGCAAACAGCGCCCCGCCGCTGGCGACAAATTCGCCGCCGCCGAGGTATCCGGTCGCTCGCTCGATCTGTGCCTGATTTCCGGCAAAAAGGATGCGGCCGCGAATGCGGTCGGCGGAGATGCGGCTCGAGCCGACAAATGTCGCAAACGAACTGTCGGCAAGATCAGCCGTTCCGGAGAGGCGTGCGTTGCGATTCACGCCGGCCAGCCGAACTGCGACATCAGCATACCCCGCAAAGAACATATCGCTGCCGGCGATACCGGGGAAAACGTTCAGCAGGCTGAGATTCACGCGTCCATCGATGGAGAGGTTATTGACCCCGTCGTCGGTCAGTGCTTTTACGCCTGCTATCGAGAGGTCAGAACCGCCGCCGGCGAAGCGGGCACTTTCGAAACGCACTTCGCGCGGGTCAAAGCTGATGCGGACGGGTTCGGTCGCGACGAGCGGCGTGTCCTCGATCTGCAGCGATAGCGCCGAGAGATTTGCGGTGCCTGTCAGCGATTCGCTGGAGAAGACGAAATTGCCCTCGTCATCGGGGCGCATCAGGTCGCCGCCGAACTCGATCCGCCCGGTCGCGGTGCCGGAAATGTTATAGCCGCGGAGCTGCGGCAGCATCGCCAGGAACGGCCGCAGGGGGCTCTCGTCCATCACGTGGACAAATTTGAACGGCATCGTCGGCTGCCCGAAATTGACCGTTGCGTCAAACTCCTGTTCGCGGCCGTCCACGATGGCGGTCAGATTCGCGACGAGCTGCTGATCGCGGGTGTTGCCCTGATATGTGACATTGCCGAAGGGGCTTTCATTGATGACGACGTCGGTCGCGGTTCCCGAAAAATTGACGTCGTAGGTCTCGGCTCGGCCCGCTTGGCCACGTGCCGTCGCGGTGAAATCGGTCAAGCCCGAGACAGTCGGGATGCTGTCGTTCTCAGGCAAAAGCGAAAGCGCCAGCGCGACAGGGACATCGTCGCCCGTCATGTCGAGGTCGAACAGGCCGCTGCCGTAATCGTAAAAACCCGCGGCAGTAACCGCACCCTGTCCAACGCGGATCTCGCCCTCGCGAATGTCGATCCGGCTGCCGGTAAATTCAGCCCTGACACGCAGGCTGTCGTAAGGCTGCCCGCCGATGGTCCCGTTCCCCGCCGTGAGATCGACCGCACCTTGTGCCTCGTTGGGCAAGCCCGTTAGCTCGACCGTGCCTGAGGTCCGGCCTTGAAAATCGCTGAGCCGGCCGGGCAGATCGATAGGCAATGCCGCAAGCAAGTTTCCGGCGTTTACATCTGTAAGTGTCGCGTTGACCGACGTATTGTTCAGTCCTCCGCTCGGGACATTGACGTTGAAAGCAACGGTGCCTCCGGCGGGGTCCTCAAGCAGACCTTCGCGAAGCTCGAATCCCGCTGGCGAAACGAAAACTCCGGTCGTCACCGAACCGAGCGGCCGGCCGCGGAGCGCGAGCGATGCCAGCGATGCTCGGCCGTCGATAACGGGGTCGGTGACGTTCCCGAGCAGCTTTGCGTCAAAACGCATATCGCCGGCGATCTCAACTTCGAACGTATCGAGCTGACTCTCGATCTCGGGCGCGATGTTGGTAACGCGAAGCAGACGCTCGACCTCCGACGCGTCAGAGCTGACGAGCGATATGCCGAGGTCCGAATCGTCGCCGGCAAAATCGATGCGCCCCGTGGCGGTCAGGTCGGTATTGTCAGTGTTGAGCCGGGCGACGTCGATATTGAAGAGGCCGTTCACGCCGTCCAGCTCGAGGCGGCCGGCAAGGGGGATGCGGCCGTCGGCATCGGAACCGGCGTTCGCCGTGATATCCGCCTCGACTGAGCCGCTCGCGGTGCGGAAATTGGTCCCCGCAAAATCAAGGTCGACATTACCCGTGGCGGTTCCCTCGAACGGGATGACCCGGCCGGCTCCGAGAGCGACGAGCTTTGAGAGGTCGAGGCCGGTGAATGCGGCGTTGATGTCGGAACGGCTGCGTTCGTTCAAAGCGATCACGGCCTGCCCGCTGACGCTGCCATCCATGACATTGGCGTCCAGGCCCGTTAGCTGAACACTATCGTTAGTTGCGGTCACTTGGGCGGTCGCGGCTCCCAGCGGAATGCTGCCGACGATGCCGCCGCCCAGGCTCATATCGGCAGATGCCCGATAGCGGCCGGAGGGTTCGAGGATGAAGACAGGGCGTGCAATGCGGACATCTTCGAACGTGCCGCCTTCGGCCAGGGTTTCTCCGGGCTGCAGACGGACGGTGCCGGCGTCGATGTCGTCTGAGACCGCCTCGACGCGTCCGCTGCGGATGGTCAGGCGGACGCCCGCGATATTGAGCGAGCCGAGGATCGCGCCCGCCGCCTCGGCACTCGCGATCTGAAGGCTGTTGGAATACACGACCGTGGAGGCGCCGCGGTCTTCAACGGTAACGCGATCGGCGACAAGGCCGTCGACGCGGGTGCCGTCGGCGTCGAGACGCTCGGCACGCACATTCGACATCGTGATGTCGGTAGTCGCGGGCAGATCAACGAGGTCAAAGTTGTCAGCCGAAAGCGAACGGACCCGCGTGGAGCCGATCGCTGCCTCGGCGGCGCGGAGCCGGTCGATCTCGACATCGGTACGGTCGCCCGTATCGGTAACGTTCACGCCGCCGGCCTCCACATTCCGCAGGTCGTAATCGGCCATAGCAAAACGCGACGCCTGTGCTCCGGGGGCGGCCAGCGTCAGGGCACCGTTCCGATAGGTCATCCGCATGTCGCGGGTGCGAAGGTCTTCGAATTCGGCCTCGGCGACGGAAAAACGAGCGGCGCGGGCGTTTCCGGCCGAAGCGATCAACTCACGGTCGCGGTATTCGGCAACGGCATCTGAAAGGAACAGGCCGCCGAGCGTCAGCGAGGGAGTGCTTGCGGCCGCCGCCTGAAGTTCGCCGAGCCAGCGAAAATCCGTGCCGGTGCCGCGGACGTTTCCGGCGAGCCGGGGAAACTCGATGCGGAAATCGTCAAAGGTAAGGAGCTCGGCAAGGGCCGTTCCGTTCGCCTCGTAGTTGGAGTTTGTTCCGCTTAGCGTCGCGTTAACGTTAAGAGCTTTCAGGTAAACGCCGTCGGCGGCAAGCGATTCCGAATCGATCGTCCCGTCGACGCGGTAGCTCTCGCCCGAGCCCGACACCGTGCCGCGGAAGTTGCCGACACCGCGAAGCGTTGAGCCGAGCGGGAAGATGTTAGAGGTCTGGGTCAGGTCGACCGATGATTCGACATTTAATTCGTATGTGAACGGCTCCCATTCGGACAGGCGGCCGCTGAGGTTCGAAAAGCCGATCGGGGTCTCGAGGCGAAGCTGGGTGATATCGGCACCCTTGCTATCGGCAATGGCGTTCAGGCGGAGCGAAATATTTTCCAGCAGCGAACCGTCGTAATTAAAGGTCGAGCCGTTGGAGACGAGGTCGATGCGATACCGTTTCTGATCGTCGGGAACGTCGTAATCTTCGGGTTCGAGCGTTAATTGGACATTGTTCGCATCGCCCGAGATCTTGCGGGAAAGGTCGCCGAAATGCACGACGCTATCCCGCAGAGTAAACCGCATCGATTCGTAACGGAAATTTATGTTCGATTCGCCGTCTTCGAAAACGAGATTGGAAAAATTCGAACGGCCCTCTTCGTCAAAGGTGACCCAGATCTCGGCGCCGTTGATGTCGGTGGTGTTGACGGTGATGTCGCGGCTCAACTGCCATGCGAAAAGGTCCTCGACGGTGAGGCCCAGCCGGGCGTCGCGAACGGTGAAAAGCTTCTCGCCTGTTATGCGATCGACGAACGTCGCATTTCTTAATTCGAGGGCCAGCGGGTTGACCGTAACGCGGAAGACCTCTGCCTCAAAGACGATGCCGATATCGGCCATCTTCGCGGTGAACTGCGTCTTTATATAGCTGTCGATGATGCCGTAGCGGTACGAGACAGTGACGAAAAGCGCGAGGAAAATGGCTAGGGCGGCGGCACCGACAAGAACGAGCAAGCCGTTGCGCCGATTAAAAAAGCTCCGCTTCTTTCGAGGAGTTTCAGCACGCTCTTCTCCGCCGTCGCTCGGTTCGGGCGATCGCTCAGCGTTCTCTTGTTCCAGTTCGTTATCCGGCATCTGGGAAAAATATCCGGCCAAAGAGCATTAAATGCTCACATTCTCGACGATCTCGAGTTCAAAGGCCTCGAGCGCATTAATTCTAGGGGGATGGTTGGTCAAAAGGCTGATCTTTTTGACCCCGAGATCTTTTAGTATCTGGGCACCGATACCGTAATCGTGGACATTACCGTAACCAGTTTCACGTTTTGCGGCCTGAAAATCAATACCCTTTTCACGCATGAGGGCATAGGTGCGGAGCTGATTCACCAGGTCGAGATTATTTTCCCGCTGCCTGAGATAGAGGACCACTCCGCGTCCTGCATCTGAAATTTTTCGGAGAGAGGAGCTTAATGCCGGGGCCGCTTCACCTATAGTAGCGCCGAACATGGCAAAGGTCACATTTTCCGTCTGGACGCGGACGAGCACGGGATCGTCGCCGTCGATCTCACCCAAGGTCAGCGCCACGTGGGTTTCGCCGTTGATCTCATTCTCAAAAATAACGGCGTGAAAGCTGCCCCATTCGGTGGGCAGATCGGTCTCGACCACGCGGCGGACGAGCTTTTCCTTTTCCATCCGGTAACGGACAAGCTCGGCGACGGAAATTATTTTAAGTCCGTGCCGCTCGGCAAATGCCTCGAGCTCGGGCATGCGTGCCATGGTTCCGTCGTCATTCATTATCTCGCAGATAACGGCGGCGGGCGACAATCCGGCTATGCGGGCGATGTCGACGCTGGCTTCGGTCTGGCCGACGCGGACGAGGACGCCGCCGCGTTTGGCACGCAGCGGGAAGATGTGGCCCGGGCGTGCGAGATCTGATGGCCGCGTTTCGGGGGAGACCGCCGTTAGAATGGTCTTCGCCCGGTCCGCGGCCGAAATACCGGTGGTTACGCCCTCGCGTGCCTCGATAGAGATGGTGAAGGCGGTGCCCATGCTTGAGGTATTTTCGCTCGTCTGCGGCGGCAGATTTAACTCGTCGCAACGCTCTTCGGTCATCGGAAGGCAGATGAGCCCGCGGCCGTGGACCGCCATAAAGTTGATGATCTCGGGCGTCACCTTTTCGGCGGCGCAAACGAGGTCACCCTCGTTCTCGCGATCCTCGTCGTCAACAATAATGATCATCTTGCCGTCGGCGATATCGCGAGCGGCCTCTTCTATAGTTGCAAGGGGCATTAAATACCTTACTTTCAGTAACTGGTCGTCTAAGGGAATTTTAGCGAAAAGCGCCGCGATTAGCTAATAATTGGCGGGACTAACAATTGGGAACAAACGGGTTTACAATCTTTCGGGTGCGAACGGGGCTAAAACTTGCGGCCATATCGTTTCGGCGTGGAGGCCGCAGGGGTGCGGTGCGCTTTACATCGATCGCGGCAGTAGCCGGTGTCGCGGTGGGGGTGGCAGGCCTGCTTACGGCAATTGCCGTTTCACGGGGGATCCAGTTTGAAATGCAGCGTGCATTGCTTGCCGCGGTCCCGCATATTTCAGTGTTTCGGGCCGATGGGGCCGATATGAACGGCTGGCAGGAATTGAGCGATAAGCTGGCAGCCATCCCCGGGGTGACTGGGGTCGATGCCCGCGTCGATATACCGGCCGCCTTGGTCTCGGAAAGCGGTACGCATCTGGGGATGTTGCAGGCGGGGGAGGTCGAGGCGGGAAGCCGGCCGCGCGTGACGATAGGGATCGAGATGGCAGCCAGGGCAGAGTTGGTCCCCGGCATGTCCGCGACCCTATTGACCGCGGATGACACCGCCCCGGTCAGCAGCGAGGTCGAGATCGCGGGCGTCATTAAAACGGGAAGTTATGAGGCAGATCTCAGAATGATCAAGGCGAGCCGCTCCGATATAATGCGGCTGACCGGCCGTGAGGAATTTCTGCCTGATTCACTCGCCGTTCACATTGCCGACCCGGCCGATCCATCCGGTGCAGCCGCGGCAGTCAGGGCCGCGGCCGGGGAGGAGTATCGCGTGGTCGACTGGCAGGAGGCCAACCGGCCGCTTTTTTCGGCCCTGGAATTGGAAAGGCGGGCGGCATTCATCATTCTCGCTCTTGTCGTTGCCATCGCCGCGTTAAATATCACGACGACCCAGGTGCTGCTGGTTGCCGAACGCCGGCTGGACATAGCGGTCCTTAGGACGTGCGGGGCACGTGGCAGGGATCTAACGGCGATATTCTTGTTCGAAGGGCTGATCCTGGGGGCGGCGGGGCTTGCCCTGGGGCTGGTGATCGGCGTTGCCACGATCTTGGCCGCGAATCATTTTTCTTTTATCAGCCTTGATCCGGAAGTTTACTCGATCGGGCAGGTGACACTCGTGCCGCAAATTTCGGACGCGGTTTGGATAGCGGCGGCGGTCCTGTTATTGAGTTTCGCCGCCACGCTCTATCCCGCACTGTCCGCAGCGCGGCTGAAGCCGATGGATAATCTGCGGTCGGCCTAGATATCGAGCGACCGGAGATACTCGCGGAAATCACTGCCGAGATCGTCGCGCTTTAAGGCAAATTCGACCGTGGCTATAAGAAAGCCCAACTTATCGCCCGCGTCGTGGCGACGGCCGTCAAGCTTTAGTGCATAGAGCGGCCGCTTCTTAAGCAAGAGCCGCATCGCATCCGTTATCTGTATCTCGCCGCCGGCACCCGGTTCCGTCTGTTCGATAGCAGCAAAAATGTCGGGTTTAAAGATGTAGCGGCCAATGATAGCGAGGTCGGAGGGGGCGTCCTCGAACGCCGGCTTTTCGACGAGATCATTGACCTTATAGACGCCCGGCTCGACCTCTTCGGCATCGATCACGCCAAAGCGTGATATCGCTTCGCCCTCGACCTGCATCGTTGCGATGACCGGGGCGTCGTACTTTTCGTAAACGTCTATCATCTGGCGGATCGCCGGGGTTTCCGCATCGACGATGTCGTCAGCGAGCAGTGCCGCAAAGGGCTCTTCGCCGACATAATCCTTTGCCTGATAGATGGCATGGCCGAGGCCGAGGGCCTCGCGCTGGCGGGTGTAAGATATATTCGCAATGTCAGAGATGGCACGGACCTGATCGAAGAGTTCGTTCTTGCCCTTTTCACGGAGGACATGCTCGAGTTCGTAAGAGATGTCGAAGTGATTTTCGATCGCGGTCTTGTCACGGCCCGTTATGATGAGTATTGAATCGATGCCGCTTTGGACCGCCTCTTCGACGGAATATTGGATCAAGGGCTTGTCGACCAGGGGCAGCATCTCCTTTGGCGAAGCCTTGGTTGCCGGGAGAAACCGCGTGCCGAGGCCCGCGGCGGGGAAAACTGCTTTGCGAATTGTTTGATGCATAAAAAGCTTGCTAAATTATGAATTTGCCCTTTGCCCGCCTTAGTTCACATACTGCGCCGCAAGGGGCACAGAGGGGAACTGAAAGCCTAAGGCGAATCTAAAATATTACGCTAAAAGGCGGGGCGTTACAACGAAAACATTTTCCGTATCATGCTGGACCTGAATTTCGTAAGAGAGAATCTTGAGTCGGTGCGCGAGGCGCTGGCGAACCGCAATTTCCCGGCCGATGCGATGGCTGAATTCGCCGAACTAGACGAGAAGCGCCGGCGTGTTATAGGCGAATCGGACAGCATTAATCAGAAGCGAAATGCAGCCAGTAAAGAGATCGGTACATTAATGCAGGCGGGCGACCGCGAGGCCGCCGAGGCGAAAAAGTCCGAGGTCGCGGGCCTGAAGGCGCGACAGGCCGAGCTCGAAAACGAACGCGATGAGGCCGAATCGGCGATGCGGGAACTGCTCGCAAACCTGCCCAACATCCCGTCCGCGGATGTTCCGGTCGGTGCGGATGAGACGGCAAACGTCGAGATCCGCAAATGGGGAGAGCCGCGCCAGTTCGATTTCGAGATCAAGGACCATGTTGATCTTGGCGAGTCTCTCGGAATATTGGACTTTGAGCGGGCGGTGAAGATCGCGGGTGCAAGGTTTTCGATCCTTTACGGTGCCGGTGCCCGGTTGGAAAGGGCCCTCGTCAATTTCATGCTCGACGTGCACACGCGTGAGCATGGGTATACCGAAACGCTGCCGCCGTTTCTGGTCAACCGGACCGCTCTTTTCGGAACTAACCAATTGCCGAAGTTCGAGGAAGACCTGTTCCACATAAAGGACGAGCGGGGATTCGCATTGATACCAACGGCCGAGGTGCCGGTCACGAACTATCACGCCGAAGAGATCCTCGACGCCAAAGACCTGCCGAAATATTACACTGCCTACACGCAGTGTTTTCGGAGCGAAGCGGGCAGCTATGGCAAAGACACACGCGGCCTGATCCGGCAGCACCAGTTCGAAAAGGTCGAACTGGTCAAGGTCTGCTTGCCGGAGGAATCCGAAGCGGAGCTCGAAAAGCTGACCGCGGATGCCGAGCGGATCCTGCAGCTTCTCAAACTCCCGTATCGAACGGTGGTCCTTTCGACGGGCGACATGGGCTTTGGTGCACAAAAGACATACGATATCGAGGTTTGGGTGCCTTCGCAGGATACCTACCGCGAGATCTCAAGCTGCTCAAATTGCGGCGATTTTCAGGCCCGGCGGATGAACCTGCGATTTCGGCGAGCGGGCGGTGCAAAGCCCGAATTTGCCCACACCCTTAACGGAAGCGGCCTCGCGGTCGGGCGCACATGGCTCGCCGTAATTGAGAATAATCAGCAGGCCGACGGCAGTGTTACGATACCCGAGGTCCTGCGGCCGTATATGGGCGGGCTCGAACGGATGGGTCCGAATGAGCAAGCCGCTTGACCCGCGTGGCAAAATGTAATTACGATGTAATTATGAAAGCCCAGATCATCCAGATCGGCAACTCTCAAGGTATACGGATACCAAAGGTCCTGCTCGAAGAAACCGGTATTTCCGGCGAGGTCGAGCTTGAGGCCGCTCCCGAGGGCATACTGATCAGAAACATCAAAAAACCGCGTGGAGATTGGGAGGCGCGGTTCAAGACGCTTTCCGAAACGGATGACGATGTGCCGTTAGACGGCGCGGGCCCCACACCTTTCGACGAGAAAAAATGGAAATGGTAAAACGATTCGAGGTTTACCTGATCAATTTGGACGAGGAACCCTCTGACGATCCCAAAAACTCGCGCCCGGGCGTCGTCGTTTCGCCGGATGAGATGAACCGTCACCTGGGACATGTCCTGATCGCTCCGCTGTCGGCGACAAATGCCGCATTTCCAACTCGCGTGGCCACCGAGTTTTTGAACTCGGAACGATTTATGATCCTCGATCAGATCCGCGCGGTCGATAAATCACGCCTTTCTAAAAAAATTGGCGAGATCAACCCGCAGGCGCGGTCTGCCGCACTCGATGTACTCACTGAACTCTTTGCGGAATAAAAAAAAGAGGCTCCGCTAACGGAGCCTCGATCGACTTAAAAATCCGGCCAAGTCTAATTCACGACCCGGAATACCGAATACGTTCGGCTGGTCGGTGACGTTACCTCTGAGTCTTCGACCGTCATAAATAGGCCGAAATCAGTAAGCGTCGTGGTACCCACGATCTCGCCGTCGTCGCCCTTGTCAGGCGAATTATATTCCTCGCCTAGCTTTGTGAAAGAGCCGTCCGGGGCAACTGCCCACAGAACGAACCACTTGCCGGAAGGGACCTCATCCATCTCGTCAAATTTCATCATCACCTCGGTCACGCCGTTTTCGCGTTTGAGGTAGGCTTTGCCATCCAGTTCGGCAAGCTCGCCGGTGAAATTTATCGAGACCTCACGGTCGTCCGTACCCAGATTCTGGAGCCCCAGCATCGGCACGTCATATGCCGAAGCGGCCACACCCTTGACGGCCGCAGCGGTAGTGTCCGTGTGTTTTTGACGCGGAATTATCGCGTAACCCTCAGGCACGGCGCTGTGAAACGCAACAACCGAAGCAGGTTCGATCATCGAGAGCCCCTCGGCCGGTGAAAGCACCAGCATGAATTGGCTCAGAGGGGTCTGAAACTCAGCCCTCGCGATACCATTTGCCAACGTGATCGGCCCGAGATAATTTGCTCGGCCGGCCGGGTCAACGGCATATACGTGAAAATCGGTTGCCGTTCCGGGAACGTTCGCGAGATCCATAAAGATCTGCGTAGACTCCGCCCCGCGGAGCACCCTGGCCTTGCCGGTCGCGCCGGCAACGGTCGTTCCGGGCGTCAGCGTGACCGTGATCTCTTTTTCAGCGGGATATTCGATCACCGTATAGGTTCCGTCCGCTTCTTTGATGATCTCGGTCTTTTTCGTAACGACAGTGTCTTGAGCCGCCAAAAGAGTTGGGAGCCCGAGCAATGCCGTTATCATCAAACTAAACATCCATTTCTTGTGTTTCATCGTGTCATTTACCTCCTTGATATCAAGAAACACGAGCAATGCTCGCCACGGTAATGCGCGCAAGCAGGGTGCCAAAAACCATTAGTCGAGAAAATGCAAAGGTTTACGGGCCGGGGGGTAACGATGAGGTCTTAGAGCCTTGAGTGAGGCGTAGTGATATCAAACACCGCCGCCGGCGGCTTTGGCTTCATTCCAAAGGCGGTCCATTTCGGCCAGATCGGCATCTTCGAGCGAGCGGCTATCGGCGGCAAGGGAGCGTTCGATGAAAGCGAAGCGTGCGCGAAACTTACGGTTGGTACGCTTGAGGGCAGTTTCGGGCTCAACATCAAGCCGGCGGGCCAGATTTACAACGGCGAACAGGAGGTCGCCGATCTCGTTCTCAAGGGCAGAGGGGTCGTGATCCTCAAGTTCGGCCTCAAGTTCCGCGGTCTCTTCGCGGATCTTATCGAAAATCTCGCCGACATTTTCCCAGTCAAAACCGACCTTGGAGGCCTTCTTGGTGAGCTTCAGCGCCTCCAGAAGCCCGGGAAAATGGATCGGCACATCATCGAGCATCGAGCTGCCGGCGGTTTTATCCTTTTTGCCGGACGCCTTGCGTTCATTGGCTTTGAGCGTTTCCCAGTTATCAAGAACGTCCTGGGCCTTTTCGAAATTTTCGTCGCCGAAGACATGCGGATGGCGGAGGACGAGCTTTTGCGAAACCCCTGCGGCGACATCCTCTATATCAAACTCGCCGCGCTCGGCACCGATGGTTGAATGGAAAACGACCTGAAGCAGCAGGTCGCCGAGTTCCTCTTTGAGATGTTCGATGTCGCCTGTCTTTTCAGCGTGCTGAATGGCGTCAAATGTCTCATATGCCTCCTCGAGCAGGTATTGAGAAAGCGAACCGTAGGTCTGCTCGGCATCCCATGGGCAGCCGCCGGGGGCACGGAGCC
>JAEWBM010000141.1 GCA_023391155.1 Acidobacteriota bacterium
GCACAGCGCCGATCGCCAGCAGTATCAGCGGATTCACGCCCTTGCCGTCGTCGGCTCCATGAGCGGAGGGGACGATCGCTGCCGGCATCGCCTTGGTCGGGACCCCCGGTTCGGGCGGCGGCGGCAATTCCTTGACCGGTGCCGGCCAGAGCAATTTTCCGTCGTGCAGAACGATAGCTCCGCGGATCACCTCGTCCTCAAGGTCCACATGCAGGTTGCCGTCATCGTCGAGCAGTTCCTCGAGCAATGCGGTCACGGTTGCGCCATAAAGCTGGCTCGACATCGAGGCCATTCGCGAGGGGAGGTCCGTATAGCCGATGATGGTCACTCCCTTGTGCTCGACCACGCGGCCGGGCTCGGTCAGCACACAGTTGCCGCCCTGTTCGGCGGCGAGATCGACTATCACCGAGCCCGGCTTCATCGACTCGACCATGCCTTGGGTGATCAGCTTCGGAGCGGGCTTACCGGGGATAAGTGCCGTGGTGATGATGATGTCAACCTGCATCGCCTGTTGGGCGAACAAGGCCATCTCGGCCTTGAGAAAGTCGTCGGACATTTGCTTGGCATATCCGCCCTTGCCCTCGCCCTCTTCTGAAATGTTCAGTTCGAGAAACTCGGCGCCCATCGACGCGACCTGATCTTTCGTCGCCGACCGCGGGTCAAATGCGCGGACGATGGCGCCCAGTCCCTTTGCGGCTCCGATAGCCGAAAGCCCAGCAACGCCGGCACCGATGACAAGGACCTTTGCGGGGTCGATGCGGCCGGCGGCCGTGATCTGTCCGGTAAAAAACCGGGGAAAGTGTGCCGCCGCCTCGACCACCGAACGATACCCGGCAATGTTCGCCATCGCCGAGAGCGTGTCCATCTTTTGCGCACGGGTGATCCGGGGGACGCTGTCCATCGCAAAGACGGTCGCCTTTTTCTTTGCCATCCGGTCGATCAGCTCGCGGTTCTGGCCCGGCCATAAAAAGCCCACCAGCCAGCCGCCTTCGCGCATCAACTCGACCTCGCCGTCTTCGGGCGGGCGGACCTTCATTACCAGGTCTGACGAACGCCACAGCTTGCCTGTGTCGCGGAGTATCTCGGCGCCGGCCTCCTGATATTCGCCGTCGAGGGCATTTATCGCATCGCCGGCGCCTGATTCGACAAGCACGTCAAAGCCGAGTTTCTTGAGTTTGAGAATAGTCTGAGGGGTTGCGGCGACACGCCGCTCGCCGGAGTGCACCTCTTTCGGGATCCCGATGGTGGTCATAGATTTTGGTTAAGAAATGCGAACGGTAAAATATTAACCCGCGGCGCCGCAGCTGCCGTTTGTCGAAATAGATGCTGGTGCCGGCGACCGTCAGCTCACGACTTCCATCTTCTGGATCGTGATGATCACCATCGGCTCGTCGCCTCCGGTCTTTACGTACGAGATCCAGTAACCCGCTTTCGGATACTGGCTCATCTTATACATTCCGCCGTCCTCACGGGGAGCGATGTCCTCGCCGAGAACCGCCGCGGGTTTCGGAGCAGTTGCCGCGTCCGTGTAGGTTATCGAGATCGCCCGGACATTTTTGTCGGCGTCATAAAAAACGCGAGCTGATTCACCCGACGAGAATTCAAAATAATCCTCGCCCTCCATTTCATCCTCTGGCCGGCCGAGCTTTTCGCGCCCTTCGGCCAACGGCATCCCGATCTTGACGCCGCGATAGGCGTCGTAAACCGGCGTTTCAGAATCGTCCTGTGCAGAGGCCGACCCGGCCAAGATGAACACGCAACTCACGGCCAGTGCGAAAACGAGTGGTTTGATCTTCCTCATATTGTCACCTCCGTAGTGATGCTTTTCGAGAAACTCCGGGACGGCGAAAATTTTCTTCTCGGCGTGGTGCAGGAACGAGGGTAAGTCTCGCCGAGTCCGGGGTCAAAGATAGCTAACAGCTTGATTTTATTGCATATCGGCTCGCTTTTCAAGAATAAGTTTCAGGGAGGCCAGGCCGTCTTCGAAATCCTTTCCGACCTCATTGTCCATATCCATTACCAGCAGCAGCAAATTCATCGGACGGGGCATTTCGCCTGTGAAACCCCATTTAACGCGGGTCTGCCCCTCGGCGGCATCCTCGGTGATGAGATAGGCGTCCGCCTTCGATTCGAAGGGCCTCAAGAACCGGAGCTCGGTATCGACACGTTCGTTCTCGACAATGCGTTTTATCTCCTGCTCGCCCTCGCCGACCTCCTCCGAGGTGCCCTTCCAGTGGCTGACGAAGCCCGGCTGGCCGTCGGTGCCGCGAAAGTTCTGCTCCATCGTCGGCTCTTTTTTGTACCAGGGGCCCCAGTCATTCTGGTTGCGGAGCTGTTTGAGATAGGCGAAGACCTCAGTTCGGGGGCGCTCGATCGTGACCTCGCGCTCAACTCCAAATTCGGTCGGTGTGCTAAAGACCGCAATGGCGGCGGCGGCGATTACGAGGAGAACGACGGCGACGAGTAAGATCAGAATATTCTTGATCATTGCAGGTTCCTCCCAGGCAAGATGTATTCGCGAGATTGCGACACTATATGTTAAAAGTCGGGATTCCCCAAATCTCTACCGGCCCTCCTTTTCGCGTTCGGCCTCTGCAAGCTGTTCCGCTATCGCGGGATACATCGCGGAGTGCCGCATATTCTGATGACGGTTGCCGTAGGTCGCGGGAACGTCGCGGGTCGCGTCGCTGGGGATAACGAGCGGGATAATGCAGATCGCCGCGAGTGCCAACCGGCGCGGCCAGAGGCGGCCTTCGATCCCGGCCGGCCTGAGCTGCACTTCGTCACCTCGCTTTCTCGAACGGTAGATATTGATCGCGAGAGCGGCGACGCCCATCGCGACCATCAGAATATTGAGCATCTGGCCGTTCGGCAGGCCCCACATCGTCGTGGGATATTCGCGCAGCAAGTCGATCGGGATCCGAAGGCCGGCGTAGAGGATCAGGAAAAGAGCAGCAATACGGCCGGGAGGCAGTCCGCGGCTGCGAAGCCAAAGCAGAAGCGGCACCAATGCAAAATTCTTTAGCCCGTCATAGAGCACGACCGGGTGGCGGAAGCCCTCGACCCCGGGGAACTGCACGCCCCAAGGCAGATCGGTAAGGCTACCGTAGATCTGGCCGTCGATAAAATTCCCGATACGTCCGAACCCGAGGACGATCGCCGCCGAGATGGCCAGCAGGTCAAGGATCCGCCGAACCGGCGCCTTATAGAGATAACAAAATATGGCCACGCCCGCTGCGGCCCCCAAGATCAGCCCGTGAGAAGCAAAGCCGCCCACCCAAATACTCGGGATAAGCAAAAGGTGATCCTGATAAAACTCCCATTCGTTGTTGACGACGACCAGCGTCCTGCCGCCGAGCAGCGTGCCGACGGCGAGAAGTAGCGTGAGGTCATAGACCTCGGTTAGCGAAAGGGCGACGCGAGACCTGTTTTTCCGCAGAAATAAATGCGCGTTGAGAAAGCCGAGTGTAAAGCTCAGCCCGTACCACCAAAGGTGGACACCTGCGACCGTGACGATCACCGGGTCGATGTTGTGGATAAATGGTCCGGG
Organism: Acidobacteriota bacterium; assembly: GCA_023391155.1. GTDB lineage: Bacteria > Acidobacteriota > Blastocatellia > Pyrinomonadales > Pyrinomonadaceae > OLB17. Next base: position 3,551 of record JAEWBM010000141.1, read on the forward strand.
CATGATCTTTCACTTGATACTCGACCCGGACGTTTGCGTTGTGAAGCCGCCCGCTCACGCAGGCGGTACTGACAAACTACGCCGAGCTTGCGGAGACTTCCATATCCGGCTGCCAGCGGAGCACGGGCTTGCGGGCGGCGGTCGCCTCGTCGAGGCGGCCGATGCGGGTCGAATGCGGAGCGTCGATCACGAGCTGGGGGTCTTCCTGTGCCTCGCGGTCGATGTCCTTCATCGCCTCGACAAAGGCGTCGAGGTCCGCGCGGCCTACTGATTCGGTCGGCTCGATGAGCTGTGCACCCTCGACAACGAGCGGGAAGTAGATGGTCGGCGGATGGAATCCGTAATCGATCAGCCGCTTGGCGATGTCGAGCGTGTGCACGCCCTTTCGCGTTTGGTTCTTGTGCGAGAAGATCACCTCGTGCATACAGTCGCCGTCGTAGGGGCGATGATAGGTATCCTTCAGGTTTTCGCCCACGTAGCGTGCGTTGAGCACGGCGGTCTCGGTCGCTTCTTTCAGGCCCTCGGCACCGTGAGTATAGATATAGGAAAGGGCACGGATCATCATTCCAAAGTTGCCGAAGAACGCCTTGACGCGGCCGATCGATTCGGGCTTATCGTAATTCAGATGATATCGCTCGCCCGTCTTTTCGATACGCGGCACCGGGAGAAATTCGGCGAGTTCCTCGGTACAGCAGCACGGCCCGCATCCGGGGCCGCCTCCGCCGTGCGGGGTCGAAAAGGTCTTGTGCAGATTAAGGTGGATGACGTCCACGCCCATGTCGCCCGGGCGGGCTACGCCGACGAGGGCGTTCATGTTAGCGCCGTCCATATACACAAGGCCGCCGGCCTCATGAATAACGTCACAGATCTCCCGGATATTCGTCTCGAAAAGCCCGACCGTGTTCGGGTTGGTCAACATCAGCCCCGCGACGCCCCCCTGATCGCACAGCTCGCGGAGGTGGTCCATGTCGGTCAGTCCGGCAGAGGTCGAGCGTATGGTCTTAACGGTAAAGCCCGCGAGTGCGGCTGACGCGGGGTTTGTGCCGTGAGCGCTGTCCGGAATGAGCATCACGCGGCGGTCTTTGGATGCCTCGCCGTCACGCTTGTCCAAAAACGCACGGATCAGCATCACGCCGGTCATCTCGCCCTGAGCACCCGCGGCGGGCTGGAGCGACACCCCCGGAAGGCCCGTGATCTCGGCAAGGTCTTCTTGGAGGCGATAGATCAGCTCAAGCGCACCCTGCGAGCCCTCCTCGGGCGCGAGCGGGTGGAGCGATGTAAAGCCCGCGATCCGCGCAACCTTTTCGTTCAGCCGCGAGTTGTACTTCATCGTGCACGAGCCGAGCGGGTACATTCCGAGGTCGATGGAATAGTTCCAGGTGGACATCCGCGTGAAGTGCCGAACGATGTCAACCTCCGAAACCTCGGGCACTCCCTGAAGGTCGTCATCGCGGAGCAGCTCGCTCGGGATCAGGTCGTCCATCGGCGTCTCATCGACATCCAGCTTCGGCAGGCGATAGCCGATGCGGCCCGTCTGCGATCGCTCAAAGATAAGGGGCTCGTTCTGCGTGGGATGCTGTGTAACCTTTTTAATGCTCATATCCTATTTCTTAATGCTCGAGGGCAACTCCTCAAAATCTTCCGTATGCATCAGCGACGACCACATGGCGGCTATCGGTTCCGGCGGAATGATCAGCTTGCGTGAATCGAGGCTCATCCAACCGCCGATCGAAAACAGCCTTGCGGCAAGCGTTCCGTCGCTTTTGAACATATCCTGCCGCAGCTTGAATCGCGAGACGTCGCTGCTCACGCCCGCCAGTTTCAGGTCGACGCGAAGCTCCTCCATCAGGTGCAGCTCGCGGCGGTATTCGATCTCGTCTTTCATTAGCACGGGGCCGAACCGCCTGCGGTGAAACTCGGCAGCAGGGAATCCATTCGCCTCAAAATAGGCGATCCGCACATCGACCGCGAGGTCGATATAGGCGGTGTTTCGCAGATGGCCGTTCATATCGACGTCAGACCATCCGACATAAAACGTTCTTTCAAAGGCCTCGCCCGTCATGCCTTCGGCAGCCCCCGGCGTGCCACATCCTCGACGACATTGCAGAAGCGGTCAAGCTCCCACTTGGTCGTATACACATTCGGCGTGATCCGAATGCCGGTAAATTCGTCATGTACGATCGGCGTTGTAAAGATCTTGTGTTTCGCCATCAGATAGCTGCCCATCGCGACGGGGTCAATGTCTTTGATGGCGAAATTGGCAATTGCACACGACTGTGCCGGGTCAAACGACGTGTTAAATCGTACGCCGGGTACATCTTTGATCGCGTTCATCCAATATCGCGAGAGATACCTTAGCCGTTCCTCTTTGCGCTTGCCGCCTATGGCGTTATGAAACAGGACCGCCTCGCCGATCGCGAGCCGCATTGCGGCCGAGTGCGTTCCGATCTCTTCGAACTTGCGGATATCGCCCTTCTGCTTATCCTCGGCGGCCATCAGCGGCCAGATCGTCGGGATCTTGTCCTTCTTTACAAAAAGCAGGCCGGTGCCCTTCGGGGCGTAGAGCCATTTATGCAGCGAGGTCCCGTAATAATCGCAGCCGAGATCGCTCTGTTTGAAATCGAACTGAGCGAAGGAATGTGCCCCATCGACTATCGTTTCGATCCCGCGGGCCCGAGCCATCTCGCAGACCTTTTTCACGGGCATGATCTGTCCGGTCAAGTTAATGGTATGCGAGATGAGAATGAGTTTAGTGCGCGGCGTGACCGCCCTTTCATAGGCGGCGGCGATATCGTCGACATTATCGGGTGCGATCGGAACACTGATCAGCTTTAGCTTGAGGCCTTCTCGCAGTTCCCGCTGCCGCAGCGTCGTGAGCATTCGCGGGTAATCCTGTGTCGTGGTCAGGATCTCGTCGCCGCTCTTGAGGTCCATTCCCATAAGGAGGATCTCGAGCGATTCCGACGCATTCCGCGTGATGGCGATCTCTTCACGGTCGCAGCCGAAGATCTCTGCGAGGCCGGTGCGCACGGTCTCTGACTGCGGCTCGAGTATCTGCCACATCGTATAGGCGGTCGCGTCTTCCTGTTGCCAGGTGTAGCGGACGAATGCTTCGGTCACGAGCCGAGGACTGGGACTTACGCCGCCGTTGTTCAGGTTGATGATCCCGCGGGTTACGGAGAAGGCCTGTTGGATCGTCGTCCAGTAGTCTTCGTGAAGAGCGGCCTCGGCGGCCGAGAGATGGGCGATGCTCCTGCTTGCCGCACTGATGTTTTCAAAGAGCGAGCCGACGGCGGCGGATGACAGGGCCATCAGGCCAAGGCCCTTTCCGGCGGAGGCCAGGAACTTACGGCGGTCCAGATCGGGGAAGGGGGTTCTCATGGTCTATCCTCGCCCTTGGCAGCGGCTCGAGCCTCCCGCGCTCGCCGGGCCCTGCCGTTTATCCTCCATACCATATAGCCGCCGATGCCGAACGCGAAGAAGGGAACAACTATCGCTGAAATTAAGATGATCTCGGTTGTTCCCATGTTTCTATCGCTCTATCCGAGAGCGGCGACAAGCTTGTCGATCGAATCTTTACTGCTCGTCTCGGTGACGCAGACGAGCATGTCGTTCTCGCGGCCGCTGTAGTATTTCGAAAGCGGCAGGCCGCCGATGATGCCGTGTTCGGCACGAAGCTGTTCGAGCAACTCGGCCGCGGGCCGGGTGCCCCGAACGACGAACTCATTGAACTTCGGAGCCGAATACAGCACCTCAAATCCGTCCAATTCAGAGATCTTGCGGGCGGCGTAGGCTGCCTTTTGAGCGTTCTGCTCGGCGACCTCTTTCAGGCCTTGCTTGCCCATCGCTTCCATATAGATGGTGGCGGCGAGTGCGATCAGGCCTTGGTTGGTGCAGATATTCGATGTCGCTTTTTCGCGGCGAATGTGCTGTTCACGCGTTGAGAGCGTCAGCACAAAGCCTCGATTGCCGTTCTTGTCGTAAGCCACGCCGCAAAGGCGTCCGGGCATCTGGCGAACAAACTTGTCCTGCGTGGCAAAGATGCCGACATGCGGCCCGCCAAAACTCATCGGTATCCCGAACGATTGCCCTTCGCCGACAACGATGTCGGCGCCGCAGGCTCCCGGCGACTTGAGCAGCCCGAACGAGATCGCCTCTGTGACGACGACAACGAACAAAGCGCCTACGGCGTGGGCCGCGTCGGCGAGAGCTTTCAGGTCCTCGACGCAGCCGAAGAAGTTCGGCGACTGAACGACGAGGGCCGCGGTCTTGTCATCCAGCAGTGAAGTGTCGGTCAAACGGCCCGTCTCTTCATCGAATTCAGCCTCGACGATATCGGCGTCGCCGTGCTGTGTGTAGGTTCGGGCGACCTCACGGTATTCGGGATGAACAGACTTTGCGACGACGATCTTGTCTCGACGGGTCACCCGCTGAGCCATCACATACGCCTCGGCCATCGCCGTCGAACCGTCGTACATTGAGGCGTTGGCGACCTGCATGCCCGTGAGCTGGCAGATCAGCGTTTGAAACTCGAAAATGTACTGCAGCGTTCCCTGAGAGATCTCGGGCTGATAGGGCGTGTAAGAGGTGAAAAACTCCGACCGCTGGATCAGGTGATCGACGATCGTCGGCGAAAAATGTGAATAAACGCCTGCTCCGAGAAACGACGGCATGCGGGCGGCGGTGTTCTTTTCCGCCATCGCCTCCATGGCGGCGATCACCTCTGATTCCGCGAGCGGCTCGGTTATATTGAGATCACGGCCGAGCCGGACATTCTCAGGGATTGAGCGGAAGAGCTCATCCGCCGATGCCAGCCCGATCGATTCAAGCATTTCTTCCCGCTCTTCGGGCGAGTTTGGTATATAGCGCATAAAATAAGTCCGGGCGGTCCGGGAAGTCCGGGAACTCAGAAAGGGAGCACAATTAGCGGCCTTTCACCCTGCTCAGATTCCCAGCCTTACTCCTGGCTTGAAAGATATTCTTCGTATTCCTCACCGGAGAGAAGGCCGTCGGCCTCGCCGGGATTGTCCATCTTCAGTTTCACCATCCAGCCCTCGCCATAGGGGTCGGTGTTCACCGATTCCGGAGCGTCGTTCAAACCTTCGTTGACCTCGGCGACCTCGCCCGCAAGCGGGGTAAAGATCTCAGACACGGCTTTGACCGATTCGACCGAACCGAATGCGGCATGGGCTTCGAATTTATCCCCGACTCGCGGAAAGTCTATATAGACAACGTCGCCGAGCGACGACTGTGCATAGTCGGTGATGCCGATCGTGGCAGTGTCGCCCTCGACCGAGACCCATTCGTGATCTTTGCTGTAGCGTAGGTTCTCAGGAATATTTGACATATTTTTTGTTTTCAGATGGTGAAGTGCTTACGGGACTATTTTTCCCGCTTGTAAAATGGGGTTGAAACGGTTACGGCCGAAACCTTCTTGCCGCGTATATCGATTTTAATTTCCTCCCCCGGTTTTGCAAATTCCGGCGGCAGGAATGCCAGCCCGATATTCTTCTTTAAATAAGGTGCCGGCGAACCCGACGTGACCGTACCGGACTTTTCCTCTCCGATGTACACGTCAAAACCGTCGCGGGCAATGCCGGGCTCCGTCATTTCAAAACCGGCGACCTTACGTTCAAGTCCCGCCTCCTTCTGTTTGGCTATCGCGTCACGGCCGATAAAGCCGCCTTCCTTATTCAATTTCGTGATCCAGCCCAATCCGGCTTCAAGCGGTGAAATATCGTCGCCGAGCTCATGGCCGTAAAGCGACATCCCGGCCTCAAGCCGAAGCGTGTTGCGGGCCGCAAGGCCGCAAGGGAGAATGCCCGCGCCGGCTCCGGCATCAAGCATCTTGTTCCAAAGCTGCTCGGCCTTGTCCGCGGGGGCGTAAACCTCGAATCCGTCCTCGCCCGTGTAGCCGGTCCGCGAAATGATCGCATCGACGCCGTCGACCTGCCCCTCAGTGAACCAATAGTATTTGATCGAATTCAGGCCGGTATCTGTCAGGCCCTGAAGGATCTCTGTCGCCTTGGGGCCCTGTATGGCGATCTGGCAATAATCCGCTGAGGCATTTGTGAGGCTGACGTCGTGACCGCCTTTATGCGAGTTGATCCAGTCCCAGTCCTTATCCGTGGTGCCGGCATTGACGACAAGCAAAAGCCGTTCGGGGCCGAACCTATAGACAAGAAGGTCATCGACAACGCCGCCGTTTTCATTTGTCAGGCAGGAATAGTGAGCCTGCCCGTCTTCGAGCTGGGTGACATCGTTGGTCGTGAGGCTGTTAACAAAGGCGATCGCGCCGGGGCCCTCAACGAATATCTCACCCATATGCGACACATCAAAGAGGCCGACCCGTGTACGCGTGGCCATGTGCTCTTCGATGACCCCGGCCTTATATTGCACGGGCATATCCCACCCGCCGAAATCGACCATCTTTCCGCCAAGCACACGATGTGCCGCATTTAACGGCGTGCGTTTCAAATCGTTCTCAGGCATATATTTTCTTAAACGGACGTGTAACGAGCACGCTATCACGACACGGATTGGAGCGTCAATCCGCTGCCAGTTAAGCGGCGATTATGCGGTTGATATCGGTTGCTAATCAGCGTTTACTTTGCGTCTGCGGCGGGCAGCTTCTTCGCAGCCTCGATGATGTCTTCGCAAAGCTCCATCGCGTTCAGGTACTGTCCGCGTTCGGCTTCGTTCGTAACGGAATCGATCCCGTGTTTGAGCGGAACGACGTAGCGTTTAGCGGCCTCATCCAGTTTACGGACGGCTTTTGGGAAAAGCTTGCCCTCGGTCTGGTTCTGCTTTAGTGAATCGCCGCTGCGTTGTGCGATGACATCAAGGTCATCGACTGCCTTCACCAGCAGCTTGCGTATGTCGGTTATCAGCTCAAGCCGGGAACCCGCGGGCGCGGGGCCCCATTTTTCAACATCTTTGGGCCGTTCCTTCCAGCCGCCGGTCTCGAGGCCGAGCAGAGTAAAACGCCGGTCCATCATCTTTACCAAAGCGTCGATGCGGAGATCGATGTCCTGAGCGTCGCGGACGATCTCGATCTCTTCGTCGGTCATGTAGTCGCGAGGCTGCGCTTCGGCTGAGTCCGCAAAGGCGCACACGGCCGCAACGAATGCGAGAGAAAGCCCGGCAAATTGCCGAAGCCGTTTTGAAAATGTCTTCATGTTTCGTTATCTCTGAGGACCGTTTCTCCGAAAAGCGGCTCGGTCGCCCGGGTCCGCGCGTCGCGGAGCTGCTTGATCAGGCTAAGGACATAGGTCTCGTGCGTCAGCGGCATCTCGCGGCGGATCAATTCCAGCCGAGGCGTGAAACTGCGTATCCCGATCTCAAATCTCTTGAAATTGAACTGGACCTTTCTCTTATCGGTATCAGAGTCATAAAGGAAGCCGAGAGCGTCATCGACCAGGGCGTGAAAAACGCCAAGTTCGGAGAATGCCTTGTCGAAATCTTCCGTGCGGATCGCGGCCTCGGCGTTATCGAGCCGCACCTCCATCAGTTCAAGCGAACGCTTCGTCCGGCCCTTCACGCCCTTTTCGCGGTCCAGCCTCGAACGCTCCGCATCCGAGATCATCTTCAGCGGAGGCGGGGCGGCGGGGATCTCATTATTCTGAGCAGCGGCCTCGGCCGAGGCAAACGCAGCGGCGGCCGCGATCATCGCGATACGGAACATGCCCTTACAGTTTAGTTTCAATTTTCCATTCATTTTTTCCTTCCTTTTCCTGAGTTTATCTGTCGCTGCAGTGCCGGTAATCTCAATTCCACGCGGCCGATCTCATCCGCGTTCTCCTCTTTGTCCGCCCGCCGCATAAATTCCTGATAGTTTGCCATCGCGTCAAGGTATTCACCCAGATGGTCGTGAGCGACGGCCAGGAAATAATAAGCTGTTACCAGCCCGGGGTCGCGATCGAGCAGCCATCTCAGCTCCGGCTTTGCCTCTTCATAGCGCTTCAACTGGAACAGTGCGGTGACGAGGTTCGCTCGTACGGTTGAATTGTCGGGGATCCTCGCTGCGATCTGACGAAGCAGCGTCACCGCGTGCTCGAATTGCCGTGCCTGTACAAGCGCTGCGGCAAAGCCGATAGCGTGAGCCGAGTCACCGCTCTTTTCGTACGCCTGTCGGCAATAATCGAGAGCCTTGCCCGGATCGCGGCGGCGGTAGAGCACGCACAGCCGCCCGAGCAGTTCGACATTTCCACTGTCCGAAGAAAGTTTAGCCTCCAGGTCCGCGGGGTTTGTCGCAAGCTCAACTTCGAGGCGCCCTCGCAGCTCAACCGCGGCGGCCGGCGGAGCTTTTATAGAGTTGAGCGTGGTCAGCGCGCCGTGCAGGTCATTTCGCGCCGTCAGCAAACGGGCCCGCAGAAACTTATGGTCCGCCGAATCAGGTGCCAGTTCATTTAAACGGGCCAGGTGGGATTCGGCGGCGTCGGGATCGTTCGCGTCGAGAGCATTCGCGGCCAATTCATAGTAGACGAATTCGCTCTGCGGATCGGCAGCCGCCGCTTTCAAGAGGCTTGCTGCCGCGGCATTGTGATCGCCGAGCGTTCGCTCCAGAGAGCCGCGGGCTGCCCAGAGGGATGCGGTAGGATTTGCCTTTGATGTGAGGTCGGTAATGGTAGAGAGCAATTCGCGAAGCACCTTGGCATCCGCGCCCTGTTTGATGCGGAGCTCGACCAGCGACGCCAGTGCCGGATAGTTTGATTCGTCCTTTTTGATAGCTCGGGAAAGAACTGTCTCGGCTTCGTTGAGTTCGCCCATGCGAAGCAATGTATGCCCGAGGCCGGCGAGAGCCAGCGACCATTCTTCGCGATACTCGAGAGCACGGCGAAATGCGCCCGCAGCCCCGTCGAGGTCACGCTTTGCAAGCAGCGCACTCCCGAGCTGATATTCGGCTTCGGGGAATTCCTTAAAAGCCGCAAGAGCTTGTTTATAGAGAGCGATCGCCCCGTCAAGGTCGCCTTTTTCGTGAGCGTCCTGCCCTTCATTAAAATAGGCGATGGCCGCGGCTGTGTCCGGTTCCGCCGGTCCATTCTCTTGAGCGGCGGCGAACGACACGAACGCGAACATAAACGCGAGTGCGGCAAGATACGCTCCGGAAATCATCACCGGACGCGGAAATAGCAGGCTATAAAACAAGGTCATGAGGCGGATCCTGTAACTGAAATCATAACATTTTCGGTCTATATCTCCCAGTTTTTCTCTTTCGGTGATATCGGCCCGACTTTCGGTAGAATGCGGTTGCAAGCCGCATAAGGCTAAGCTAAGATTTTGAGTTTGCGGCCTGACGAAATTTTACTGAACAACGACCAGATATATCCATCCGCAATGACCGCGAATCCCCAGATCGCTCTCGCACATCACGAATCAGGAACAACTGCCGAAAAAGAGCGGGCTCTCCGCGTTTTGATGCGCGAGATGGGCAGCGTGTTGGTAGCATATTCCGGCGGTGTGGACAGCGCTTATCTGGCCGCGATCGCGACCGAAGAACTTGGTGACGCGGCGGTCGCGATGATGGGACTTTCGCCGAGCGTTTCGACATTCGAGAGAGAAGAGGCACGGGCAACGGCCGAAGCCGCGGGTATCCGGCTCGAGACGATCGATACGAGCGAATTAGAAAATGCAGATTATCGGGCGAACGCTGGCGACCGCTGCTTTCATTGCAAATCGGAGCTTTACGAAAAGCTCGCCGCCGTCGCACGTGATCGCGGTATCGCCGCGGTTCTTGACGGCACGAATGCCGATGACCTGAGCGACCACCGACCGGGACGGGCGGCGGCAAAAGAGCACGGCGTCGTTAGCCCGCTTGCAGATCTCGGATTTACAAAGGATGCGATCCGCGACCGGAGCAGGGAACTCGAGCTGCGGACTTGGGACAAACCGGCGGCACCGTGCCTTTCGTCGCGCGTGGCGCACGGAACGCCGGTCACGATCGACCGCCTTGGTAAAGTTGAACAGGGCGAGGCGGTGCTACGTGAAGCAGGTTTCCGGGAATTCCGGCTGCGGGTCCACGGCGACATTGCTCGCATCGAGATAGGCGAAAGCGAAATGGCTGAGGCCTCGCTCGTCGAACTGAGGGCGATCGCGGAAGGGATCGAGAAACTCGGTTTTCGCTATGTGACTCTCGATCTGAAAGGTTTTCGGAGCGGCTCGCTCAACAAGCAGGCCGCTATATAAATAGTTAAGAAGTATAAAAATCAACGTTATTTGGAGCGTGATCTAAAACAAATGGCAAATCCAATGGCCGACGAGATGCGGCGATTTAAGGGAAGCGACGAAAAGAACCCGTTCGAGGCAATGAGCGAGCGGTTCGACCGGGCCGCACAATTGATGGGACTCGATCCGGACCTCTATGCAGTTATGCGGGTCCCGAGCCGCGAGATCAAGGTGTACATCCCCGTAAAGATGGATACCGGGCACATACAGGTGTTTGAGGGCTACCGCGTGCAGCACAACTTTGCACGGGGGCCGGCAAAGGGCGGTGTGCGTTACGCTCCGGACGTAACGCTTGATGAGGTAAAAGCTCTCGCGGCGTGGATGACATGGAAGTGCGCGGTGGTCAACGTACCGTTCGGCGGCGGCAAGGGCGGCATTATTTGTAACCCGCTGCAGATGTCGATAGGCGAACTCGAACGGCTGACCCGACGATACACCGCCGAGCTGATCGATTTTATCGGACCGGAGCGGGACGTGCCCGCACCGGACATGAACACCAACGAACAGACGATGGCATGGGTGATGGATACCTATTCAATGCACGCACGCCACACCGTAACGGCCGTTGTCACCGGCAAGCCGGTGGCGCTGGGCGGTTCATTGGGCCGTCGCGAGGCGACGGGCCGCGGCGTTCTGTTCACGGTAAATGAAGCCATAAAACGATATGACCTGACGCCCGAGAAAACGTCGGTCGTTGTGCAGGGCTCCGGCAACGTGGGTGGGATCGGCGCGACCCTGATGCACGAGCAGGGCTATAAGGTCGTCGCCATTTCGGATGTGCACAGCGGTATCTATAACTCGAACGGTCTCGATATCCCGGCGGTAATGGAATATCTGCAGAAGAACCGGTCGCTCGAAGGCTTTAAGGAAGCCGATCCCGTTTCGAACAAGGACCTGCTCGAGCTGGAATGCGACGTTCTGGCTCCCTGTGCGACCGAGAATCAGATCACCTCGGAGAATGCGGACCGCATCAAGTGCAAGATCCTGGCGGAGGGGGCAAACGGGCCGACGACGCCAAAGGCGGATAAGATACTGCACGACAAGGGGATCTTTGTGATCCCGGATATTTTGGCCAACGCCGGGGGCGTGACGGTATCGTATTTTGAATGGGTCCAGGACCGGATGGGATATTTCTGGTCGGAGGCCCAGGTGAACGAACGTTTGGAAGAAAAAATGGTGGCCAGTTTTAACGAACTTTGCCACTATGCCGAGAAGCACGACGTCGATACGCGCACGGCGGCCTATATGCTGGCCATCGACCGTGTCGCTTATGACACACGGATGCGGGGCATTTACGCTTAAAGAAAAAATTCGTAATCCGTTAAAAATGCTTGATTTTCGGACGAAGTTATAATAAGGTCTTTACCTAGTGGAATTACGTATTTGCTTCGATCGGTCGATCCGGCTCCGGCTGTAATTCCACTAACTAGAACAAAGGGACATATGCCTTAGTACTGAACGCTGAGTAATTTCAGTTTTAAAGAATTGGCAAGAATCTTGGCGTATGTAATACTTATGTAGCTCACTAAAATATTGCAGTACCATATTTTATGGCTACAACTTGAATTTGATTTCTTATTTTCGGCGGAGGAATATGATGAAACTCGCTTACAGAGTGTTTATTGTAACGCTGACTTTGCTTGCGCTTGTATTTGCGGCCACGGCTCAGACGGATACAGACAATAGCAGGCGGTCAGACAGGGATAACAGAAACACGGCTCCTACTGTAGGAACTGGCGGACCGATGGGCGGCCCGACCGGTCTCTTCACAGTATATGATGGTCAAACGCTTCGGAAAGGAGAGTTTACCCTCAGTGCTGCGTTAAGTAACTATGATCGGGACCCGGGCAACGTAGACATCTCGGAAGTCCCCTTGAGCTTTCAGATCGGTTTGAACAACTATTTCGAGCTGTTCTTTAACACCGATGCATATCGCGGTATCAAGGTAAACTCGCCTCGCAATCTTTCAGGCTTTTATCTGCCCAATTCTGCGATCAACGGCATTAGCCCCGCGGCAGTCATCCTCGCACCTCAGGCAGGTGCAGGCGGCCCGTGGTCCGGACGTGCGATCTTCCGCCCGGCCGGTACGCAGCCTTTTGTGCAGTACCCGTATAACGGCGGCAGCAGCGGAACCTTCGGACTTCAGTTCCCGTTCTGGTCAGGACCGCTGTTCGGCTTCCCCGCGGGCACGAACGCCCAGATGGGGCCGGCGATCTCAAGCGGCGGCGCTGCTGACAACTTCCCGGGTATCGGTTCGGTCTACGGCAGCATTCTGCCGGGCGTCGTCCTTCAGACGACGACCATCGTTCCGGCTCCCGGCGGCCCCGGCGCAACGGTTCCGACCTCGTTCACCACAGCTCCGAGCTATATGAACGATGCTCCGTTCCTGAACCGCATTTGGGGTACCTCGGCATTTAACACCTTTACCGTTGGCGGTAAATGGCGTTGGACGGACATCAACAATCCGGTCGGCATCGGTATCATCGGTGCTTATCGCTTCTATGCCGATTCGGCGGACGATTTCGGCGGCTTTAACCAGCTGCAGCGTGGTGCCAGCCCGGGCGGCAATCGCGGCGACATCCTGCTGACGCTTTTTGCTGATGCACGGTTGGCTCGTTGGGCGAACCTCTCGGCTAACATTGGCTATCACTACAACGCGAGCGTTAAGGCTGACGATGTTACGCTTCTTGACCGCGGCGATGAGCTCCTTACCTCGATCGGTATGGACTTCCCGGTCAACAAGTTCTTCCAGCCTATCCTCGAGTTCCGTACGCTCCGCTATGTCGGCGGCCGTACGCCGAATGCATTCGAGCATCATCCGATCGACGGCCTTGCCGGCGTCCGTATCTTCCCGGCTCGCTGGTGGGGAATGGGTTTTGCTTACAGGCACAACTTCAACCAGCAGGATGACGACAGCTTCGACGACGAGAGCTTTAATGTCTCGACGACGGTTCTCTGTCCCGGTGTAGTCACCACCACGCCGCAGTTTGGTGAAGGCTGCACGCCGACGACCTATAACTCACAGTTTACGGGCCGTCCGCCGGGATTCTTGGCATCGTCGGATCCGCACGGATACATCGTTCAGCTCTTTGTCGGACGCCGAAACGAGCGTCAGGCAGAGATCATCAACGAGTGGGCAAACGTGACGGGCCTCTCGCTCAGCGACGAGACTATCACCCTCGGATGTCCCGATGGCCAGGTTCCCGGAGAGGGTCAAACGTGTAATGACGCCACGACCATCTCGGTGACCACGACGGCTGTCGATATTGAGAACGATCCGCTGACCTATAACTACACCGTCTCCGGCGGCCGCATCGTCGGCACCGGCGCGAATGTTCAATGGGATCTGAGCGGCGTCAGCCCCGGAACCTATACGATCACGGCAGGCGTCGATGACGGCTGCGGACTCTGCGGACAAACGCAGACCCGTACCGTTACCGTCGAAAACTGCCCGACCTGCATAACGCCTTGCGAATGCCCGACGCTCACGGTTACCGGCCCGGCCGGCATCACGGCACCGGGTGACGCAATGACCTTCACGGCCAGCGTTGTCGGCGGCCCGGATGTGACCTACAACTGGACGGTCGATCGCGGTGTCATCGAAAGCGGACAGGGCACGCCGAGCATCTCGGTACGCACCTCACGTGAAGATGCAGGCCAGACGGTCAACGCAACCGTAACACTGGGCGGACTCGATCCGAACTGTGACTGCCCGGCAGAGGCGTCTGAGACCGGTCCGGTTGACTCAGTTCCGGATGCGATCCTTGTTGATGAATTCGGCAGATTGGCGAATGACGACATCAGAGCACGTCTCGATGCGTTCTTCCTCGAACTGCAGAATAACCCGACCAATCAGGGTTACATCATCAACTACGGCACCAACGCCGAGATCGCAGCTCGCGAACGTCTGATCACGAACCACATCGCGTTCCGTCAGTTCGATCGCAGCAGGATCACGCTGGTCCGCGGCGGAGACCTCGGTACAGGCCCGAACACCAAGCTGTACCGCATACCGCCGGGAGCGGATAATCCGACCCCGTAGTTAAAAAGGCGACGATAGCTTCACGCCTCGGCTTCGGCCGGGGCGTGAACATTTTAAATGTACGGATGACGGGCTGCGGCCTCTCATCCGTTTTTTGCAGCCCAGCCGGCCGGGTCGGCAATTATTAAAGTTTTGCTTTAGCTTTTTGTTTTCGGTAAACTAATAGACGTTTCGCCCTGTCGTGGACCGACTATAATTGAGTTTGCAAACCCGCGGGGTGTTTCATTCATCGAAGTCAGAGGTCGTGCCTCCCCTTTACCATTCTTATCGAGCACAGTTTTACCAAGGATTATGAAGATGAACATTGCCGGATACACACGCTTTTTGTCAGGTTTAGTTGTTGCCGCCGTTTTTGCGGCCGCGGCGGGCCCTTTGCTCGCCAATGACAACGAGTACACCGACCCAAAAAACTTTGCGCAGTGGACGGTGATGGGGCCTGATGGCGGCGACGCCCGAACGGTCGTTATCGATCCGCGAGATAAGGACCGCCTTTATATCAGTACGCTCGACGGCCAGATCCACACATCCGCCGACGGCGGAAAGACGTGGCGGTTATTGGTCAATCTTGAGCAGCCCCAGCTTGTCATCGACGACCTGATGGTCGACCGACGCGATTCCAGCGTTCTTTATGCTGCGGGCCACAGGCACAAGGGCGCGGGCGGTTTCTTCAAATCGACCGACGGCGGCAAGACCTGGATGTCGTCCGCGGAACTTGCTCGCGAGCCGATCCACGCAATGGCACAGTCTGAGGCCGATCCCGATCAGCTCTTTGTAGGAACCACCGGCGGCGTGTGGCGATCGCTCGATTCGGGCGACACCTGGTCACGCATCTCGTCAGAATCGATGCCGATCAACGTGAATTCACTGGCGGTCGACCCGAAGAATCCGACTACCATTTATGCCGGCACCTGGTGGCGGCCATACAAATCGACCGACGACGGGAAGAGCTGGCGGCTGATCAAAGACGGCATGATCGACGATTCAGATGTTTTCGCGATCACGATCAACGACCGCAACCACGACCATATCGTCGCCTCGGCGTGCAGCGGCATCTACCAATCATTTAACGGCGGGGAAAAGTGGACCAAGGTACAGGGGATCCCATCGACTTCGCGGCGGACCCGCGACATTCTGCAGCACCCGACAAAACCGGGCACGCTTTACGCGGCGACCACGGCGGGCTTTTGGATGTCCACCAACGGGGGCCGAAGCTGGACGATGACCACCGACAAGAATCTTGAGATCAACGCGGTGGCCGTTCATCCCGATGCACCTGATCGTGTATTCATCGCGACCAACAATCATGGTGTGATGGTTTCGGAGGATGCCGGCCGAAACTTTGCTCCGACCAACGGAAACTTTTCGAGCCGCTTCGTTTACAAGGTCCGCCCCGATATCGCTATTGAGGGACGCCTATATGCCGCAACGCACAACACCGCGTCGAGCGGCGGCTATTTCTTTATAAGCAAGGACGGCGGTAAGAGTTGGACGCCGGCACGCGGCCTAGACCCGAACAGCATCGCTCCTTTTGCTCTTTTGCAGGACCGTGATGAACCGAACAGGATGCTTCTGGGAACCAACCACGGCATCTATCGTTCGCTGGACCGCGGCGAATCCTGGATACTGCTAAAGCCGCCCCCGGCACCGCGGACCGCCGCACAGCGTCGTGCTGCCGCTGCCGAGGCGAAGAAACGCGCCGAGGCGGGCTTGCCTGAGCCGATCCCGGCCCTGGCACAGACCGTTCGCTATCTCGCGTTTACTGAGGATGGACTCGGCGGCATTTATGCCGGCACCGACAACGGCCTCTACCGCACCTATGACATCAACAACGGGTGGGAAAAACTGCCCTTTGGCGAGGGGATCAACGAAAATGTCTTTGCGGTGCATTCAACGCCGAACGTTCCCGGAACCATCTGGGTAGGCACGGCGACCTCGGGTGTTATCGTTTCGACGGATGAGGGCAAGACCTGGAAAAAGATCGGTGAGGCCGGTGGCCCGCCGCAGAACATCCCCGTTGTCGCCATCACGACCGACCCGACGCGTCCGAACCTGCTCTATGCGGGAACCACGCAGTCGCTCTATCTCAGCCGCGACGGCGGCCGTACATGGATGCGCCGTGGGGGAAATCTGCCGCTCGGTAAATACACCAGCATCCTGATCGACCCTGAGGATCCGGACAAGATCTTCGTCTCCAGCTCGCTGGAAACCTCGGGCGGTGTGTTTTATTCAAAGGATGCGGGACTCAATTGGGAGCGTGTCGATTCAAAGGACATGATGGTCCCGAGCCGGCGTGTTTGGGCAATGGCATTTGACCCGTCCAATTCCGGCCGCATCTTTGCCGCGTCACATTCGTCCGGCGTTTACCGCATCGACCGCATCGCCGAAATGGCGGAGCGTAAGGAAGAGGCCGAGGCGAAAGCCGCCGAACCGGTCGCCGCACGCGCCTTAGGCAACTGATTCGCGGATCTTAACGGTTCTCATTTACATCGAGGCGGCCCGCGGGCTGCCTCGTTTTGTTTAACGATTTGGCCGCCCGGCGTGGGGGCTTTATAATTTTCTCACCGGAGAGGAGAAAACCGAGTGTCCCAGATCGTCGCCCCGGGGGCAAAAAGCGCCGTAAGCCGGCTTTCGATAGAAAGTATTCCATTCTCGGATATCCCGGGACAGCCGCGGCTGTTTCTGGATTATCTTGTAGATCCGGCTGCGCTTCGCGATCTTTACCCCTCAGCCGCCCGTTCGATCGCGGAACTCGCGGATCACGCCTCGGACGTCATCGCCGGGCACAAGGCTGATCGCAACGCGTTGGCAGATGCTCTTCGCGACCAGAATTTGCAGTTTGGTGCTCCAACTGCCCTGATCGAAAATATCGAAAGGCTGCGGGCCGGCGATTCGGTCGCCGTCGTGACGGGACAGCAGGCAGGGCTTTTCACGGGGCCGCTCTATACGATATATAAGGCTTTGACCGCCGTTGCGGCCGCTGATCGGCTGCGTGAGCAGGGACTCAATGCCGTGCCCGTCTTCTGGGTTGCGGATGAAGACCACGATTTTGCAGAGGTTTCGCATACATTCGTCGGGGACGGCGAAGGCGGGCTTGCCGAGATCAAGGTCGACCCGGCGCGGGCGAGCGACGAGATTCCCGTCGGTGATATCACTCTTGATGCAAAGATCGGCGAGGCCGTAAGCCGGCTTTTCGAAGCGCTTCCGAGCACGGAGTTTACCCGGGAACGCAGGCAAGAGGTCGAATCCGCCTGGCGGCCGGGAACCGGTTATGCCGAGGCCTTCGCTAAACAGATGACGGCGATGCTCGGCCGGTTCGGCCTTGTAATGCTATCGCCGTCCGAGCCTGTGATGAAGCGGCTCGCGGCACCCATTTACGCCGATGCAATAAAACGGTCGCGGGCGATCGAAGAGGCACTTATTGCCCGAAGCGAGATGCTCGCCGAACGCGGCTACACGCCGCAGGTGCTGATCGACCAAGGGTATTTCCCGCTCTTCTATCACACCAATGACGGCCGCCGCGTCGCCTTGAAACGCAACGGCGAAAAGGTCCGGCTAAAGGGCGAACGCGAGGAATTCACGCTCGATGAGCTCGCCGGCATCGCCGAACGCG
>JAEWBM010000198.1 GCA_023391155.1 Acidobacteriota bacterium
GTGAGCATAAGGATGGGGGTGAAGTCATCACGTTCGCGAAGCGCGCTTGCGACGCTGAAACCATCGATGCCGGGCAGCATTACGTCGAGTACGACCGCATCGAAACCGTTTTCGCCGAGCAACCGCAGGCCACTTTCACCGTCAGGTGCGATCTCGACCTCGAAGCCCTCGGCCTCGAGATTGAAACGGAGGCCGTCGGCGAGATGCTTTTCGTCTTCGACGATGAGGATCTTCATAACAATTTATGCGGTCGGAAGATGGACGACGAACTTTGTGCCGGTCCCGGGCCCCTTGCTCTCGGCCGTGATCCGGCCGCCGTGCTTTTCGATGATGCCTTTGACGATGAACAGGCCGAGGCCGGTGCCCTTTCGGGCCGATCCGTTATCGGGAACGCGGTAAAAGCGTTTGAAGATGCGTTTCAGATCGGAGGGGGGAATGCCGATACCCTGGTCGCGAAAGACGATAGCAATGCGATTGTTGAGGGCCGCGGTCTTTGCCCGGATAGAGATACGGGGCTCGTCCGCGCTGTACTTCACCGAATTGTCCAGCAGATTGACGAAGGCGGTCTCGAGCTCGGCGGGGTCGGCGAGGACCGTTGCGTTCTTGGGCATCTCGGCAAGCCGGATGACGCCCTCATCGAGGTGATAGCGTGAGCGGACGATCTCGATGGCGGAGCGCAATGCATCGCCCACATCCGTTTCGGTGACGGTCAACTGACGCGATCTTTCGCGCATACGCCCGGCCTGCAGAACTTGATCTATCGTGCCGAGCAGCCGTTCTGAATCGGTGAGCATAACGTCGTAGAATTCGCGGCGTTTCTCTTCGGAGACATTTCGGGAGCGAAGAGTCTCGAGATATAGCTTGATCGAGGCGACGGGCGTCTTGAGCTCGTGGGTGACGGAGTTTAGAAACGCGTCGTGCTGTTCGTTGCGGCGGATCTCGCGCAGAAGAAAAATGGTGTTGAGGATCAGGCCGGTAATGATCAAGGCAAAGAAGATGACGCCAAGAATGAGGAGGGCGACCTCGCGAAGATTGAGGATGATCCAGCCGACGTTAAGGACGATGGCAAGGACGCTGAGAGCGATACCGAGGACGAGGAAGAAGATGGCTGTCTTGCGTCTGCGCACAGGACGATTCTATTTGAAAAGCGGCGGCCGTTAAAGATGAAAGCGGCGATACGGCCGTTCGGGCCGCACCGCCGCGTGCGAAGCGAGTGTTCAGAAGTTATGCAGTTTCGCTGGCCGGCCGAAGATCGATCGGCTCGGAAGCCTCTTCCGAGGCCGTTTTCTTTTCACTGTAAGCGTAAACGGACTTTGCGAGGCCGAGCTTTTCAAGCAGTCGGATCTGGATCCAGTTGATATCGATCTCGTACCAGGCGAGGCCGTGCCTTGCTGAGCGGGGATATGCGTGGTGGTTATTGTGCCAACCTTCGCCCCAGGTCAGTGCGGCGATAAGGCCGTTGTTTCGCGAATCATCGCGGGTCTCGAAACGGCGCGATCCCCAGAGGTGCGTCGCAGAATTGACGAGCCAGGTGAAATGCCAGCCGATGACCGTTTTGAGGAACACGCCCCAAAGGACCATCGATAACCCACCGATCGCGAAAAGTATGACGGCAAGTACGACGAGGGGGACGTAATAATATTTGTTGAGCAGCCGGTGAAAGCGGTCATTGGCGAAATCGGGGCAATAACGCTGCATCGTTGCCCACGATTGATTTTGCGCGGTACCGCGGAAGATCCAGCCGATGTGTGCCCAATAGGTGCCGCTGCGGGGGCTGTGCGGGTCTTTTGCGGTTTCGGTGAATGCGTGATGGATGCGGTGGGTCGTCACCCAACTTAGCGGCCCGGACTGAAGAGCCAGCGTGCCGAAAACGCTGAGCGTGTACTCAAGCCATTTCGGTACGACAAAACCGCGGTGCGTCAGCAGGCGGTGATAGCCGAGTCCGATGCCGAGGCTGCCGGCCAACCACCATAAAAAGAGGCCCACGGCCAGATTTGCCCAACTAAATGTGAACAGTGCGGCAACCGCGCCTATGTGAAAGAAAATGACGAACAGAAGTGTCGTCCAATTGATACCCTCTCGCGTCTGTGAAGAAATTTGTGTTTGCTCCATCTATACCCCAATTCGAAAAATTTGACGGCAAATTGCTGCCTATATAGATGCTAACAGGTCTGATGGGTTATGATTGTAAGAGTTTTGTAAGGATCGATCGCCGGCGAGCACCGGGATCTTTTTTGCTGTTTCGACGTCTGGCCCGACCGCGATGGACAATGATTTCGAAGTCGATTTCCGCGGCGATCACATAAGGATCGTGCACCCTCGGGCGTTTACGATCACTCCTGAGGGGATGGACCGGTTTTGGAAGGAGCTCGGCGAGATATGCCGGAAGTACAAATGTGATCGGGTTCTAGCCACCGGCCCGGCGCCTGAAAGAAAACTGGACACCGTGGGAGCGTTTCAATCGGGAGTTCGGGCGGCCGAAGTATATCCCAATCTTTGGCTCGCGCTGTGTTTTTCGAATTATAATGCGGACGAAATGAGCGAGCTTTTTGTCACCGCTGCGCGGAATCGCGGGGTTCGTGTAAAGTTCTTTTCGGACATAGAAGCGGCGATGCGGTGGCTGGGCTTATCAAAAAAGTAAGAAATCGGAGGACCGAATGGCAGAAGGCAGAGTTGCCGAAAGAGTAAAACAGATCTTTGCCGATTATAAAAAGATCGAACCGGCGGAGGTGAGTACGGATGCCACATTTGAAGAGCTGGGTTTTGATTCGCTCGACGGGCTGAATATCGTTTTTGAGCTCGAGGAGGCGTTCGACATTACGATCCCGGACGACAAGGCGCAGGAGATGAAGTCTGTCGGGCAGATCATCGCGGAGATAGAAGCCCTGCTGGAGGCCAAGGACAGCGGCGCCGAAGCAGGATGAGAAAGGTCGTTATCACGGGGATCGGCGTGGTCTCACCGATCGGGGCCGACAGAGATGCGTTTTGGGAATCGCTGGCGGAGGGGCGTTCCGGCATCGGGCCGATCACGAAAGTCGAGACAGCCGAACTTCGATTTAAGAATGCCGCCGAGGTGAAGGGTTTTGATGCGTCATCGCACTTTGACGAGAGGCAGATGATGATGCTCGACCCGTTTGCACACTTCGGGGTGGTTGCGGCGCGCGAGGCGATACGGGATGCGGGCTTGAATTTCGATGAGGGTTCGGGTGCGAAAACGGGGATCGTGACGGGTTCGTGCCTCGGTGGGAAAGAGACTGAGGATGCGTTCTTTTACGATCTTTATGCGAACAAGAAGAATCGTGTTCCGCCCATCGCCATACCGCGGTCGATGAGCAATTCGGTGGCGAGCCATGTGAGCATGGAATTCGGCATAACGGGAGCGACGTTCACGACATCGACGGCGTGTTCGTCGGCGAACCACGCGATAGGGCAGGCGTTTTGGCTGATTAGGCAGGGGACGCTGGACACGGCGATCGCCGGGGGCAGCGAGGCGCCGCTGTGCTACGGCAATCTGAAGGCGTGGGAGGCGATGCGGGTCGTTGCGCCGGACACTTGCCGGCCGTTTTCGCGCGACAGGACGGGGATGATCCTGGGCGAGGGCGGGGCGATGCTGGTGCTGGAAACGGAAGAGAATGCCCTGGGACGCGGTGCTGAGATCTATGCGGAGATAGCGGGATTCGGAATGTCGGCGGACGCGCATCATCTGACGATGCCGCTGGCGGCGGGGGCAGCGAGGGCGATGAGAAATGCGCTAGAGGATGCCCGGCTGGATCCCGAGGACGTCGGCTATATCAACGCCCACGGGACGGCGACGCAGGCGAACGATGTGATGGAGGGGAACGCCATCAGATCGGCATTTGGAGATCACACGGATAGGATCGGCGTCAGCTCGACGAAATCGATGCACGGGCATGCGCTGGGTGCTGCGGGAGCTCTTGAAGCGGCGGCGACGGTGCTCGGGATGAGCCGCGGGCTGTTGCCGCCGACGGCTAATTTTACGGAGCTTGACCCGGAGATAAATTTGGATGTTATTGCGGGAAAGGCACGTGAGGCCCGGCCCGCTGCGGCCCTCTCAAATTCCTTTGCCTTCGGCGGGCTAAATGCCGTCCTCGCCTTTCGCCGCTACGGCGGCTGATCACCTATGGCCAAAAAGGGGAAAGTGCGGTTGTGGACCGAGTATCTGATAGCGAGAGGGATATTCGGGCTGCTGGGCGTATTGCCGCGCCGCGCGGCCGTTGCTTTGGGCGTGGGAATCGGACGGCTCGGGTACCGCGTGCTCAGGGGATTAAGGCGGGTGGCGATGCGGAACCTGGAGATCGCGTTTCCGGAGATGCCGGTTGCAGAACGTGAGGCGATCGCCAGGGGAACGTTCGAAAATCTGGGGCGAGTGCTGGGCGAAACGAGCCAGTTGACGAATGCCTCGCGTAAAAAGATCGAAGAGATCGTAGATTTTGAGTTATCGGACGAGGCCCTGGAACTATATCGAAAGGTGAAGGAAGAGGGCCGCGGGGTGCTGATCACAACGGGACATTTAGGAAATTGGGAGCTGCTGGTGCTGGCATTCGGGGCGATACATGAGCCGATCAGCTATCTGGCGAGGCCGATCGATAACGAACTGATCGAGGCATTCACCTCGGGGATACGAATGCAGTTCGGGAACCGGCCGATAAACAAGACGGGGTCGGCGATGACGGGCATAGCGACCTTGCGTGACGGGGGGATCCTGGGAATACTTGCGGACGTGAACGCTCATCCGAAGGAGGGGGTGTTCGTGCCGTTCTTTGGAGTAGACGCCTGTACGCCGGGCGGTGCGGCGATGATCGCGATGCGCGCGGATGCACTCATCTTTCCGGCATTTTGCGTGTGGGACAAAGAGGCGGGTAGGTTTAAGTTCGTTCACGGAGAGATACTGACGCCGGCGAACACGGGTGACCGAAAGGCGGATGTGCAGGCGACGACGGCGGCCTTCACTGCTGAGATCGAAAAGATCATCAGGAAGTATCCTGATCAGTGGATGTGGATACATAAACGGTGGAAGACGAGGCCGAAGGGCGAGGCGGATATCTATTAGAAATCGCGGAGGTGGGTGGATGAAAAATGCTCTGTTGTTCCTGATAATCGCGGCACTTGGTTTAGCGTGTGAACAGAGTGCGAATACGGCGAGTAATGCCGGGGATGCGACGGTGCCGAACGACCCGTTCGCCGGGACATGGGTCGACCTCACGCACGATTTCTCTGAGGAAACGGTTTATTGGGTGACGGCCGAACCCTTTAAGCGCACGACCGTGGCTGAGGGCGTTACGGACAAGGGATTTTATTACTCGGCATATAACTTTTCCGGCGCCGAGCACGGCGGGACGCATTTGGATGCGCCGATACACTTTGCGGAAGGAAGGAAGACGGCCGACCGGATAGAACTGAGCGAATTGGTCGGGCCCGGGGTGAAGATCGATGTAGCGGAGCGGGCCGCGGCGGACAGCAACTATCTGATCACGGTCGAGGACCTGGTGAACTGGGAGAGCCAGCATGGCGCGATCCCGCCGAAGAGCATCATTTTGTTCAGCACGGGATTTGCTAAGCGCTGGCCGGACCTGAAGACCTACCTCGGCACAGATCAGAAAGGGGCGGACGCTATCAAGGACCTGAGCTTTCCGGGGCTGCATCCGGACGCAGCAAAATGGCTCGTTGCGAACCGCCAGCCGAAAGCGGTCGGCATCGACACGGCAAGTATCGACAATGGGCCATCGACCACTTTCGAAGCCCACGTGGCGTTGATGACGAATGACATTCCTGCTTTCGAAAATGTGGGCGATATGAGCGGGCTCCCGGCGAAAGGGTTTCACATTATCGCTTTCCCGATGAAGATCAAAGGCGGCAGCGGCGGGCCGCTGCGTATTGCGGCGCTGGTCACCGGGAACTAATAGGCCGAGAGAATCTTGTAAAAATTTATTCGGCCTTGCGCGCCTGTGACTGGACGGCGGTGATGGCGACGGCGTTGACGATGTCGTCGGCGGTGCAGCCGCGCGAGAGGTCGTTGCAGGGGCGGTCAAGGCCTTGGAGGATCGGTCCGATAGCTGTGCCGCCGGCGAGCCGCTCGGTTAGCTTGTAGGCGATGTTGCCCGAGTTTAGGTCGGGGAAAATGAGGACGTTCGCCTTGCCGCCTACGGCGGAGCCCGGCGCCTTGCTGTCGGCGACGGTGGGGACGATTGCGGCGTCGGCCTGAAGTTCGCCATCGACGATGAGATCGGGCATACGGGCCTTGACGGTTTTCGTCGCTTCGACGACCTTATCGATCGACTTGTGCTTGGCACTTCCTTTAGTTGAGAAGGAGAGCATTGCGACGCGCGGCTCGACATTTAGAAGCGCGCGGCACGAGGCTGCGGAGGCGATGGCGATCTCGGCGAGTTCGCTTGAGTCGGGCTCGATCACGACGCCGCAGTCTGCGTAGATCATCGACCCTTTTGCACCGAAGGCCTTATCGGGGACCGTCATTAAGAAAAAGGACGAGACTATGCGAAACCCCTTACGCACGCCGATGCAGCGGAGAGCGGCGGCGACCGTGTGGGCCGTTGTATTGGTCGCCCCGGCGACGGTCCCGTCGGCCTTGCCGGCACGGACGAGCATATTTCCAAAGTAGAGAGGGTCGCGGATGGCCTGTTCTGCCTCTTCGAGTTTGACGCCCTTTGAGCGGCGGATCTCGTGATAGAGCGAGGCGTAATTGCCGATGTCGGGGGACTTGAGGTGGTCGATGATCTCGACGCCGTTTAGATTTACACCCGCCTCGGCGGCGAGCACGCGGACCTTTTCTTCGCTGCCGAGGACGGTGATGCGTGCGATGCGCCCGGCGGCACATTTTTCGGCAGCCTGAAGCGTTCGGAGGTCTTCGCCCTCCGGGAGAATTATGTGCTGGGGGTCGGCGGCGGCACGTTGTCGGATCTGTTCGAGGATCATAAATCAGGCAAAAGTTTTCAGCGTCAGGCTCTGAATTTACCATACAACTTTTGGGCAATAAACTTGCACAAAGCGAACGTTGTTTCTAGACTTAGGGAAATATTCCGAGGAGCTTTGTTTATGAACGAGACCGAGGGCAAGCCCCGTCGAGTTTCCCGCCGAGAGAGGCGCGACGTGCGGGGGCGGATGAGCAACTTTTTGATGTTCCTGCCGAACATGCTGACGCTGCTCGGCAGATTGCTGAAAGATGCAAGAGTGCCGACGGCGGAAAAGGCGCTGTTTCTGGCGGCGATCGTTTATGTGATCTCGCCGATAGATCTGATCCCCGACATCTTCCCTTTTATCGGACAGGTGGATGACGTCTATATGGTGGCGCTTACGCTGCTGCGGCTGATCAACCGCTCGAATGAAGATGTTGTGCGGGAACACTGGCAGGGCGGCGGCGACATCGTCAGCCTGGCGGACAGTATTGCAAACATCGCTCCGATCCTTTTGCCGAAACGCGTGGCGCGAGTGCTGACCTCAAAGGTCGAAATGGCGCCGGCGGGCAAGGCACTCGGCAGCATCGGCAAAAACCAGCAACCGCTGGTGATAGAAACGCCGATGCCCGACCCGATCGAGATCGATTCGCGGTCAAAGATGACGAACTAAACGGGCACCGGTGCGAACATTCTGGATTTCGCCTTTGTTTGCAAATATATAGAGGGTAGCTCGTTAATTCTTTGATCATCCGGTAAATGGCCGCGTCGATCGCCGCTCTCCTCGCAGGCATCGTAAGGCGAAGCTCTATTATGTTCGAACGGTACACAGAACGGTCACGACGCGTTATTTTCTTCGCCCGGTATGAGGCCCTGCAATACGGCTCCCGCGTTATCTCGCCCGAGCACATGCTGCTAGGGCTGATGCGTGAGGACAAGACGCTGGTTTCAAGATTTTTCCCATTTAGAAATTCAATATCCGTTGAGACGGTCCGAAAGGAGATCGAAAACCGGATCGTCGTCCGCGACCGCATTCCGCAATCGGCGGAACTGCACCTTTCATCCGAGACAAAAAAGATCCTTTTTTGGGCAAGCGAGGAAAGCCGCACGCTGCAGAACAGAGAGATATTGCCCGAGCATCTGCTCGCAGGAATGCTGCGTGAGGAGCGGACAGTTGCGGCTGAGATACTTTTTCAATACGGATTGCGGATACAGGACGTGCGAGCGGAGATAAGCCGGCAGACGGGGCTCCCGCGGTCTTATAAACCGACGGGGCAGAATTCGAAAACGCCGCATCTCGATGAATTTACACGCGACCTGAGCCAGGACGCGGCTGCCGGTAAGCTCGACCCGCTGATCGGACGCGAAGCAGAGATCGAGCGGCTGATCGAGATCTTGTGCCGTCGGACGAAGAACAATCCGGTGCTGATCGGGGAAGCGGGTGTCGGCAAGACTGCGATAATCGAGGGGCTCGCGCAGCGGATAGCGGCGCGGAACGTGCCGTCGTTTTTGGAGAATCGACGCATACTTTCGCTCGATCTTTCGCTGGTGATCGCGGGAACAAAATATCGCGGGCAATTTGAAGAACGGCTCAAGAAGCTGCTTGCGGAGCTGAAGGAGGACGCATCGGCGATCCTCTTCATCGACGAACTGCATACGCTGGTCGGCGCGGGTTCGGCGGAGGGCACGCTTGATGCGGCGAACATATTAAAGCCGGCGCTTTCGCGCGGCGAGATACAGTGTATCGGTGCGACGACGCCGAGCGAATACCGAAAGTCGATCGAGAAAGACCGTGCGCTTGAGCGGCGGTTTCAGGGCATTAAGGTCGAGCCGCCGAACGAGGCGGAGGCTCTGGAGATCGTTAAGGGTATCGCGGACCGTTACGAGGCGTTTCACCAGATCAGATATACGCCTGAGGCGCTGGAGGCGGCGGTATTCCAATCGAACAGGTATATTCCCGACCGCTTTTTGCCGGACAAGGCGATCGACGTTCTGGACCAGGCGGGTGCTCGGGCGAAGCTCAGGTTTCAGCTCGAGAACCCGGCAGAGCCGTCGTGGCGGGAGGCGGTTGAGAACTGGAAGCGGTCGGCGGCACGCGAGGACCAGCTGCTCTCATTCGAACTCAGCTCATTCGAAGATTCGTTCCTGGCTGTCGAGGTCACCAAAGACGATGTCGATGAGGTGATCGCGCGGTGGACGGGTGTGCCGGTTTCGTCGGTGAAGCTGGAAGAGGCCGAGAAGCTGCTGGGGATAGAAAGCGAGCTGCACAAACGAGTCGTTTCGCAGAGGCCGGCGATCTCGGCATTGGCGCGGGCGGTAAGGCGGTCGCGGGCGGGGTTAAAGAATCCGAACAAGCCGGTGGGAAGCTTTTTGTTCCTTGGGCCGACAGGCGTCGGGAAGACCGAGGTGGCGCGGACGCTGGCCGATTATCTTTTCGGTTCGGAGCGTGCGCTTATCCGCTTTGACATGAGCGAATTCATGGAAAAGCACGCGGCGGCGAAGTTCATCGGCTCGCCTCCCGGATATGTGGGCCATGATGAAGGAGGGCAACTGACCGAAAAACTGCGGCGGTCGCCGTATTCGGTGGTCCTGTTTGACGAGATCGAGAAGGCGCATCCGGATGTCTTTAACATACTGTTACAAGTGTTCGAGGACGGTGTGATAACCGACGCTCAGGGGACGACCGTCGACTGTAAGAACGCGATATTTATAATGACGTCGAATCTGGGGGCGCGTTTCGTTCAGAAGCGGGGGAACGTGGGATTCCAAGCGGGCGGAGACGCTCCGCGCGAGATGGTCGAAGCCAAGGTGATGGCAGAGGTGAAGAACACTTTCGCCCCGGAATTTATCAACCGTCTGGATGAGGTGATCATATTTGACGAGCTAACGGACGAGGACCTTGCGGCGATCGTCGAAATGCAGGTGGAAGCGCTGAACAAGATATTGACGGGACGCCGGTTGACGCTGACGGTCTCGGAAGAGGCACGGAAGTGGCTGATCGATAAGACCTGTGCCGACCGAAGTTACGGAGCACGGCCGTTGAAACGGGCGCTGCAGAAATACGTCGAGGACGAGCTGTCCGAGGCGTTGATCACCGGCAAGGTGAGCGACGATTCCGTGGTTGAGGTATATCCGGAAGGCGACGGGCTTGCGTTTCGAACCGTCGAATCGGCGAGTGTAAAAGCAGGCCAATAATGAAACGGATATCTGTCGAGTCTCGGAGGCGGGAGGAGATGATCGACATCACGCGGGATGTTGGAGATATTGTCTCTGGGGCCGGCATGGAAGACGGGATCGTTGTCGCATTTACGCAGCACACGACGTGCGGGCTGACGATCAACGAGAACGCGGACCCCGATGTACAGAGCGACATGCTCGGGTTTCTGAACCGGCTGATACCGCAGCACGATCCTGACTTCAAGCACTTCGAACACAATTCGGACTCTCACATAAAATCTTCAATAACAGGCTCGAGCGTGACAGTCCCGGTCGAGGGCGGGAATCTGATCCTTGGCCGATGGCAGGGGATCTATCTGTGCGAATTCGACGGGCCGCGAGAGAGAAAGGTCGTCGTTAAGATAATAGAAGCTTAAGCGATGAGCCGTTAAATCTCGTCAGTTCTTGACTTTAACGGTCGTCGGCTGAATTAACTGACACGCCTCGCGGATTAGGTTATATTATTGGTCATGCCGACGACCGATCCGAGAGTAGATGCCTACATCGAAAAGTCTGCCGACTTTGCTCAGCCGATACTTCAGCATATTCGAAAGATAGTTCACAAGGCGTGTCCCGACGTCGTGGAGACGGTGAAGTGGGGGATGCCGCACTTTGATCACAAGGGGCCGATCTGCCACATGGCGGCCTTTAAGCAGCACTGCGCGTTCGGTTTTTGGAAGCAGCCCTTGTTGGAACAAGACGCGTTTCCGGCGGAGAAGACGGCGATGGGCGGGTTTGGACGGCTTACCTCGATAGATGACCTGCCGAAAGAGAAGGTGCTCGTTTCGCTGATACGCCAGGCGATGGAGCTTAACGAAAAGGGGATCACTTTACCGAAAAAACCGGCGAAGAAGGCAGCGGACCTTCCGGTTCCGGAAGCTCTCGCTGCCGGTCTAAAGAAAAATAAAAAGGCAGAGGCGGCCTTTGACGGCTTTCCGCCGGGGAAACGAAAGGAGTACATCGAGTGGATAAACGAGGCCAAGACGGACGCGACCCGTGATAAGAGGGTGGCTACGGCGGTGGAATGGATCAGTGAAGGCAAGGGGCGGAACTGGAAATACGAGAAGAAGAAATAGCCGGGGCGAGCGCTTCCCGGCCGAGGAGGCAGAATGACGGGAGTAATGCCATACATCACGTTTCAGGGCAATTGCGAAGAAGCCCTAAACTTTTACAAGGAATGCTTGGGCGGCGAGATACTTTATATGGGCCGCTATGGCGGGTCGCCGATGGAGGGCCAGGCGCCGGATGACAAGGTAATGCATGCCACGCTGAAGGTGGGTGACACCCACATAATGGCGGCGGACAATATGTCGCCGGACCCGTTTGCGGTGGGCGGGAATATTGCTCTGTCGGTCGGGACCGATGACCCGGATGACGCGGAGCGGATGTTCAAAACGCTCGCCGAGGGCGGACGAGTGACAATGCCGATCGCGGAAACATTTTGGGCGGAGCGATTCGGGATGCTGACGGATAAATTCGGAATCGACTGGATGGTGAATTGCGAGAAACCGGCGGACGAAAAGGAACGGGCGGCTGTCTAGAATTATGAACCTCGCTGAACGCCTTTCTTGGAGCCGAGTCGTAACTGTTCCGCTTCTGGGCATAGTTCTCGTCCTCTGCCTTTTGACCAATATATCGTGTAACAAGCACTTAACCGATGAGCAAATTGCGGATAGATTTCGGGACAACCGTGAAGATCTTGAAGAATTAGTACGGATGGCTGGCGAGGACGGAGTACAGGATGTTTACTTTGACCTTGTTTACCTAAAGGGGCGACATAGGTGGCGGCCCGGGGAACCCGGATTTACGCAGGAAAAGCACGAGGCATACAAAGAACTTTTTAAACGAACCGGCACGGTCCGCCTGACACAAGATCAAAATGGAGTTGAAATTTGCTGCGTATCTGTCGTTGTATCAGATATCGACGGAGTGGAATCTTATGTTAGCTCCAAGAGTTTTTACTTTGGGACGTGGGAGGGTGGCGCGGAATTGAGCCCTCCTGAAACCGCCCGATCAAACCGTAGAGCTTCCATGGATCAGAATGGAGCCCGGAAGTGGTACATTCGGACTGACCACGGGATTAGCAAGCCAGAATAGTAAGACCGTGGGCTGAGTATTTTTTTCAGACTGTTTAAAGATCAGATCTTTGTATTTATGACCGAACCAATCCTCATTGCCCGGCGCGACGACCGGGATTTTAATTTGCTCCTTGAGATGGCGAACCGCCACGGTGTGATCACCGGCGCGACCGGGACAGGAAAGACCGTAACGCTACAGAAACTGGCGGAGGGCTTTAGCCAACGCGGCGTGCCGGTCTTCATGGCCGATATAAAGGGCGATCTGACGGGCGTAAGCCAAGCCGGGGGGACGCACCCGAAGATCGTGGAGCGGCTGGAAATGCTGGGCATTACGGGCCTCTCATTTGAGGGAAGCCCGGTTACGCTGTGGGATGTTTTCGGCAAGCAGGGGCACCCGTTGAGGGCGACGGTTTCGGAGATGGGTCCGCTATTGCTAGCGCGGATACTGCAGTTGAACGAAACGCAAGAGGGTATACTGACGCTCGCGTTCAAGGTTGCGGACGATCATGGCCTGCTGCTGATCGACCTCAAGGACCTGCAGCAGCTGCTCGTGTTCGTCGGCGAGAATGCAGCCGAGTTCACGACAAAGTACGGGAACATATCGAAGGCGTCGATCGGTGCGATACAGCGCGGGCTGCTGCAGTTGGAGCAGCAGGGGGCAGAGCAGTTCTTTGGCGAGCCGGCGGTAAGGCTGGAGGATTTTATACAAACGCTTGGCGGCCGCGGTGTGTTGAACATTTTGGCGGCGGATGAGCTGGTAAATTCACCAAAGCTGTACTCGACGTTCCTGTTGTGGCTGCTGTCGGAGCTGTTTGAGATGCTGCCGGAAGCGGGGGACCTTGAGAAGCCAAAGGTCGTGTTCTTTTTCGACGAGGCTCATTTGCTGTTTGACGACGCGCCGCGGGCGTTGGTGGAAAAGATCGAGCAGGTGGTGCGGCTGATACGTTCAAAGGGCGTCGGTGTTTATTTCGTGACCCAGAGCCCGGCGGATATTCCGGACAAGGTGCTTGCGCAGTTGGGTAATCGCATTCAGCATGCGCTGCGGGCCTATACGCCCAAAGAGCAAGAGGCGGTTAAGGTCGCGGCAAAGAGCTTTCGCGAGAATCCGGAGGTCGATACGGTAAAGGCGATCACGGAGTTGGGGGTGGGCGAGGCGCTGGTCTCGCTGCTCGACCCGAAGGGTGCGCCGACGATCGTCGATCGCGCGTATGTCGTGCCGCCTGTCAGCCAGATCGGTCCGATCACTCCCGAGCAGCGGACTCAGCTCGTGACCGGGTCGATAGTGGCCGGGATCTATGACACCCCACTCGATCGGGAATCGGCATTTGAAGTGTTGTCGGCGCGGGCGGAGCAAAAAATGCAGGAAGAGGCCGAGGCAAAAGCGGCTGCCGATGCCGAAAAGGAAGCCGAGAAACAGGCGAAGGCTGAGAAGGCGTCAAGACGCGATTCGCCGATGGACGCTTTTATCAAGAGCGCGGCACGTTCGGCGGGGACCGCGATCGCCGGAAGGATCACCCGCGGTATTCTGGGCGGGATATTTGGAAGCTCGTCAAAGAAGAAGACCGGTTGGTTTTGAAGGGGTTCGCGAAAGGAGGATGAAAGATGTCACCTGCAAGGACGCTTTTGGTTGGGACGGCAAAGGGCCTGTTCATTTTGAAGGACGGCGACGGCGGTTGGCAAATGGACGGGCCGCACTTTTCGGGGCGGTCGGTGTATGCGGCGATGCTCGATAGGCGGGCCGGGCGGGAGCGGATCTGGGCGGCCCCGACGAGCTGGCATTTCGGGGCTGAGCTGGTTTTCAGCGATGACGGCGGCAAGACGTGGGACATGCCGGAGGAAATGCGGATCAAATTTCCTGAAGACACGGAAAAGTCGCTCGAGAACATATGGCAGATCGCGGCGGGGACGGAGGACGACACGATCTACATCGGGACAGCGCCGGCCGCGATCTTTGAATCGCACGACAATGGCGGTACGTGGGAGCTGAATCGCGGGCTGTGGGACCACCCGCACCGGCCTGAATGGCAGCCCGGATTCGGCGGGTTGGCGGTCCACACCATCGTGACGGATGCGGACGATGCCGAATCGCTCAAGATCGCGATATCGACGGGCGGCGTTTATCAGTCGTCGGACAAGGGCAAGAGCTGGAACGTGACCAACAAGGGTGTGAGCGCCTATTTTATGCCGGAGAATTATCCGGAATTCGGGCAGTGTGTGCATAAGATCGCGCGGCATCCGCAGAAGAAAGACACATTCTTTTTGCAGAATCACCACGGCGTTTACCGCAGCCGCGACGGAGCGGTGACGTGGGAGGAGATCGAGAACGGGCTGCCGTCGAATTTTGGTTTTCCGGTGACGGTCACCGAAAGCGGTAGCGTTTTTATAATACCGCTGAAGGCCGACGCAGAGAGATACACCTGTGAGGGCAAGCTGAGGGTCTACCGCAGCGATGACGAGGGCGACACGTGGCAGGCGATGACGAAGGGGCTGCCGCAGGAGAACGCGTATGAGGTGATACTGCGGGATGCCATGTGCTCGACGGGGAACGAGGTTTACTTCGGGACGAAGAACGGAAAGCTTTTTGGATCGAGGGACAACGGCGATTCGTGGGAGATGATCCAGGGCTCGCTGCCGGAGATAAACTGCGTTAAGGCTTTTTGACCGATGGCGTTGACAGTATTCATCACGGGGCATTTGAAGT
>JAEWBM010000202.1 GCA_023391155.1 Acidobacteriota bacterium
GCCCTGAAGTTATACTTCGCATGCCGGACCTTGCCGATCGCCCCATCGCGCAGCATCTTCCACGCCTGCTGCCGACCCGGCTGAAATCGCAGCTCGTGATCGATCAGCATCAGCCTCCCCAAGCCCTTCGCCGCTGCGGCCATCTCCTCAGCCTCGCCAACGGTCATCGCCATCGGCTTTTCGGCCAATATGTGCTTACCTTGCTCGACGGCAAAAAGCACCATCTCTTTATGAAGCTTCGGCGGTGTCGTTATGCAGACCAGATCAACCTCGTCCCGCCCGACCGTCTCCCGCCAGTCGTCTGTGTAGTGCCCAACGCCAAACTTCTTCGCCGTCGCCTCTGCATTTGTCCGCGACCCGCTCGCGATCGATACGACCTCCGCCCCGTCGCATTCCAGAAAGGCGGGGATCTGCACATTTTTCGCAAAGCCCGTTCCGATTATCCCGATCTTTACTGTTGCCATACCTTCAATGATACTCCTCAAACCGAATCCAAAACAAAAAACCGGACGCGACAGCCCGGTTCGTTGCTGCTTTATTAAAACGTTTCTCTAATTCCCGCCCATTTCCAGGCCCGGGGTATGTGCCTTTTGCCGGCGAATTCCATACCGCAAAAAGTGGTTATATGCCTCGCGGTCCGCTTCGCTGATCGCAGTTATTTCGGCCCCGATCAGATACCTTTCCGCCGACAGGTGCATCCCCACCCGCTCATACCGACGTCCGACGAGCTTCATCGAAACCTTTCCGCTCGGCAGGTCGATCTCGGCATTGAGCACGCGGTCTTGGCCGACAAGGTAATTTTCTTTAACCCGGATGGCCGAAACGATAAATCCCACTCCCGTCTCACTTAGGTCAGCGGTCTCGCCGGTTATATATAATTTCTCGTTTGGTGCGTGGAGTCGCCCTGTGGTGTGCAGCGGCTGAAAACTGATCTTGATCGGAGCGTTGTGCTTTTTACGGGCGGAATGCGACCGTTCAGCCACAAGTCCCGTCAGTTTTGTCACAAGTTTTCTGATCATTTAATTAGTGATGCCGGGCCGTCCTGTAATGATGTCCCGTAAATCGATAATGATAGCTTATATTTGCGTCAAACCAAAGTCGACACCCCTAAACCCTTATTTTCCAAGCGGTTTCCCGCCGTTATCCGTGCCTGTTACTCGCGGCAGCCCTTCGTTTGCCGGCTGCAGAAGGTAGCTCATCTTCCCCGTCTTTCCGTAGTCGGCGGGCGTCGCCGTCGCATAATACGAACTGCCGCTCGCCTCGACGTGCAGTTCAAACTTGTATCCCGTCGATTCGCTGGTCGTGACGTCCGCCGGAAGATATCCGATCTCGATCAGCTTGCTCATATCCGCGTATTTGCCGCCGTTCTCGACCGAGTAAGCGATCTGTGCCTTCGCGATCCGCTCCAGCATCGCCTTCGCCTCTTCCTGGTGTGTCTCGATCTTTAGCGCGTAGAAATAGTTCTTCCCCTCTCGCTTGATCGCCTCTTCGGCAGTTTCGTCAACGGTCAGGATCACCCAGTGATCGCCGTTCTTTCTTAGCTGCACCTCTTGCAGCTCGAGCGTGTCCGGGTCGTCGCCGGGCAGCTTAGCCGTGACGGTCGCATTTTCGCCCGAGATTATCTCGCCGTTGATCTCAAGCTCCGCGGGAACCAGCCGCGCGATCGCCGCAAAGTCCACCGAAAATTCCTTTAGCTCATCGTCCGTCAGCCCCTCTATCGCCGGCCGCAAATTCGTCAGGTGTATCGCCTCGCGAAACTTGCCCTCGCGTAGGCGCGTGTAAAACGCCCTGACGGTGTCAGCGGGGGAATTCGGCGTGATGGTTATTGCCGCATCGGGTTTGCCGGTATCTGCCGGCAACGCAGGGGCCGATGTCCTCGAAGCCTCAGCGGTACAAGCACCGCCGACGATTACGGTGACAAGCGATATGGACAAGACTGCGAACCGCAGGATTTTGGGAAGCATCAGCAAAAGCCTCAATATGTTTGAATTTAAATTGCCGGAAAAAAAGTGGCTAAGCCCAAAGGGGATATCGGGCGGAATTTGCTTCCCTTGGGCGTGTTGGAAGCAAAGATGTGCAAGACACGCCACGGGCATTATAGCGTGCCTGCACAAAAAGGTAAAACAAAATTTTTACCTGGCGAAAAAATCTATTCCACCGGATCGGTCGATGCTTTGCCGTTCTTCCGGCTAAATACAAGATCGCGTCCCGTCAGATAAAGGAACACCGCCAATATAATGAACGGTACCAGCCCGAGAATGTCGGCATAGGCCCCTTCATAGAACGGGTTTCCGCTGGCTGCCATTTCGTTAAATCGGTTCATCAGGTCGGTGAAATATACCGCCGACAGGGCCACTAATATCCCCGCCAATGCGCCGCCCGCGATGTAACCCGACGCCAACAGGACGCCCGAACTCTTATCAGTTTCGGCGATGAACTCTTCTTCCGTCAGGTCCTTCTCGGCAAACTTCCGTTTTAGATATTTATCTACTGCCCATCGCACCATACCGCCCACAAATATCGGCGACGATGCCGAGATCGGCAGGTAAAGCCCGACCGCAAATGCCAGCGACGATATCCCGCATAGTTCCAGCGTCACCGCGATCATCACCCCAAATAGCACAAGCGCCCACGGCAGCTGCTGGCTCAGGATCCCCTGGATGATGTAACTCATCAGCGTGGCTTTCGGCGCTCGATATTTCTCGACCGTCTGCGTCACGGGGTTCCCGTTCGCATCCACGCCCGTCTGCACCTCGCTAATCACCCCGTTGATTCCCGGGTCGACCAAATATGCCGGCTTTCCCTGCATGTTCACAAGGTACTTCCCTGCCGGCCCGATCGTCGTGTCTGTGTTGTGCCACACGCGGTAGTTTGCCGTGTCTTGTGTGCCGAAATACCCCTGAACGCGCTCCGACCTAAACTCCCCGTTGCTGGTCACCAAAGCATCCGCCGGTACCTGAAAGTCCGGTGCGAACTGCGTCTGCTCGACCGGCTGATATACCGACGAGGAATCATTTAGCTGGATCAAGATCGGCCCCAGCAGCAGTGCCGACGACAGCGCACCCACCAAAATGGCCGTCTGCTGTTTCCACGGCGTTCCGCCTACCCAGAAGCCCGTCTTTAGGTCCTGCGATGTAGTCCCGCCGTTCGATGCCGCGATGCAGACGATGCCGCCCACGCTAAGCGCGGTCACAAAGTACGGATCAGGCGCAGTCCACCCTAGCAGCAAGAACGCAAGCGATGTAAACAGCAGCGTCGCCACGGTCATGCCGGAGATCGGGTTGGACGAGGAACCGATCTCGCCCGTCAGCCGGGACGAGACCGTGACGAACAGAAATCCGAGAACGATGATCAGCACCGCACCCAGAATGTTCATCTTCAACGCCGGTAGGAACGTGATCACAACGATCAACGCCAGTATTCCGATCATCACCCACTTGAGCGGGATGTCCCGCTCAGTCCGCGGCAGTTCGTTCATATCGGCCGCGTCATCCGTCCCGTTCCCCCGCCTCGCCCGGAAGTCGGAGATGCCGCCACGTATGCCATGCCATATCGTCGGCAGCGAGCGAAACAGGCTAATGATGCCGCCCGCCGTCACCGCACCCGCGCCGATGTACAAAATGTACTCACTCTGGATGCTCGCGGCTCCCTCGATCGGCATGTCCCTGATCAGCGTCTTCGCCGGCGCCAGTGGTTGCGTTAGCAGGTCGCCGAAATAGCGGATCATCGGGATCAGCACCCAGTACGCCATCGCGCCGCCGGCGAACATTATCCCGGCGATCCGCGGCCCGATGATGTAGCCCACGCCGAGCAGTGCGGGGTTGTTTTCAAGAGAAACGCTGCCGCCGCGAAACGGCTCGTCAAATTCCTTGGTCGGGTATTCGCGCCAGCCGCTGAACACCTTCATTATCACGTTGTAGATAAAGCCGATGGTGAAGCCGCCGGCGATGATCATCCCGCCGCCCGCCGCCGACGCCTCGCCCTTTTGGGCGATCTCTGAATACTGTTTCGATTCTTCAGAAGCGCTCGCGATCAGCACCTGTGCGCACGCTGTTCCCTCGGGGTATTTCAGAAGACCGTGCTGATCGCGGATCAGTGCACGCCTCAGCGGGATCATCATCAAAATGCCCAGCAGCCCGCCGAGCACCGCCACCATCGTCACCCGCCAAACCTCGAGGTCAAACCCCAGGATCAATATCGCCGGCATCGTAACCCCGATACCGAACGCGATCGACTCGCCCGCCGAACCCGTCGTTTGAACGATGTTATGCTCCAGGATCGTCGCGTCTCGCGCGCCCATCTTCGACAAGATCCGGAAGAGCGTCACCGAAATGACCGCCACCGGAATCGACGCACTCACCGTCAACCCGACCTTCAGCACCAGGTACAACGACGACGCCCCAAAGACCACGCCCAGCAGCGTCCCGACGATCAACGGCACCGGCGTCAGCTCTCTCAGCTTCGTAACGCTCGCCGGAATATAAGGCTTAAAGTTCTCGAGGAATGGGTTTTTCATATGTTCAGAACTCGTGGCAGAAACGCGAGTGTTAACGAGCGTGCCTTTCTCGCTCCCGGGCAGAAACGCGAGTGTTAACGAGCGTGCCTTTCTCGCTCCCAGAGAGAAACGCGAGTGTTAACGAGCGTGCCTTTTTCTCGCTCCCAGGCAGAAATGCGAGTGTTAACGAGCTTGCCCTTCTCGCTACCCGGGCAGAAACGCGAGTGTTAACGAGCGTGCCTTTCTCGCTCCCGGACAGAAACGCGAGTGTTAACGAGCGTGCCTTTCTCGCTCCCGGGCAGAAACGCGAGTGTTAACGAACGTGCCTTCACGACGTCGGTCGGCTCAGGACCCGTCATCCCGCCGTCAGTACCACCTGCGATAGCGGGTGGTTGACCTTGCATTCGTTGCCACGTTCACCATACCGCGCCGCCGCCTCCACGCCCCTTTTCTTGTCGGAATGTACACCTCAACCGCTCCAAATGCAACGCTAAACTCAACACACGCACCTACATCTGATAAAGTCTTCAAACCTTCTTTCGGAGCTAAAAATCTTATGTCGAATACCACCTCTTCGATCTTCGCGTCTCTGCGTCTTTGCGGGATATTCCTGGCCCTGACGCTCACAGCGATCTCTCAGGTCCCCGCTCCCAAGGACGTCCTCGGCTTCACACCCGGCGACGATCGCAAGCTCGCGAGCTGGGCACAGGTCGTTGACTACTTCAAAAAGCTAGACGCCGCCAGCGACCGTATGACCTTCGAAGAGATCGGCAAAACTACGATGGGCGCCCCGTTCGTCTACGCGGCCATCAGCAGCCCTGAGAACCTGAAGCAACTCGACAAATACCGCGAGATCAACGACAAACTCGCCGATCCTCGAACCATCGCAGGCGGAAACCCGACCGGTAGGGAGGGTGTATCTTCTCGCGACGCCGCAGCGAAGAAACTCATCGCCGAAGGCAAGACCATCGTCCTCATCACCTTCGGCATCCACTCCACCGAGGTCGGTTCTACACTGTCGAGCATGCTCATCGCTCACAAACTCCTCAGCGCCCAAGACGCCCAGACCAAAAAGATCCTCGACAACACCATCATCCTCATGGTCCCGAGTCTTAACCCCGACGGCGTCGATATCGTCAAGAATTGGTACGACAAAACGCTCGGCACTCCCTACGAAGGCACCTCGCCGCCCGAGCTTTATCACAAATATGTTGGCCCCGATAACAACCGCGACTGGTACGCATTTACCCAGGTCGAGACCCAGCTAACCGTCGACAAGATCCACAACGTCTGGCACCCCCAGATCGTCCTCGACGTCCACCAACAGGGCACCCACGGCGCACGCCAGTTCCTGCCGCCCTATATGGACCCGGTCGAGCCCAACGTCCCCAAGCAGATCGTCGATGGCTACACCGAGCTCGGCCTCTGGATGGCCGCCGATCTCCGCAAAAAAGGCCTTCAGGGCCTGACCACCGGCACCACCTACGACGCATGGACGCCGGCCCGCGCCTATTCCCACTACCACGGCGGAGTCCGCATCCTTAGCGAAACCGCCTCCGCACGCCTCGCCTCGCCCATCACCGTCAAGGCCGACGAGCTCCGCGGCGGCCGCGGCGTCAACCCCCACAAAGACGACGCCAACAACGGCCCCGCCTGGAAAGGCGGCGAATGGCGCCTCCGCGACATCACCGACTACATGACCGCCACCGCCTTTAGTTTGTTAGATCATGCGGCAAGCAACCGCGAGAAATGGCTGAAGAATTTTTACGAGATCGGGAAGGAGGCTGTACGGCCGAGGAAGGATGGGGAACTAAATGCCTTTATCCTGCCTTATCCTGAGGAGGTGGGGCCCGGTGTCATGGGAGAAGATTATTACCGGAGAAGCGAACTTCTTCAAATTCTAGAACGGGCGGGAGTTGAGACCTACGAGAGCAAAGAAGTTGCCTCAAGGAATGTTCAAATACCCGAGGGAGCTACGGTTGTTCCCATGTCGCAACCATATGGCGGTTTTGCAAAGGCTCTACTGGAGAATCAAACTTATCCGAAATTGTTGGACTCGAGTGGGCATCCGATAGCGCCCTATGATGTAACCGCTCATACTTTACCCCTTTTGATGGATGTAAATGTAAAGCCCGTTTACGGACTTTTCAAGAAGACTAAAGGCCTAAGTTCAGGGGCGGGGCGTGGTTGTGGAGTCAGTGGTCATGGGATGGGAGGTATCCCCAATAACGCACTCTATCAGTCAGACGTACCATCGATGGATGAAGGCTGGACCCGTTGGGTTTTTGAGCGACAGTTTGATCAAGACTGTACGACCTTCGTTGGTACAACAACGGATGATGATATCCGATCTGGAACATTTGCGAATAAATCGGTGATCTTCCCCGACCAATCGCCCAACCAGATCCTCAACGGCTACGCCAAGGGCTCGATGCCCGATGAATACACAGGCGGCGTCGGCAAAGAGGGCGTCGAAAACCTGAAGAAGTTCGTAGAGGCGGGCGGCACGCTCGTCTTCCTCAACCGTTCGTCCAACTTCGCCATCCAGCACTTCAACCTCCCTATCAAAGACATCACCCAGGGCCTAAACCGCCGCGACTTCTACATCCCCGGCTCCATCCTCCGCACCGAGCTCGACACCACCCACCCCATCGCCGATGGAATGCCTGCCCAGTCCATCGCCTGGTTCGAACAATCGCCCGTTTTCGAGATCTCCTATCCGGGCGGAAACGCGAGTGTTAACGAGCGTGCTGATGGGGCTCCCGAGGGCACGCTCCCTAACGGTCGCGTTTCTGCCCGTGTCATTGCGAGCTACCCCAAAGACCCCTCCAAGATCCTCCTCTCCGGCTGGGCACTCGGCCAGGAAAAGATCGCCGGCAAGGCCGCGCTCGTCGAGGTCAACTACGGCAAAGGCCGCATCGTCCTCTTCGGCTTCCGGCCTCAATACCGCGGCCAGAGCCTGGCAACCTTCCCGCTGCTCTTTAACTCGATAAGCGGGAATTAGCCACGGATTACACGGATTACACAGATATTTTTTCTTCACAGAGTATGCTGAATGAAAAGTTCCTCTACAAAGACCTCTCATATAAGCTCGTCGGCCTCGCGATGCAGGCTCACACGGAGTTGGGCTACGGCTTTCTCGAAAAGGTCTACGAAAATGCGCTGATGGTGCTGTTTCGCGAAAACGGTATTTCCGCATTTCAGCAGGCTTCCATCCCCGTCCATTTTCACGGGCAGGTCGTCGGCGATTACTTCGCGGACATCTTGGTTGAGAACTCGGTCATTCTCGAGCTCAAAGCCGCTGACAAACTCCATGACATCCACCGGGCTCAAACACTGAATTACCTCAAGGCAACAAATTTCCGCGTAGCCTATCTCCTAAACTTCGGCAAGCGCAAACTAGAATACGAACGCTTTGTCCTATGATCAGCCAGAGAAAAACGACCCCCGAAAGATCATCTTCTCCTGTCTATCTCTTTATCTGAGTTATCCGTGTAATCTGTGGCTGACAAATACGAGCCGCGCCCTCCCCTGGCCGCAAGTCAACAATATTCGTGGCTAAAAATTTCCTTTCATTGTAGAATGTCCGCAATCGCCAATTCGACGCCCGGAGCAAAACCTAACTCATGGATCTCTTTACAAGTATGAACCTGGTAATGATCTTCGCCATTATCGGCGGGGTCGGTTTCATCTTCCTGCTCGTTTCGCTCGTGCTCGGCGACATCTTTGAGATGTTTGGCGGCGATGCCGATCTTGGCGGTGCCGACGGCACGGATTTCGGGCTTTTCGACAGCCGCGTCATTGCAGTCTTCATAACCGCATTCGGCGGCTTTGGACTCATTGCCGCGTGGGCAGGTTTCGGCACGGTGCCCAGCTCGCTTTCGGGATTGCTCGGGGGCGTCATCTTCGGCGGCATCGTCTCGGCCTTTGGCCGGTTTTTGGTCAGCCAACAGGCGTCGAGTTCCGTCACCGATGACGACCTCATCGGCCGCACCGCCCAGGTCACCGTTTCGATCAAACCCGGCACACTCGGCCAGATCACCACCCGCATCGGCGACGAACGCGTTGAGAAACTCGCCCGCACCGCGAGCGGCGACGAGATCAAGCCCGGGGCAATAGTGAAGATCGCCGCCATCGCCGGAGACTCCGTGATTGTGGAAGCTGCCGAGTGATCGGCGTTTTTTTTGAGGTAAACAATGCAAGTCTTATTCGACAACTCGACCCTGCTCATCCCCATCGTTGTTCTCGTCATCGTTATCGCCGCGATCATCGCGATAATGCTGATCAGCCGAAACTACATCAAGGTTTCGCCGAATCAGGCGGCCGTCATCTCGGGCCGTCGTCGGAAGCTCGCTGACGGCTCTTCCGTCGGCTACCGCCTGGTTCGCGGGGGTGCAACGCTGGTCTTCCCTTTTCTCGAAAAGGTCGAGTACCTCAACCTCAATGTCATAACCGTGCCGCTCGCCACCTCGCGGGCATATACGGTCCAGGGCGTTCCCGTGTCGGTCAAGGCCGTCGCAAACGTTAAGATCAAGGGCGATGACGCCAGCCTCCGTGCCGCCGCCGAACGCTTTCTCGGAATGCCGCAGCAGGAGTTCCACCGGCTCATCTTCCAAACACTCGAGGGCCACCTTCGCGCAATTCTCGGCACGCTTACGGTTGAAGAGATCAACAACGACCGCCTAAGCTTTGCTCAAAAGCTCACCACCGAGGCAGCCGGCGACCTTGAAAAAATGGGCATCGGCATGGATGCCCTTACAATTCAAGAGATCTCTGACGAAGAGGGCTATCTCGACGCTCTCGGCAAACGCCGAACCGCCGAGGTTAAACGCGATGCCGAGATCGGCCAGGCCGAAGCAAACCGCGACTCCAAGATCAAGGCTTCGCTCGCCCTTCAAGAGGGCGAAAAGGTCCGCCTTGAAACCGAGGCTCAGATAGCCCAATCAAACCGCGAGACCGAGATCCAGAAGGCACAGGTCCAAGCACAGATCGAGGCCGAGCGAGCCAAGGCCAATCAGGCCGGCCCGCTCGCAGACGCCCGCGCGCAGCAAGAGGTCACCGCTGAAGAGGTCCGCATCGAACGCATCCGCACTCAGGAACAGATCTCCGTACAGGAGCAAGAGGTCCTGCGTAAAGAGAAGGAACTCGAGGCAACCGTCGTCAAACACGCCGAGGCCGACCGCCGTGCCGCCGTGCTCCGAGCTCAAGGTCTTCAGGAGGCTGCCATTCTTGAGGCCGAAGGCCGTAAGCAGGCACAGATAGCCATCGCCGAGGCTGACGCGAAAACGCTTGAGCGCGAGGGCCAGGGCCGAGCCGCCGCCGTCGCCGCCGAGGGTAAGGCAGAAGCAGAAAAGATACGCGCCGTCGGACTTGCTGAAGCCGAAAAGCTGGAAGCCAAGGGACTTGCCGAGGCAAAAGCTATAGAGGCTCAGGGCCTTGCGGAGGCTGCCGCTATCAAGGAAAAGGCCGCGGCATGGCGCGAATTCAACGACGCCGCCAGGCTCCAGACCATTCTCGAAAAACTACCCTCGATCATCGAATCGTCCGCACCGGTCTTCCAGGCCGTCTCAGAACCGCTCGGCAAGATCGACAAGATCGTCATGATCGACCAGGGTGGAAACGGCAACGGCAATGGCGACGGGCACCAGAGCGGCATCAACCGCTTCGCACAGACCGGCCCGACCGTCATCTTCTCCCTGCTTCAGCAGCTCCAGGCCCTCGGCCTCAACTGGCCCGAGGTGCTGGCTCAACTCGGTATTGAGCAAAACGGCAAATCAGGAGAGAAGCCCATTACGCCGGTCGTTGAGACCCCGGTGAAACCGCCGACTCAGCAGACGCCGCATGCACCGGATCCGCCGGTCCTCGAGAACCAGTGATTTCGTGCCTGAACGGGCCGGAAGTTTTTTGCTCCCAATACGCCGCTCCACGGGTTCATTTAACGGTTACAGCGTGTTAGTCTCTTTTCTTCGCCAATGAACGAAAAGATCAGCAAAACACGCCTTGATAGCGGCCTGACAATTTTGACGGATACGATGCCGGGCGTCCGCTCGGTCACCGTCGGCTTTTTCTTTCGTGTCGGTTCGCGGAACGAGCCGAACGAGCTAAACGGCATTACCCACTTTATCGAGCACTCTGTATTCAAGGGCACACGCCGTCGGACCGCAAAGCAGATCGCTTTTGAACAAGACCGCCTCGGCGGAAATCTCGACGCCTTCACCACCCACGAAGAAACCGGCTTTGCGGTAAAAGTTCTCGACGAACAGCTCCCCGCCGCGTTTGACCTGCTCGCCGATATCCTTACGTCACCGCGGTTCGAGTCCGCCGACCTCATCAACGAGCAGCGCGTCATCATCGAAGAGATTAAGATGATGGACGACTCGCCCGAGGAATTGCTCGGCGAGCTCTTCTACGCCGACTTCTATCCCGATCACCCGCTTGGCCTTTCGATCGCCGGAACGCC